>NZ_JBQQCB010000136.1:0-24935 GCF_052246675.1 Nonomuraea sp. KM90 | reverse complement strand
CACCCGCGACCTGCACACCTTCATCACCGCGCTGGTCGGCGGCAAGCTCCTGCCCAGCGAGCTGCTGGCCGAGATGTGCACCCCGGAGGCCAAGGCCGGCTACGGCCTGGGCGTGTTCGTGCAGGAGACGCCCGGCGGCGGCACCGTCATCACCCACAACGGCGGCATGGCCGGCCACGCCGCGCTCATGTACAGCACCCCCGACGGCAGCAAGACCCTCACCGCCGCACTCAACTACCCCGACGATGCCGCCATGTCCCTGGGAGCCGCCTTCCAGCAGGCCACCCAGCGCCTGTTCGCCGAGGTCTTCGGCAACGAGCAGGCCGGACGGCCCTGATCTCCATACGGAGGCCGGGCGTGACCTGCGCGCGTGGGTGCGGCTGCCGCGGGATCACGGGGTGACGTGGGCCAGGATCGGCGAGGCTCTGGGGGCGTCACGCCAGGCCGCGTGGGACCGGTTCGCGGCCCAGGGCAGTTTGGGCTCGAGCTTGTCGTTGGGCTGGGTGGACTTGGTCACGCCGGCGATGCCGAACATGACGGCCAGCACGGCCTGCACGATCCACAGGGCGATGGTCATCAAGGTTTCTTCGCGGGTCGGGGGGTGGCCGGGGCGAGGGCCTCCGGCATGGCCATGGCGGCTGGTCAGCCGGCGCAGACGTTCTCGGACCTCATGGCGAGCGCATCAGGAGCAGGTGACGGCGATCTTGCCGAGCGTTCCGGCACCGAAGGCGGCGAACGCCTCGGGGGCCTGCTCCAGCGCGTAGGTCGCGGTGACCGGGACGCGCAGCGCGCCGGCGGCGGCGTGGGCGGCCAGCTCGGTCAGGGTCTGCGGGTTCGGGTCCGCCATGATGGTGTGCACGCTGACCTCGACGCCCTGGACGGCGTCCGGGGTCAGGCCGAGGGTGGAGGCGAGCCGGCCGCCCTCGACGTGCCGGGCGCTCCTGGCGACCAGGGCCACGGCGGCGCCCTCGGCCGCGAGGGCGCGGCCCACCGCCCATCCGATTCCCCGGCTTGCGCCGGTGACCACGGCGCGCCGCCCCGTCAGTTGCAGATCCATGTCCACTCCGTTCAGCTGGTGAGCGTTGAGAGGTGATGCGGAGCGAACACAGCGGGACGGGTCGTACGGTGATCGCGCCCATGTGCGGCAGCCACGTGGCAACTCCCCCGGTGTTCTGGTGGGATCGCTGACGAATCTAGCCCCGGCCATCGGCTCGCGAGTTGACGAAACGCTGACGTCCGCTTCTATACGTCCCGCACACGTCGGTCGAGGCCAGGAAAACCGGCCGGGAAGCAGACAGGACGACACCCGTTAGATGTGCATCTCGCCCCCGTCAACGACCAGGTCGGCGCCGAGGAAGAAGCTGCCCTGGTCGGAGGCGAGGAAAGCCACCACGTTGGCGATCTCGTCCGGGCGCCCGATGCGGCCGAGCGGGATCGCCGCGGCGAAATCCGACTTGGTGACGGGCGCGTCCCCCGTCCCGACCACGCCGTCGAGCCCGGGGGTGTCGATGGTGCCCGGGGAGATCGCGTTGACCCGGATGTTCCGGCCCTTGAGCTCGTTGGCCCAGGTCCGGGCGAAGGACCGGATCGCCGCCTTGGAGGCCGCATACGTGCCGAACGCCGCGACACCGTCACCGGCGCGCACCGAGCTGTTCAGGATCACCGACGCGCCGTCGTTGAGCAGCGGCAGCGCCTTCTGCACCGTGAACAGGGTACCCCGGACGTTGACGCCGAAGATCTCGTCGAAGTGCTCCTCGGTGACCTGCTCCAGCGTCGCGAACGACGCGGCGGCGGCGTTGGCGAACAGCACGTCCAGGCCCCGGCCCCGGGCCCGGACCGCGTCGTAGAGCCGGTCCAGGTCCGCCAGGTCCGAGATGTCGCCCTGCACGGCGGTCACCGCCGCCGGGCCGATGCGCTCCACCGCCGCGTCAAGGACCGCCTTCCGGCGGCCGGTGATGAACACGTGCGCGCCTTCGGCCGCCAGCCGTACGGCGGTGGCCAGGCCGATCCCCGTTCCGCCGCCGGTGACGACCGCGGTCTTACCTTCGAACTGTCCCATGCTTCCCACCTCGTTAGAAATCTGTATCGATCGGTACGGAAGTGGACGATAGCACTTCCGCACCGATCGGTACAGAAGAGGTATGATCGGTGACGTGAACACCCAGGGGAAGGCGCCGATCGGCCGGCCGCGCGGCTTCGACGTCGACAAGGCGCTCGACCGGGCCATGCGCGTCTTCTGGGAGCAGGGCTACGAGGGCGCCAGCCTCACCGACCTGACCGACGCCATGGGCATCAGCCGTACCAGCATGTACGCCGCCTTCGGCAGCAAGGAAGACCTGTTTCACAAGGCCCTGCAGCGCTACACCGACGGCCCCGCCGCGTACGTCCCGCGGGCCCTGGAGGAGCCGACGGCGCGGCAGGTCGCCACGGCGTTCCTCAACGGGTGCGTACGGGCCACCACCACTCCCGGCTGTCCCGCCGGCTGCCTTGGCGTCCAAGGTTCCCTGGCGGCGGGCGAGGCCGGTCTCAGCGCCCGGGACACGTTGGCAGCCTGGCGTGACAACGGCATCTCGCTCCTGCGGGAGCGGTTCCAGCGGGCCGTCGATGCGGGCGACCTGCCCGCGGGCAGCGATCCCGGCCTGCTCGCCCGATACCTCATGGCCGTGGCCAACGGCATCGCCGTGCAGGCCGCCGGCGGCGCGACCCGCGACGAGCTCCACAGGGTGGCCGACATGGCCCTACGGCAGTGGCCGCCCACCTGATGCGAATGGCTCCCGGGCACGCGGGCGCCGCCCTCCGAGGTGTCAAGGAGTCAGCGTGGAGGCGCGCTCCGCAGCACCCGAAGTGGCGGCTCGCTCACGGCATGTCCGATGTCCGCATCCGGGCACGAGCTTAGGACGATGTCCCAGGTGGGTGCGCCGAGGCGGGCGAGCGTGTTGTCCCTGAACCGAATGCCCCCGGTGCCCTTGGCGTCGAGCGCGGGCACACCGTCCAGCGCGAAGCGGTTCCCCTCGACGACGACGCCGCGGTGGACGGGGTGGGCGGGGTCGGACGTCGCGGTCCTGGGATCCACGAACACCGCTGGACCGCCTGGTTCGACGAACTCGTTGCCCCGCACGGTGAGGTCCCGAACCGGCCCCGACTCCCACCAGTCGGTGGCGTCGCCCGAAACGTAGACAGCCGCCATTCCGGTGCGTTCGAACCGGTTCTCCTCGATGAGCACCGGGCGGCGGGTGGTCACGAGCACCCCGCGCGTGGGCACGTTGCGAAAGACGTTGCGGACGATGTGCACGGTCGGGGTCCTGGTGACGTTCTCCACCGCGGCTCGTCCCGCCAGCTCTCCGGGAAGCGCGGAGCCGACCGTCAGCGTGATGGTCCTGAGAGGACCGCCGTGGTCCCGGCCGCCGGGCTGACGCACCCGCTCCACCGTCGCCAGGGCGATCGGCCGCAGCGTCTCGCGGTCGACGATCTCGACCTCGTCGCCGACTGAGAACTGGGGCATGCCCGCCGTCTCCCGGTGTGCGTACTCCAGTTCCACCGTGCGCGGGGTGGGCTGACCGGCTACGCGCAGATAGGTGCCGTGCACGTTGACCGGGTCGTCGTGTGGCCCGTCGAAGAGGCAGTCACGCACGACCGCACGGCCGGAGCAGCCGGAGAACTGCACGAAGTCGGCGAAACCCGCGCTGTGCCGCCCGGTGCCGGGTGGTGCCCTGAACTCGCATCTCTCGATGGAGATGTCACGGCTCGCCTGGGCCACGACGCCGAAGCCGTGCAGGAACCGAAACCGTACGCCGGACAACGTCACGCCGGTGCTGTCGAGCACGAGCCCGCCTGGATGATCACGCGTCGTCAGCCGCATCTGGTAGACGAGGCCGAGGTCAGCCGGTTCCTCGTCGTGGTCGTACACGATCCGGATCTCGCGCCGACCCGCCGCCACGATCTGGTGGACCCCGTCGAACAGGGGGTTGGGGGCACGGCGGGTCCGCCCGGCGGCCGGGTCGTGGATCTGTGAGTACTCCAGCGCGTCGTGACCCTCCCAGGCGTACGTTCCCGAGCCGAGGAGCTCCCCGTGCCAGAGTACGGAACGGCCGTCGACGGCGAACAGCGTGGCCTCGGGCACGCTGATCACCCGGTACGCCCGTCCTGCCGTGAGCCCGGCGTCCACCACCGTGGCGTCGACCACGGTCGGGACGGCGAAGTCGAACTCGAGCCCCTCGATCCGTACCCGGCGAGAGTCGATCACGGCGAAGGTCGTCTGGAGCCCGTGCAGGACCAGGCGGGCGCCCGCGCCGGAGATCTCGAGATCGTCTGCCGCCTCGACGAGCAGGGCGATCGTCTTGTCACGTACGCGCGGGTCGTCGCCCACGGTATTGGAAACGTACAGCTCACGTCGTTGCGCGGCGTCCGGCCAGAGGTGGTATTCGCCCGGGGGGAACCGGAGCGTCGCCGGACCTGCGTGGGCCGCGGCCGCCTGGAGGGCCGCCACGACCGAGGGCGCCGCGTCGCCTCCCCCGTCGGGGACCGCGCCGAAGTCGGCCACGTCAAGCGATGTCCTCACCGGCCGGCCCTCTCCGTGGAGCCGTCCGGGACGAGAGGAGGGGACACCGCCAGCGTCTCGGGATCCACCAGGACCCGCCCGCCCGCGCTGAGGTCGATCCGGCCTTCGCGTCCACCGGCTCGCACGACGACCTGGGTACGGCCGGCCGGCCGCCGAGCGCGCAGCGCGATCTCTGTCGCCCGCACCTGCCCGGCCTTGGTGTCCCAGGCCACGTCCACCGCGACCCCCGGTCGGGCGACGATTCCGCGCACCCGTCCGCTGCGCCATTCCGGCGGCACGGCCGGCAGGACGGTGATCTTGCCGTCGTGGCTCTGAACCAGAGTCTCCGCCACCGCCGCGACGTAGCCGAGGTTGCCGTCGATCTGGAACGGCGGATGCGCCCCGAAGAGGTTCGGGTACAGCCCGCCGCGCTCGCCCGCCGATTCCATGGGCGCCGGGCGAAGCACCAGGCCGAGCAGCCGCGACACCCTCGCGGGTTCCCTGAGCCTGGCCCACAGCGCCAGCTTCCAGGCGAGTGACCAGCCGGTGGAGTCGTCTTCCCGATCGTCGAGGGAACGGGCCACGGCCGCGGTGAGCCGGGGGTCGGCCGGGGTGTCCCCGGGATAGGCGAACACCAGGTGGCTGAGGTGCCGGTGCCCGCGTTCGGCCTGCGGCGCGTCGTCGATCCATTCGCGGACGAGGCCGTCACGGCCGGTGGCCGGCTCCGGGATCAGCGGCAGCACGGCCCGGGCCGCCGCAACGACCGGGTCGTCCGTGCGGTGGAGGCGCCGCGCGAGGGCGGCCAGCGCCGTGAACAGCCCGGAGATCAGGGTCAGGTCCATCGTCGAGGAGTGGCCGACCGCGACGCTGTGCCCCTGCGGCGTGAGGTAGTGGTTCTCCGGCGAGGTCGAGGGCGACGTACCGACGGTCCCGTCGGGGTCCCTGACCAGCCAGTCGAGGCAGAACTCGGCGGCCCCGCGCAACACCGGCCACGCCCGCTCGCGCGCGAAGCGCTCATCCGCGCCGAAGCGCAGCCGCTCGGCGAGGAGCCAGCTCAGCCACACTCCGCCCATCGGCCAGAACGCCCAGGCACATACAGCGAAGACCACCACACCACGGGCAGGACGCCCGAACCCACCTCGCGCTCGAGCCACTGACCTCCAGATCAACACGGCGATCGGGTTCTCGCACCCAACACGGTCGGTCAGCCTGCCGGTTGCGACGCCGAGGTCGAGCACCCGAGGGCCGGGCGCGGGCTCGAGCGAGGCCTGCGGCGGGGGTCTGCCATTCCAGTCCCACGCGGATTACCGTGGAGAACAGGAGTGAGTCATGGCCCGAGTGCTTGCTCTGACCGGCGATGCGGCGGAAGAGCTGGACTCCATGTACCCCGTCTTCCGGCTCCGGGAAGGGGGTCACGAGGCGGTCGTGGCCGCCCCCACCACGCGTCCGCGTTCGCCGACGTGCAACCCGAGGACTACCAGGCGCTGGTGATCCCGGGCGGCCGCGCGCCGGAGTACATCCGCACCGATCCCGACGTCGCCCGTATCGTGCACTACTTCTTCGAGCACGGCCTGCCGGTGGGCACGATCTGCCACGGCCCGCAGGTGCCGGCCGCGCTGGGCCTGCTGCGCTGGGCCTGCTGCGCTGGGCCTGCTGCGCGGGCCGTACCACGGCGGCGTTCCCGCCGTTGAGGACCGACATGGAGATGGCCGGCGCGACCTTCGTGGACGCCCCCGACGTGGTGGACGGCGCGATGGTCTCCTGTCGTGGCTGGCCGGACCTGCCTGAATGGTCGCGTGCCTTCATGCGCGTGCTGGAGGGCGCGAAAGTGTCGTTGTGAGGTGATTCGGTACGCGCCCGCCTTCCGATCCGCCGCGCTCCAGCAGCCAGGCGCTTGACCTGGGAGTCCAGACTTCCCGTGCGAGCCGTGCGCCGCCCCGCAGCGTCTATTGTTCGAGGGACTCGGCCAGGGCGTTGCTCGTGCCCCTCGGTATCACCGTGCTGCTTGACGGCCCAGCTCCTCGGTGGTGGGCCGTCGCGCTCGCGGTCGCCCTGATCCCCGCGGCCCTCGTCGCCGGCCTGTCAGGCTGGGCGCGTGTTACCGCACGGGGACCTGGAGGTCACGGAAGGTCCCGATCTTCACTTTCATCGTCGCCACGCCCTCGGGCAGCGCGAACAGGTTCCAGAACACCTTCTCCGCCCCGGGCCCGAACTTCTCCGTGCCCAGCCGCACGCCGGACAGGTCCGTGCAGGCGCAGTACGAGTCCACGTTCCCGCCCTCGGCGGGCACCTGGAGGCGGCCGGGCAGATACTGACGCCTTGCGGCCACGTCGGTCAGCGTCACGTTGGTGGCCGCCTGATACTTGAACGACATCCAGTCCTGCGCATGGTGCAGCTCGTTGAACCAGGTCTCGGCGGCGCCCTCGTTCTTGATCCGGTAGGTCAGCAGGCCGAGGCCGCCGGGCAGCCGCCGCAGCCCCGTCACCTCCATGGAGATCGGCTGGCCATCCGCCTTGCCGGTGGCCGTCAGCCCGGTCGCGCCCGGGGCGGCGGACGTGGTGGACGTGGTGGACGTGGCCGGCTGCTCGGAGGCGGCCTGCGGCTTGGCGAACGTCACCGTGACCCGCCGGTTGCGCCGCCTGCCCTCGTCGGTGTCGTTGCTGTAGAGCGGCTGGCGAGAGCCGTACCCCTTGGCTCGGAAACGTACGTCCTGCCTGGTGACGAGCGCTGACAGCGCCTGGCGCACGGCTGCGGCGCGGCGCGCGGAGAGCGGGTTGTTGATGGCGTCGGTGCCGGAGGAGTCGGCGTGCCCGTCCACCTGCACGGAGGGGCCGAGCGAGGCGTCGATCAGCTTGGCGGTGCGGGCCAGCACGGCCTTGGCTCTGGGGGTGAGCATGGCCTTGTTCAGGGCGAACAGCACGTCCGACGACAGGTTGACCTGGAGATCCGTGCCGGTGTCTGCCGTCTCTTCCGTTTTGTCGAGCGATTCCGACGGGGTCACGAGCCGGCGGGTGACGGTGGTGACGGGCTCGGCGTCCGGGTCGGGGATGGTCATGCCGGGCGCCGGGACCGGCGGGTCGTCACTGATCGGCACGTCAGGCATGGGCGGGCCCACCGGGGTGACGACGGTGGCGGTGCTGGGGTTGCCCGACGGGGCGGGCATGACCGCGTACACGGTGATCGACTGTCCCCCGTCGATGAACATGCCCAGACCGTCGCGGTCCTCGTCGCTGCACAGACACGGGAAGTCGGCCGGCTTGTACGGCAGGATCCAGGTACGGGCCTGCGCGTCGAGCACGCCGATGCCGGATGCCCAGCGGATCTGCCCGAGCGGGCGCGTGTTGTCGCCCATCTGGCCCGGCCACGACAGGTTCGCCTCCGTGCCCGTGTTGGTGAGCCTGAGCTGGGCCACCAGGTGTTTGCCCTTGACCCGGTTCAGACCGACGACCGCGACCGTGAGCTCCGGGGTCTTGGTGCTTCGGGTCTCCGCCAGCGCGGGCCGGGCATCCTGACCGGACGCGCTCGGGGTGGCGGCCGCGCTGCTCGAGGGCGGCGCGGTCGAGGGAGCCGGCGCGGCTGATGGCGCCGCCTCCTGCGCGGTGCAGGCGGCGACCATGAGGAGGACAACGAACGGGACGACACTCCGGGGGCTCACCCGCACGATCCTGTCGTACTTTCCGACCGAAAGTTATGTTTTCGGACAAACCAATGCGGCTTGTCGTACGAAGGCGCCATCGGGAGTTCCAAGATCCGAGGGCAGCGAGACGCTCCGCTGCCGACGGCAAACTCCGCAGCGTACGGCGCGCAGCAGGGTCGTGGGGGTACCGGACGCGAGAACAGCCGACACTCAGGGGTCACCAGGCCCCGATGGTGACGGCTGCCGGAGTACGGGCGGCTCCGTGTACACCGCGAGACGGCGATACCGCTGGGGCACCGCGATCTGACCGGCAGCCCCTCATCGCGCCCATCCCCAGTCCACGTTCCGCCGGCTTGCGGAATCATGCAGACCGCGCAACTCGTGCGCGAACCGCTGGATTGGTCCCGCATCGCAGTCCCGTTGGCATTCACGGCGCCCCGTGTTGTTTGTCCAGCACATCGCGCTCTCGCTGGACAAACCAGGCTGAACTAGCTTTTGGTCCTGCGAAACCGCCGATCAAGAAGACATCTTGACCAGGCGCACGGATACCCGAGGTAGGGAGCGATCGTGTCCATCATCAAGCGAGCCGCACTGGTCTCCACGGCCGTCGTCGCCGGAATCGTCACGCTGACGGCCGTCGCGCCGCCGCCGGCGTTCGCGGGAACCGCGCTGTTGAACGGCGCGGTGATCAACGACAGCGCCTACCCCGCGACGGCCATCAGGAACTGGTGCCTCAGCGGCGGCTCCACGGGCACCTTGACGACCACCAGACCGACCTGCGGCAGCGACCAGGCATCCCGCGGCCTCGCCCCGAGGGGCGGGCGCACCCCGTCCAACGAGGACTGGGACGTCGTGCAGATAGACGCGGGCTGGTGTTACTACGTGAAATTCGCCCTGCCCGGCCAGCCCGACAACCACACCAGGTACGACCGGAGAGGTAAGTCGATGGCGTACGTCAAGGTCGAGGACTTCGCGGCCGCCCACGTGGTGGCCCAGTCCACAAGTACCTGCCCGTGATCATCCGAGCATGACGCGGCCGCTTCACCGCGGCCGGGACCGCCAGTCCGGACTGGGACGTACCACGGTTGATGTCGCCGTCCCTGCCGCGTTCTTGTCTCAAAGCAGCGACCAGAACGGCCCGCGTCGTCGACGGCACCGCGCCGCGGGCCCGCGAACGCCCGTGGCAAGGGTGCTCATGGCCTGACCGGGGTGGCGAGGTAGTCGCCGTGCTCCAGGTCGTCGAGCAGCGTCGGGTGGGTCGGCGACCAGCCGAGCGACTCCCGCGTGTAGGTGCTGGAGACGGGCCCGTCGAAAGCGTGGGCGAGGGCCATGAACGGGCTGACGAAGTGCGTGGCGGCCTCGCCGGGAGTCAGCGAGACCGCCGGCAGATCGAGAACCCGGGCGATCGTCTCCGCGATGCTCCTGAAGGTGACGCCGCTCTCGGCCGCTCCGTGCAGCACGCTGCCCGCCGCTGCCTGCTCCAGCGCCAGGCGGAACAGGACCGCGGCGTCGAGCCTGTGGACCGCGGGCCACCGGTTGGCGCCGGCGCCGACGTAGGCCGAGACGCCGGTCTCGCGCGCGGTGGCGATGAGCTGGGGGATGAAACCGTGGTCTTCGGGGCCGTGGACGGTGGGGGCGAGGCGTACCACGTTCGCGCGTACTCCACGGGTGGCGAAGTCCAGGCAGGCTCGTTCACCGGCGATGCGGAAGGCGGCGATCCCGGCCATGTCGGGCTCGTCCCGCTCGGTGCTCACCCGGCCCGCGGGCAGGACCAGGGTGCCCGAGGTGACGACGAGCGGCTTACCGGAGCCTTCCAGCGGCCGGCCGAGCGCCTCGATCGCGGTCGTGTCGCGCCGCATCATGTCGTCGAGGTCGGAGAAGTCGCCGCCGTACGCCATGTGCAGGACCCCGTCGGCGGCCTCGGCGCCGCTGCGGAGGATGTCGAGGTCGTCCAGGGAGCCGGGGTGCGGCGTGGCCCCCAGTGACGAGAGCCGGGCGGCGGCGGCTTCCGACCGCGCCAGACCTGTGACGGTGTGACCGGCCGCGATGAGCTCGGCGACGACCGCCGGGCCGGTCTGGCCTGAACCACCGGTGACGAAGACATGCATGAGGACTCTTCCGCTTGGTGTCAGTGACTGGCACTACTTAGCGCCAGTCACTGACTCTACACATAATGTCAGTCACTGGCGCAACCTGCGGTAGTCTCGGAGTGTGCCACGGAGCGGAGCAGAAGCGCGGCGCCGCCTTCAGCAGGCGGCACTGGAGCTGTACAGGGAACGCGGGTTCGACCAGACCACCACGGCCGAGATCGCCGCACGCGCCGGGGTCAACGAGCGCACGTTCTTCCGGCACTTCCCCGACAAGCGCGAGGTGCTCTTCGACGGCGAAGCCGACCTGCGTGACGCGTTGACGCGGGCGGTGGCGGAAGCGCCCGACGGATTGCGGCCGTTCGAGATCCTGCTGCGGGCCTTCAGGCAAGCCGGGCGGATCCTGGAGGACAACCGCCCGTTCTCAGAACCACGGCTGGAGGTCATCGCCGCCACACCCGCGCTGCGCGAACGCGACCTGGCCAAGGCCGCGCTGCTCACCGACGCCCTGGCGGAGGCCCTGCGGCGGCGCGGCGTCGCCGACCGGCTGGCCGCCCTGGCCGCCCAGACGGGCTGGGCCACCTTCCACCAGGCGGCCCGAGCCTGGATCGACGACCCCTCGAAGAGCCTGGACGCGCATCTCCTCCAAGCTTTCGACGACCTCCGCGCGCTCACCAGCCGGTAGAAGACTTGCGTGGCGGTCAGCGTGCCCGGCGGCGGGCGGCGGGCGGCGGGCGGCGGTATCGTGCTCGTGGGTGATGCGGGCTGGGGTTTCTCGGATCGTCCTCCCCCTGGAGGCCAAGGTGCCTGTTCAGTCCACGACCTGGACGTCCTTCCAGAAAGCGACCCGCCCGCGAACCATCTCGGCCCCCTCCCTCGGCTCGGGGTAGTACCAGACCGCGTCCTCACTACGCACGCCGCCGCTCTCCAGCGTGTAGTAAGACGCTTGCCCCTTCCACGGACACATGGTGTGGGTGCCGGACTCACGCAGCACGTCATCGCGCAGCGTCTCCCGGGGAAAGTAGTGGTTGCCTTCGACGACAACCGTGTCCTCGCTCTCGGCGATGGTCTGATCGTTCCACACTGCTCGCACGAGACCCATGATCTCTGACACGAAGCGGCAGTGACCTGCGGACACACCGGTCTCAGCCCGATCGTCGCCCTTCCACGACAGACGAACCCAGCGCACCAGCCGACACCCCGCGCCTACGCCTCGGCCATGGACCGCGCCATCGCCTGACTTCGCCTGCCTTCGCCGAACACGCTCGGGCACGCTTTGGCCTTGGATGCAACTGCGAGAAGAGGCCAAGAACCCGAGATGACCACCGACGAGCGGACGTCATGGTCTGCCCGCCATCCCTCCATCAGACGACGAGACTCAAGACCGGGACACTAGGCGGCGGTCGTCTCGGCCGCGGCTTCCGGCGTGCGGGATCTCACGAGGAATCCGGCGGCGGCCGCGGTGAGGAACATCAGGATGCCGTACGTCGCCGCGGGGACGGCCATCTGGGCGTTGTTCAGCAGCGCCGGGCTGAGCGCGACCGCGATCGCGAGGGTCGCGTTGTGGATGCCGATCTCCATGCAGGAGGCGATGGCCTGGCGACGGCCCACCCCGGCCAGGCGGGGAGCCCAGTAGCCGACGGTCAGGCTGACCACGCTGAACAGGGCCGTGATCAGGCCGACGGAGCTGATGTAGCCGCTGAGGTTGTCCAGCTCCTGCAGGAGCGCGCCGAGGATGACCAGGACCAGGACGACGGCAGAGGTGATCTTCACGGGCGTGCCCATGCGGTCGGCGAAACGCGGGGCGAACGCGCGTACCAGCATGCCGACCGCCACGGGGACCAGCACGATCGCGACCACCTGCAGCGTCTTGTCGAACTGGAGGCCGAGCGTGCCCGCGTTGCCGAAGTAGCTCAGCGACAGGTTGGTGACCAGGGGCAGCGTGAAGACGGCCAGCACCGAGTTGATCGCGGTGAGCGTCACGTTGAGCGCGACGTCGCCGCCGAACAGGTGGCTGTAGAGGTTCGCGGTCGTGCCGCCCGGCGAGGCGGCCAGCAACATCATGCCGACGGCGAGGGCGGGCGGTAAGCCGAAGGCGAGCACGAGGCCGAGGCAGACGGCGGGCAGGATGAGGATCTGGCAGGTCAGCGCCACGACGGTGGCTTTGGGGTAGGCGAGCACGCGGCGGAAGTCGGCGACCGTCAGGCTCAGGCCGAGCCCCAGCATGATGATCGCCAGAGCGATGGGCAGGAAGACGCTGGCAAGGGCCATGGAAGGGCGAGTCCTCTCCGTGCCGGAAGGGCTCGTTGACCCGGGTCCCGGGCGCCTTCCGTTGATCGACGTCGGCTGCAGACCCCCACCATGTGGGATCGCCGGCCAGATGGGAAGAGGGGCGGAGCGACGAATCCTCACCCCCGGGTGGCACGCCGCCGCCACCCGGGGAGCCCGGACTACTTCCCGTGCGGGTCGGACGCGTTGAGCATCTCCACGACCTGCTCGTAGTCGCCGCGCGCTTCGCCGTAGCGGAGAAACTTCACGCGTTCGACCTGGATCTCCTTCGCGTCGGGCGCCGACTCGAGCAGTGCCATGACCTCGGCCACGAACTCCTCGAGCGGCATCGCGTGCTCGCTGTCCTCCTGGCCGGGCAGCAGCGAGGTGCGGACGGACGGCGGCTCGAGTTCGACGATCTTCACGTTCGTGTCGGCGAGTTGCAGCCTGATCGACTCGCTGAGCATGTGGATCGCGGCCTTCGACGCGTTGTAGCTCGGCGTGATCTTGAGGGGTGCGAACGCGAGACCTGAGGAGACGGTGAGGATCGTGGCGTCGGGCCGCGTCTGCAGATGCTGGATGAACGCGGCGATGAGGCGGATCGGGCCGAGCACGTTGGTCGTGATGACCGCCTCGGCCGAGGCCAGGAAGGCGTCGGGCTTGTGCCAGTCCTCGACGCGCATGATGCCGGCCATCGTGACGAGGACGTTGAGATCCGGGTGCCTGGCCAGGACCTCCTGGGCGGCGGACTCGATGCTCGCGGCATCCGCGGTGTCGATCCGTACGGTGTCGATGCCCGGGTGCTCGGCGGCGATCTGATCGAGCAGGTCGGCGCGCCGGCCGCCGACGATGACGGTGTTCCCCTCGGCTTGCAGCGCGATCGCGAGGGCCAGGCCGATGCCGCTCGTGGAGCCCGGGATGAAGACGGTGTTTCCGGAGATGTTCATGCTCCAAGGTTTCCTCGCCGGCCGGCGCCGGTGCAGAGAGCGGTTATCGGGGGATCGACGATCCCTGGCTCACGGTCGTCGCTCCTCGGGGCACGGGCAGATACTGGACACATGGACCGTGCAGCACTCGCCGACTTCCTGCGCCGCCGTCGTGAGGCGCTGCGGCCGGAGGACCTCGGGCTCCCCCCGGGAGCGCGCCGCCGTGCCCCGGGCCTCAGGCGCGAGGAGGTCGCGGGACTCGCCGCGATGTCGACCGACTACTACACACGGCTCGAACAGCAGCGCGCCCCGCAACCCAGCCCGCAGATGCTCGCCTCGATCGCCCGGGCACTGCGGCTGACGGTTGACGAGCGCGACTACCTGTTCCAGATGGCGGGGCAGAACGCCCCGGCGTCCGTGTCCGCCGCCTCGCATGTCGCTCCAGCGCTGCTGCGCGTGCTCGACCGCCTCAGCGACACCCCGGCGCTCATCCTGTCCAGCCTGGGCGAGACGCTCGTGCAGAACCGGATGGCCGACGCCCTGTTCGGCGACAAGTCGGGCTACACGGGTCTCGCCCGAAGCGAGATCTACCGGTGGTTCACCGATCCTTCGGAGCGGCTGCGCTACCCGGCCGACGACCGTGACCGGCAGAGCCGCGCCCTGGTCGCGAACCTGCGTGCCGCGTACGGAACCATGGGCCCGCAGTCGCGGGCCGGAGAGTTCGTGCGGGCCCTGCGGAAGGCCAGCGCGGAGTTCGCCGAGCTGTGGGAACGGCATGAGGTCGCCAGGCGCTTCGAGGACCACAAGACGCTCATCCATCCCGAGCTCGGCCCGATCGAGCTCGACTGTCAGGTGCTGTTCACCGAGGATCAGTCCCAGGCGCTGCTCGTGCTCACCGCTCCTCCTCGCAGCGAGGGCTACGAGAAGCTGCAGTTGCTCGCGGTGCTGGGGCACGAACGGTTCCCCACCGACAGCCCCTGACGGCGCGGCCAGTTCCCTTCCCCGTTTCCTCCCCCACCGGAACGGCCCCGGTACGGTGCTCGCCGCGCGGGCGCAGCCCGGACCACACGAGGACCACGCCGAGGAGTTGCCGCTGCCGGGTGAGCCGCCGGGTGAGCCGCCGGCCAGCACGACGGACACGCCGTTCGAGCCCGCCACTCGCCAGCCGCCAGCCGGGTGTTGATCCCGATCTCGCCGTGCGAACCGTCATTGACGCCGGATGCTTAGGTTGGCGTCGGCCATGGTGCGGGCCGGCGTGCGTCACCTCATCGTCGTGCTCACACAGACCGAGGCGCGCGAGCACGGCACGTACAGGAGCCGGTGATGGGGCGAGCCATCACCGGCGTGGCAGGGCATGGCAGGATCGCGCCATGTCCCTCAGCGTTCCCCGCCTCTGGATCGGCTCGACCGAGATCATCGCCCTCGCCGATGGCGAGGGCCCGTTCTTCTCCCCGCGCGCCGAGGCCTTCCCCGAGGCCACGGCCGCTCAGTGGGCCGAGGCCGACCGCTTCGACCCGGGCGCGGTCGACGCCGAGGGCCGCTGGCGGCTCCAGTTCCGCGCGTACGCGATCCGCAGCGACAAGGGCCTCACCATCGTCGACGCCGGGATCGGTCCGGCGGACAGCCCGGCCGGCTCATGGGCCCCCGTCCCCGGTGCGCTCCCCGAGTCGCTCGCCGCCGCGGGCATCGACCCGGCCGACGTCGACACCGTGGTGCTCACGCATCTGCACACAGACCACGTCGGATGGGCGGTCGTGACCGAGGCGGCTGTCCCATCAGCGGGCGGCGCGGCGGACGGCAACGCTTCGACCAGCAGCGCGGCGGGCGGCTCCGCCGCGCCCGGCAGCGCGACCAGCGACCGCCGCCCCTACTTCCCGAACGCCGAATACCTGCTCCAGCGGGCCGAGTTCGACGCCCTCGACGCGCTCAACCCGCAGCTCCGCGAGACCCTCACCGACCCGCTCGCGGCGGCCGGCCGGCTCCGGCTCCTCGACGGGGACACGCCGCTGCGCGCCGGGCGCACGGTCGCCACGCCCGGTCACACGCCCGGGCACCAGAGCGTGCTGGTCGCCGACGGGCGCGAGCTGGCGCTCGTCACCGGCGACCTCCTCGTGCACGCGCTCCAGCTGCTCCACCCCGAGCTCGCCTACGCGCACGAGATCGACCCTGAGGCGGCCAGGCACTCAAGGAAGCGCATGCTCGGCCGCGCAACCGCCACCACGCTGCACCTGGCGACACCGCATCTGACGGAGCCGTTCATCTCGGCGTGATCGCGGCCGTCCGAGCCGTTCGGCGCGGGACAGGCCGCGAGGGCATGCGGACTTCCCGGTGATCGAGACCGTGCCGCTCAACCGGGTGTACGTGCTGGTCTTCGTCGAGCACGGCCATCCAGCACAACGGGCACCGGCCGCACCAGTCCCCGGCACCGACGTCCGCCGAAAACCCGTCGCCACAGGCACGACCAACGAATACCACCACGCCGCGTGACTACATCTTCGAGCGGTACACCGGCGCGTACGGGTGGCCTGCCATGGACACCCCCTATGCTCGGCCCTGATCGTCATTGGAAGGCGGGTCAGCCGGGGACGGTCACGACCTGGCCGCCTTCCACCGCGCCGGTGAGCAGGGACGAGGCTCCGTCGCGGTAGGGTTCTGGCGGACTTTCTTCAAGATGGACGGCACGTGTGAGTAAGGCTAATGAGCTGATCGGCGCGGCGATGGAGGCCCTTGCCCGCGAGGATGAGGCAGCCTTCGACTCCGCCGCCGCCTTCCTGGCCGACCGGGACGACGCCGATCGCGTCCTGGTGGAGGTCGTGACCCGTGCGATCTCGGGATTGTGGCGGAACGGCTGGCAGCCCGCCGACGTGGTCAGGATCGCGGCCAGGCGGCTGACCGACTGGCACGGGCGGACGGCGGCCGACCTCATCGCCTGGGAGATGCGGGCCTACCCGCCGGCCACGGTGGATGAGCGCTGGCGCGACCAACTCGCCGGCCTGGAGGCCACGGTGTGGTGGACGGGCGGCTACCTCGCGGCGCGGCAGGCACGCGACGGGGCCAGCCGACTGGTGACCGTCTCCGGTGGGCTGGAACTGCTGGGGTTGCTGACCGGGCTGCCGCGGCTGGAGTCGTTGAGCCCGCGGCCCGGGGCCGCTCGCCGTACGGTCCAGGCACGTCCGCACGCGGTCAGCGACAAGACGTTCGCGCGGGTGCGGGCGCTGCTGGCCAAGGCGGAGTCGACGACGTACGAGGCGGAGGCGGAGACGTTCACGTCGGCGGCGCAGAGCTTGATGGCGAAGTACAGCATCGACGCGGCGATGCTGGAGGCGCAGCCAGGCGGAGGCGAGGCCCCGGCGGGCATCCGGGTCGGCATCGACGCGCCGTACGAGCAGTCCAAGGCCGTGCTGCTCAACCTCATCGCCGAGGCCAACAGGTGCCGGGTGATCTGGTCGAAAGAGCTGGGGTTCGCCACCGTGCTGGGGTTCTGGGCGGACCTGTCCTGGGTGGAGGTGCTGTTCACCTCGCTGCTGGTGCAGGCGCAGACCGCGCTGGTGAACTCGGGCACCAAGAAGCACGGCACCGGCCGGTCGAGGAACAAGACGTTCCGCCAGTCGTTCCTGTCGGCGTTCGCCTCCAGGATCGGGGAGCGGCTCGCCGAGGCCACGGCGGGTGTGGTCGCGCAGGAGAGCGCCGGCCGGGGCACCGACCTGGTGCCGGTGCTGGCGGCCCGCGAACAGGAGGTGGAGCAGGCGGTCGAGCGCATGTTCCCGAACCTGGTGTCGCACGCGGTCCGCACGTCCTGGGATCGGGAGGGCTGGGCGGCCGGCCGTACCGCCGCCGATCAGGCCAGCCTCGGGGCCCGAGACCGATAGCGCCTGTATCTCTGATTCTGGGGATGTCTTTTCCCTGGCGGTAGCCATCCAAGGACACGACGACACGGATCCGACGAGACAAGGCTGAATGCTGAGCTTGAGAAGCTCTCGCGCCCGCTCCTGGCGCACTGGCTCATGCGCAGGTCGGCAGGAGATGCGGTTGTGTCGATCCCGAGACCGGACATCAGCGAGGGACGCAGTGTTCGCGCCTGTCGGTGGCGCACCCGCCAGAGCGGTTACGCCGACCGCGAGGAAGCCGAGACCGCCGGCAAGGCGCTGGTAGGCGCTGACCGCGACGGCGCCGGGACCGGATACACCCTCGAGCAGGGGCTGACCACCAAGGATGCACTGTGGCCGTCGCCCAAGCAGGGATACGCCGCTACCTCGTCCCCCGCCTGGGACGGATCCGGCTGCACCAGCTGACCTCAAGCGACGTCAACGACCTCCTCGCGGCGCCGGCCGCGCGTCCCTCGCCGGGCGGCCGCCGGTTGTCGCCCGCCACGGTGGTACGCATCCACGCCACCTTGCGGACCGCGCTGAACGCGGCGGTGCGCGCCCGGCTGATCCCGCTCAACCCGGCTCACAGAGCCAATGTGCGATATCAGCGGGATGCCCGCTCGATGATCTCCTGTTCGGTGAGTGGATCGGCGGGATGATGGCTCAGGCACTGTCGTGCCCGGATGAGCACCTCGGGTATGCCTTCGCTCGCGGCATAGAACTGCCCGGTCTCCAGTCGTCCAACTCGGTCGGCGTGGCCTCCGCGGGCTCGCGCCAGCCCTTTGACCACCTCGATCTGCGTGGGGCTGTTGATCCTCCCGATGAACTGCGTTGTGGCGTTTCCCGCGATGTGGTTGTGCAGGCCCCGCGGTGTCTGGGTGGCGAAGACAAGGCCGAGGCCGTACTTACGCGCCTGTGAGGCCAGGGTCAGTGTGCTGGCCAGCGCTTCGGTCTTCGGTGTCGCCGGTACGAGCGCCTGCGCCTCGTCCATCACGTACAGGCCATTGAGGGAGCGACCACGAGCCGGATTCCGCTTGATCCAGGAGAACAGGGCCATCTGAAGCTGGCTGACGAATCCTGGTCTCGCCTCATCACTTAGACCGATGAAACTGATGACGGAGACGCGTGCCCGCTTGCCCGTGGATGGGCTGAGCAACTGCTCGGGGTTCGCCGCCTCACCGCGGCCCGCGAAGAGGGGGTCGTTGATCGTCGCGGCGGTGAGGAGCTGTCCCAGTTCGGCGGCGATCTGATCCGCGCGGTCGATCTGGCTGACTTCCAGCGGCAGGGCGGCGAGCAGACCGAGAAACGCGGCGAAGTCGCCACCGCCCGAGCGGGCGAAGTAGCCCAGCGCCTGGCGGAGGATGGCCTTCCCCTTACGCGCCTTGGCACTCGTCCCGTCCACGCTCGCCCGAGGGGCGAGCGCTTCGACAGCCAGGCCAAGCGCGGAGTCCAGCTCGTCACGGTCATCGAGCACTGGTGCGAAATCGGGGAGCGGCTGGAAGGTCAGCGGGCGTCCTCGAGAACGTCCCGGAGTCCAGATCACGACCTCAGTCTCGGCGAAATAGCGAGCCGCCTTGCCGGCGTCCTCGTCGCTCCAACCATGAGGCGGGCTGGGCCAGGGATCACCCAGCCGGGCAAGGTCGTTGTTGGAGTCGAGCACTATCGACGACACCCCGTGCAGCGCGCACTCCTCGATGAGCCGCCGCAGGAACACGGTCTTGCCGGAGCCGGATCCAGCGAACACGGCCGTGTGGCGGGTGAGGGTGCTCAGCTTCAGTTCGAGATCGGTGCCGGTATCCAGACGCCTGCCGACCGGGATGACCGCGGTGCGGCCGTCGGCGGATTCCAGGAGGTCCCTTGCCGACCGTTCGGATCCTGTGGTCGATGGCTGAGGCGGCGGTGATGGATCGATGAGTGTCAGCGCGCCGAGCAGGCTGGTGAACAGCTCGGTATCACTGGCCGGGCGGCGGGCACGCAGCCAGTTCTCGAACTCCGGGTCCTCATCGGCTGCCATTTGCCGCAGCGCCTCGAACACGCGCAGGTCGTCACCCCGGACGGTGAGTGATTGCCCACCCCACTCCTTGAGCTGTTTCAGGCGAGCTTGAGTGGCCGGCCCATCCGACCATGCGAGGTTGCGGAGCACGACGAAACAACGGTCGGGCGTCTCCGGGCCCAGGCCGGACGCCGTGATGCCGTCGTTCAGCCGTTTGAGTGCTGCGATGTGGTGCGGCGCGCCGATCATCCGGAACGTCCAGTGTCGCTGCTCCTCGGAATCGGGGTCCAGTGCCTGCCGCAATCTCGCGTGCAGGCTGGGGCGGCGGCCCGGAGGCGGATCGACGGAGAAGGCTATGCCCGCTTTGTCCTGCTCTTTGATCCAGGCGTTAAGACCGGCGGCGAGCAAGGGAGGCGCGAGTTCGTCTTCCCTTTCCGGATCGAATGCGTTCGATACGTCAGCCCCTCCGCGCAATCCGGCGAATCGCGCGTCGAGCCGGGCCAGGTTCGTCTCCGGCACGGAAGGAGCGGTCTCGACGAGAGATGTGACAGCGGGAGCTGGTTCTTCTCGATCGAAACGTTCCAGCGGACGTACTTCGCTTTCTGCCCGGCATGTCGCAACGTGTGCGCTGATGAGCCGTAGCAGCGTCCTGGGAGTGTGACCAGGCGCTGTTGCGAACGCGGTAGGGGCGATGGGCCAGGCGGGGCTGGGCGCGGTGAAACCCGCGTGCGCGAATGCCACGGCGAACCTTCGCTCGATCAGGACTTGCGCGATGTCCGCGCTCGCGATGGTGGTGAGGATCAGGGCTGGCCGGAACCTGTCCTGTGCCGTTCCGATGGCCCGATTCCTGATCAGATTCCACGACGAGGGCAGGCAGGCCACCAGACAGAGCGTTCTCTGAGTGGCGTGCACCAGGGCCATGAGGCCGCTCGCGATCTCGTCGATCACATCTTTCCGCGGTTCGGCATCAGGCGGCAGCGCGGCGGAGCCCGTGGCGGCGGCCACGCGGGAGTGCTCGAGGAGCGCGTCGATCTGATCCACAGCGATGACGCTGGGGCCGGTCAGCGCGAGGATCATCGACAGCTCGACCGCGATGTCGTGCGGCTTCTTGACTCCTCGGCCCATTCCCCAGGCCTTGCGATCGCCCTCCTCGGCTTCCTCGGTCGACATCAGGTGATCGTGAGCGACGTCGAGGGCCGGACCCGAGGCGGCGGCGTAGAGGGCGAGCGCCCGGATGGTGTCGCGGCACCGCAGCAACTGCCGGTTCCTGGCCACCAGCCCGTTCACCAGAGCATCGAGGTCGCTGCGGGTGATACCCGATTCACGCTCGATCGCTGCCCTGATCTGGTCATCGGCTCCCGCGAGGGTGGCCAGGGCGCGCAGGGCCACCATCGCCTGGCTCGGAGTGTCCGGGCCTGCGACCGACCGGCCCAGGTCCTCGACCATCGCACTCGTGGTCCGATGCCAGAAGTCGTCTCCCGCGCTGAAGTCCACGAGGAAGAAGTAGCCGCCGGCCTGCGCGATCTTGCTCCTCACCCAGCCGAGGAGGTGAGTCTTGCCGGCGCCTCCCTCACCCTGGATCACCACGCCGAGCGGGCTGGTCCGGGATGCGACGGACGCCTCATCGATGCCGTCGAGGATCAGCTGCTCCGCCCGCGGATGCATGCCGTCGACGTGGAAGGGGGGCGGGTTCCAAGCATGCTCGGCCGTTGTCGCCCAGTTGAGGACTCTGGAGATGGCATGTAGCGCCCGTTCCTCGTTCTCATTCATCGGGCCTCCATCGCCAGCAGGTGCTTGCTCACACCGCCTATGAGGACGGCCGCTTTCCTGTCCTCGTCGGTCAGGGTCTTCTGGTCCGCTTCCGGTACCAGATGAACATCCGGGAGCTGTTCCAGTTGCCGCAGCGCCTCGTCGACCTCCTCACGGGAAGCGTCTCCCAGTTGTGCTCGCAGTTGTGTCAGGAGCACCCAGTCCTGCGGCTCGCGAACCAGGTGCCAGTAGGCGTCGCGGATCGCCTTGGTCAGATCGCCCGAGGCCGCGGCCCCGCCTTCGCGGGCCTTGACGACGAACTCGGCCAGGCTCAGGTCGGTCGCGTCGAGGTATCCCTTGATCACACGCAGGACACCGTAGAGGGTGCGGCCGAGCGACCCTCCGCGTTCCGGAGCCGAGCCTTCCAGCTCTGCCACGCACCAGGCCCAGCCATCCTCGGTGAGCGTGTGGTGGTAGGACCTGCCCAGCTTCTCGCTCGCGACGAGAGCACGCTTGTTCACACGGCGCCGCGGCTCACCGTCGAGTGCGTCCCCGACGTGGGCACGAAGCTCCGGGTTGGACGCCGTCCCGCCGAGCGTCATCAGACCCAGGAGCAAGGCCCGCTCCCGGGTTCCGAACGCGGTGTTCTCCATGGTCAGCTCTCCTCGGATCGATCGTCCACAACTTTGCTGAAGCTGGTCGCGATGAGTTCACGACGGCCGTTGACGTCCATGAGCGTGCCAACGGCACGCACGACGGTTCGGTTTCGATGCGCATCGACGGCTACGTCATAGGCCGCCTCGTCGGGCAGGCGCACCCATATGGAGCCGCGCGGCTCGTCTTCTCCGATCGACACCTGGCCACGTACGTGAACGCGGAACCGATCCTCGCCCCCGTTGTCGAAGAGAGTGCCGATGAAGCCCGTGACCGAAGCGCTTTCGCGGTGGAGACGCCGAAGCCTATGGGCGACGCGGCGCAGCAACGTCCCGCTCTCGGCCTCGAAGACCACTGTCTGCGCGGGCACCTCGGAGGGCAGTGCTCGGGCCCAGCGGAAACCGACCTCGAAGCGGGTTCCGGGATCGGGTCCGGCGAATCGGGCGAGCGCGACACACAATTCGGCCGACACGCCGTCCCGGACCATGCCGTCGAAGACGCTGATGTCGCCGGTGCTGTGTACCTCGGCGCTGGCTTCGCGCAGGAGCAGCGTGGCACGTTGGAGCAGGGTCAAGGTGCGGCGCGCCAGCGGAGGGTCGTCGGACTTTTGCTCTTGTAACGGAATGCGTACGGTGAGGAGGTCTGCAGACGGCACGATTGGCCCGATCCATACGCGAGCGAGCAGATCACGCACTGCTTTTGGTGCTGTACCGTCGAACACCGGCCGAGGTCCGCTCAGAGCGGCACGAGCCGCCGCGCTCAAGGCGGCTTGGGCGCTGTTGAGAGCTGTGACCGCGTCAACCAACCCGAACTGCCCATTCATGGGGACGATGGGTGCGCGGTACCACTGGACATCGGCCATGGGCGAGCTGATGTCGGACGCAATGTCCTCGGCAGAGCGGCCCTCCACCCTCGCCAGCAGCGAAAAGATCTCTCTGAGCCGCCGCGGCCCGTCAGCCAGATCGTCCGCCCCCGGCACCAGGATCTCGTGATCGCCGTCATGCACCCAGACAGCCGCACCTCTCCAGCCCTCCGGCTGGCGAACCCAGCCAGTAGAGGCCAGATAGCTGCTGACATCGGAAACCGACACACTCCTCATCACGCGAGCAACCCCGTGGGCGCCCCGACGAGCTCGCGTAACGCGCGGACCGTGAGAACGTTCCCCAACGGCACCTGGATAGGGACATGCCGTTTGGTACTCGGAGAGGCGACGGGTTGCTCACCCTCGAACCCGCGGTAGTAGCAGAGCCGGCTCAACGTCAGCCCTTCGGTCTCCACACGTGCGTAGCGGTCGCTTTCCGACGGGACCACGACGAGGAACAGGTAACGCGGAACGAGAAACGGACCGGCGACGAGCTTGTTGTACTGCACCTCGTTCAGTCCGCGAAATTGCAGATCCGGGCCCTTGCACAGCGGCGCCGACCATGACTTGACCTGTACCTCGATAGCAGGCGAGGCAATATATCCCGTCCTTCCGGGATATCGGAAGCCCAGGTCGATGCCGTCATAGTCGAGATCGTCCTGATAGACGAGAAGGCCCGCAGCCGAAGCAAGTACCCTCACGTAGTCTTCAGCGAACTTGCCTTGATGGTTCCGCTGGTCCAGCACGCAGTCTCCCTCACCACCGACCGCCCGATCCGCACGCTAGAGAGTATCTTTCACGCAGCCAAGGGGGAGGGAGGTTTCGCTTTGGCGACGTATGAGACACGTCTTCCTCCGTCCTTTTACGGCCACCCTGAATATGCGAATTCGTTCGGTGCCGAGCCGCAGTGACGTGCCATTATCTGAAGTCAGGCGTACCGCCTGCGACCGCACCCGCCACCGTGACATCCGCCGCAAGCGTCACCGCCTCGGTGTGCACGACCCACGGCCTCGCCCGAGCCGGGCACAGCGCGGGTAGGAGGATCGTCATCATGCGCCATACCTCCGCGTACGCGCCTACCGGGCGGCCTCGGCCAGCAGCGCGAGCTGCCAGCCGCGAAGGGCTGCAGCGTAGCTTGCGGAGGATCTTCCAGCTCGTCAGCTGGGCGTTCGCTCGTTCACCGGGTCCCCGGAGCTTGGCGTGGGAGCGGTTGGCCTGCTTCTGGGATTCGGGTTTGTTCTTGCCCTTGTACGGGGTGCGTACCGGGCCTTCGGCTCCTTGGTACGCCTTGTCGGCCAGGGCGATGATCCCGGCCTGCTCCAGCGCGCGCAGGATGCCCCAGATGGCGGCGCTCAGGTCGTGGGCCTTGCCGGGCAGCGCGCCAGAGGTCCACCGGATCGTCCCGTTCGGGGAGGCGATGACCTGGGCGTTCATCCCGAACACGCTCGCGCGCTCTTGGAGCGGGCCAGTACCGCCGCCGAGGGCGACAGCTTCGTTCTGAACGGGCGCACCTACCGGCGCGTCACCACCCCCCACGACCGGCACAGCCAACGCAGCCGCGGCTATCTGCCCGTCCGAGTCGTCGATGAGACATCAGGCCAGATCATCCAAGCTCAACTCTTTGTGACCACATTCAGTTCTGAGGAGGAGGTTGTTCGGCGTGTCGCGGCGATGGCCGGGGCTTTGGGTCAGTGGCAACGCATGTCGAACCCGGCTTCGTGGCCTCCGTCGAAGAATTCCACGATGACGTCCTTGGAGCCGTCTCCTCGCCATGACCCGCTCGGGTTGACGTATACGGTGCCGGAGAGCTCTCCGCCCTCGATGCCCTCGACCGTGACGGACTCGTAGTAGCGGGCAATCTCGGCATCGGACAGCTTCGTGACCAGGGCCAGGTGGACCAGATAGTCGCAATGGTTGCTGTTGCCCGACAGAAGACCCACCACGCTCGCCTCGGCCCGCAGATCATGCTCGGTGTCGGGTGGAAGGGAGAGCATGCTCACCCGCTCGTGCAGCCGGGCCAGCTTCTCGTCGTTGCGCCACTGGGAAACGTCGAACACCAGGGTGTAGGCGACGATCGAAGCCAGGAGCGCGAGACACACGAAGAACGGCCACCTCCTCCGCTGCTTCGGTAACGCCTCCGAGGCTGTTTCGGTCAGCACCATGCCATTCTCCAGAGCTCGTCGGGTGATCACCATTCAACAATACGGATCGCTAATTGCGCCGATGCTAAGCCTGGATCCACCGCTGGGAATCTGACAAAAGAACTGTGAAATAGGGCGAGGTGCCCTTTGGCCTGGGAAGATGGGAGTTCTCTACGCTCCAGCAACCCAAATCAGAAGGACACCTCGTACGTGCA
>NZ_JBQQCB010000135.1:0-25000 GCF_052246675.1 Nonomuraea sp. KM90 | reverse complement strand
TGTTCGCGCACTGGGAACTGCGGTATTGACCTGATGATTGGACGGCACGAGCCGGATGAATCGAGAGGTTCACGTCCGGATCTGTGGGGGCGGGCAGGTGAGATTCCTGCCCGCTACCCGGCAAGCTTGCCTCCACGTGCGGGTTGTCGTTGCTGGTTTTCGGGCGGGAGTGGGACTTGGCCACGCCCAGGTCGATCAGCAACTCGGCGACGGTCTTGGAGGTCATCGACGAGCCGCGATCGGCGTGCAGGGTGAGCGTGCCGGGATCGATGCCGTGCTTGCGGGCGGTCTGGGCGATGAGCATCTTGGCGAGATCGGCGGACTCGCGGGAGGCGACCATCCAGCCGACGACGTAGCGACTGAACAGGTCGATGATCGTATAGAGCGAGTACCAGACGCCTTTGCCTGGGCCGCGGAGTTTGGTGATGTCCCAGGCCCAGACCTGGTTCGGGGCGTCTGCGACCAGCTCGGGCACCGTCCGGGGCGGGTGGGTGGCCTGCCGGCGCCGATCTCGGCCGACCTCGCCGTGCCGGCGCAGGATCCGGTACATCGTGGAGACCGACGCCAGGTAGGTGCCCTCGTCCAGCAGGGTGAAGTAGGCCGTGGCCGGGGCGGCGTCGGCGAAGCGCTCGTTGAGCACGGCGCGGACGCGCTCGCGTTCGGCTTGCGACAGCGTGGCCGGGTGCGGCTTGCGTGCTGCGGCCGGGCGGATCGGAGCCGGGCTTTGGCGGTTTTTGCGATACCAGGTGGCCTGCGGAACCCCGGCTGCCTGGCAGGCCTTGCGCCGTCCGAGCAGCGGCGTGAGTTCGACGATCGCCTGGTCCTGGGCGGCCTGGAAGAGCTGGTTCACCGCTCGCCCCGAGGCGTCGAGGTCTCGCTGCTGGTGGCGAGCTGATCCAGCAGCGCGAAGAGCTTTCCCTGCACCTCGATCACCTGGCGGGTCTTGCCGAGTTCGGCGCGCAGCCGCTCGACCTCCGCCTGCAGCGCGTCGATCTGCTTGTCCCGCGGATCCGCCTTCGGCCGGCCGACCGGCCGAGCCAGCGCCTGCTCCGCGCCATGGTCCCGCGCCGTGCGCCAGCTGGAGATCAGCGACGAGTACAGGCCCTCCCGGCGCAGCAGCGCGCCCTTGCCGGCCTTGTCGAGCTGGTCGTACTCCTCCAGGATCCGGGCCTTGTAGGCGGCGGAGTAGGTGCGCGGACGTCCTCGTTCGCGTACCTGAGGGTCGGGGATCTCCGGATCCGGCTTGCTTGCTCCCACGAAGGGATGTCTCCTTCCCCACCCTCAGCACAGAGTTTCATGCCTGTTTGTTACCTCTGTCTATTTTGACAGGGAGGGAGGAAACCCTTCGCCTGCTTGGAATAGCAGCGCACCGACACCGGCGACAGACCCCGCTCCCGGTCCAGCCACGTACGGAACTCCGCCAGAAGCCCCACACTGCCGCCGCCAGCCCACACGCAGCCTGCATCCACGTCCGCCTCCATGATCATCTCCTGTCCGGAGGAACCACTGACACGAACCAGACAGACAGATCACCAGCGAACCCCGCAGGATTATGCCGACATCAAGACTCTGCGCACCACCTTGACCAGGCAACTCTCACGCCAGAGCGGCATAACCCGGACCTCGGCATAATGCGATGACTTCGTCATCATGGTGTTCGGCGATCGTCATCACACGGAGGCCTTGCGTGAGGAGGTGTCAACCGTACTCGCCCCTCTGGGATTGCGGCTGGCACCGGAGAAGACCCAGGTGGTCCACATCGATGAGGGCTTCACGTTCCTCGGCTTCGACATCCGCCGGATGCGGAAACGAGGAACCAGCAAGCACTACGTCTATACCACGCCGTCCAAGAAGGCCGTCCAGTCGATCAAGGACAAGGTGAGGACAAAGACGTACAGGTCAACCCGCTATCAGGATCTGGGTGAGTTGCTCGCCGACCTGAACAGATCCCTCGCGGGGTGGGCGAACTATTTTCGGCACGGTGTGTCCAAGGCGAGTTTCAGAGCCGTCGACTCCTTCACCTGGAATCGATCGATGCGCTGGATACGCGCCAAGTACAGAGGACGAACCGGGCTGTCCATGAAGGAACTCCGTCGCCGCTTCTGCGACAAGGGGTGGAGGTTCGCTCACAACGGAGTCGTATTCACCGGCGCGGCCAGCGTCACGGTTACCCGCTACCGCTATCGCGGAAGGAACATACCGACTCCATGGATCCCGAAGCCGGCAGTTGCCCCCACAAGCAACTGACCAGCGGTCAAGACACGTGGAGCGCCCGGTGCGGTGAGAGCCGCACGCCGGGTGCGGCGAGCGGCACGGGGAAACGGACCGGGAGCAATCCGGGCACCGCGCCCCGTGCCGACTCAACCGGCCGGTTCTACCGGTCGAAGCTGTACCGGCTCCTGACGCGCATCAACGCCTATCTGATGCGCTGGGTTCGCTCGAAGTACAGACGGCTGCGGGCGAGAAAGAAGGCCCACCAGGCGTGGCTGAGGGTCACCGAGCAGTACCCGAGGCTGTTCGCGCACTGGCGTTGGATCGTCACCATGCCCGCCGTCTGGTGACTAGGGTGACAAGAGCCGTATAAATCGAGAGGTTTACGTACGGATCTGTGGGAGCCGGGAGGTGAGATCCCTCCCGGCTACCCGACCGCGATCATCGAGATCGTTTCCCGCCGCCTGCAGCGGTTGGTCTCGTAGGTGGACCTGAAGTGGCCTCGCTGCAGGTAGGCGCCCTCATCCAGCAAGATGGCCTAGTAGTACCGGAATCCGGCTAGGTCGGGACGGCCTGGTAGCCGATGCGCCGGAGCAGGCCCCGCAGCCGGTCCTCGATCTCCACCGCGGTCACCTCCTCTTGATGCAAGAGGACGAACCCGATCGCGCTGGACAGGATGTCGCTGATGACGCCGGGATCGGTCTCCCCAGGCAGCTGGCCGGCGTCGATGGCCCGCCGGGCGATCTCAGGCAGGGTGTCCAGCCGCGGCTGCAGGTATCGCGCGCGGTAGGCGGTCACCAGGTCCGGGTAGTCGATCGAGGCTCCGATCACCCGGGCCATCAACGCGCGGAACCGGGGCCGGCTGAGGAGTTCGGCAATGAAGCTGACCAGCTCGTCCACGCTCTGCCCGGCCGGCGGCGCGTCCAGGTCGGCGCCGCGGGCGTGTTCGAGCGCGGCCATCAGCAGGTCGTCCTTGGAACGCCAGCGCCGGTACACAGTCAGTTTGGCCACACCGGCGCGCTGGGCGACGGCCTCGATGCTGGTGCCCGCGGCGCCGCGCTCGATCAGCAAGTCGAGCGCCGCCTCCAAAATGGCGGCGTCGTTACCTGGGTCGCGTGGGCGGCCGTGGCGTTCTACGCTGGCCACAGCATCTGATTCAGCCATGCCGTCAGTTTGTCTGGTGCCGGGCGGCCACGCCAACCGATGTGCCCGTCTGGGCGGATCAACACCACATCGGGCACATCCTTGTTGACCGTGATGAGGACTGTGACCCGGTCGACGCCCAGTTGAGCCGCGGCCGCCTCGGCGTGCCGGGCTGCCTCACCCTCATCGCTGGCCAGGACGACCCAGCGACCCCCGATCGCGGCGTGGAGGGTGGTTTCGCCGCCGTCGCGACGGCGGCACCGGATGTCCGGCATCCGGTCGCCAGGGCGCGGTCCCGAGCCGTGCGAACGCGGGGCCAGCGGCCCGCCCCGATAGCTGATACCCAGTTGAGATGAGACCTGCAAAAGCTTCCGCTGTACGGCAGGCAGGCGGACAGCCGGCAGAACCACCTTGTCGCGCACCAGCCGCTTCCACCGCGTGTCCGGCAGCATGATGCCCACCGCCGTACTCGTGGCCCTCAGGACTTTTTCTGCCAGCGGGCGCCGCTCGCCTTCGTAGGTGTCCAGCAACCGCTGGTCGGCACGACCGTCGGCGACCAGCACCAGCTTCCAGGCAAGATTCTCCGCGTCGCCGAGCCCGGTGTTCTGCCCCTGCCCGCCCGTGGGGCTCTGGATGTGCGCCGCGTCACCCGCCAGCAAGATCCTCCCGCGCCGGTAGCTGTCGGCCAGGCGGCGGTGGATCCTGAACTCCGAGGCCCATTTGACCTCAGTGACCGTGTCGAGCCCGATTCCGCTACGGCGAGAGAACTCCTGCAGCACGCGATCGGTGATCTCGCCTTCTGACAGGCCTTCCGGTGGTGGCGCCGATGGTTCTGAGAACACCCGCCAGGTGTCGTCGGGCAGCGCGGTCACCGACAGCATGTGACCGGTGTCCATCCAGGTCGTGCTGCCGTTCCTGTCGTAGGGCCAGATGGCTTTCACATCGACCATCAGCAGGTCTTGAATGAGTTTGCGCCCGGGAAAGCCGATACCGGCGAGTTTGCGCACGACGCTGTGCGCGCCGTCACAGCCCACCAGCCAGGCGGTCTCGATGTGCTGTTGCGTGCCATCGGCCGCCTGGATGGTGACGGTGACGCCCGCGCCGTCCTGCCGGGCTCCGACCAATCGCGTATCCCACTCGACGTCGCCGCCGAGTTCACGCAGCCGTTGCCGCAGCGTGCCTTCGATCTCGGCCTGTGAGATCAGCAGCGTTTGCTTCGGCATGCTGGCGGCGGCCTGGCCGACGTGCAACCGCAGCACGGTCTGTGATCCTTCGTTGTAGGACATGTTGAGCATGGTCTGCGACCTCTCCCGCAGGTCGCCCAGCGCGCCGATGCGTTCCAGAACCTCGGCGCCGCGCGGCTGCAGGCCTAGAGCGCGAGAGGTGGTGGCTGGGCCCGGGGCGCCGTCGATGACGCGAACCGGGATGTGGTGGAGCGTCAGGTGGATGGCCAGGGCCAGCCCTGTAGGGCCGGCGCCGGCGATGAGTACATTGTCGGTCACTTAGTAAACGATACGGTACCGATTACTAAGTCGCGTAGTGATCTCCGTCACCGCCCGCACCTGTTCGGCGCTGGCCGCAAAGTGGCGCAGCCGGCAATCGGCCTGCTGTTTGACGCGTTGCACCGTTTTGACCCGCACCGCGCGGCGGACCGGCCGCTGCCGGCTGGCCCCGCCCATGAACGGCCGGTGCCGCTCCGACACCCGCTGCAGAGCAGGATCGGGGCGCTTCTCGATCGGGTTCAACCGCTCCAACATCCCGGCCAAGATGACGTACTCGTAGAAGGAGGACACCGCAGCGAGGATCCGGTTCACCGTGCTGGGCGCCAGCTTGGTCGCCGGGCCGTCCGCGTCGACCACCACCGTCAACGCCATGCGCTGCCGAGGCCGGCGCGAGGGCACCGACCGCAGGTACTCCAGCAACGCGATCGAGTGCCGAGGCGTGAACTCCTCCCAGGCCAGACCGTCACGTTCGAAGAACCGCCACAGGTGACGAAGGTCGTAGGCGTACGACACGAGCGTGTTGGGCGAGCAGTCCCGGGCTGCCAGGAACCGCACAAACCCCGCAACGACCTCGACCGGCTGGCCGTCCTCATCGAGCAACTCGACCTGGTGTAAACCGTCTTCGTCCTGCTGCTGCCGTACTCGCACAGACCCCTCCGGAGCCAGTTGACCCGTTCCCCGCCCGACCGGTCGAATCCTGGTACCAGTGGGTTAGCGGGACAAGATGTGTCCATGTAACAACAACCCCGTGAGTATCTGTCGCGTGCTCGGCGATCGGCAGGTCGGTCGCGTTGCCCAGAAAGTCGTCCAGGACAAAGTGCGCCTCCCGCGCCGTCGGCACGATGATCTTCGTGCCGAACGTCGACCACTGGTCGGAGACATGGGTGTAGGTCGACAGCACCTGACCGCCGTGAATGACAATGTTCCGGCCGGTCACGGTCTTGCCGCGGACGGGGAACCGCTGCCCGTCCGAGCTCGACATGGTGCCGCTATTGGTAACCCCGGCTAACAGAACCTGCGGAATGAGATCGTCGGCTGCCATGGTCGCGTTTCCGTCAGGATCATGGCCCTAAGATCGGGTCGCCCCGCGCTTATTGGCTCGCGAGCCCGGGCAGAACCAGCCGCTGCGCGTTCCAGCCTCCTGGGTAGCGGGCCACCTGGTGGGCCTGGCCGGTGTTGACGTTGACTGCGTACGTGCGAACGTCGTCCCGGTTCTGGTAGACGATCACGACCTCGGATCCGCTGGTCCATAGAGCGGTGCCCACCACACCGCTGCCACGGCCTGCGGGCAGCCCGCGCATGGACACCTTCCGCAGGGTCCGTCCGGTCTTGGCGTCCAGCACGGTGAGCCTGCGCTTGGTGTGGTCCGGGACCTCGAAGGCGGCCACCGTGTGGCCGTCCGGGGCGATCTCGCTGAACATGATGAACTTCCCGTTGAAGCGCACCGGCCGGCCGCCGCCGGTGACCGGCATCTGCCACAGATCGGTCTTGACGTAACGGACCAGTTCGGCGACGCCGCCCTTGATGCTGACCACCTCGTACTTGCCGTCCACCGGCCGGCTCTTGCCGGTACGCACGTCGATCAGCAACCCGGGATCCTTGGTCCCCTCGCGCGGATCGAAGATCACGTAGCGGCCGTCATCGGAGAGCGCCAACATGGAGGCCATGCCGATCCGCTCCTCCTTCACGGTGACAGGTGAGGTCACCTGCGTGCCGCCCACCAGATCACGGACCACGTGTGCCTGGGCCTGGCGACTGTAGTAGACGAGCATGCGCCCGTCCCGGCTGATCGCGACGGGCACGTTGTCGTCCTTGGCGGTCGCGACCAGCGCCTGCGGCACCCGGTAAGTCGTGCCGCTCCGGGTGACCACCCGCCACTCGACCGTGCCGCAGTCGATGCGGACTGGGTTGCTCTGGTGCTTGCAGCGCGTCTGGAATGCGTACGCGATTGGCCCCACCGCCCCGTCCGGCAGATCGGGAACGGTGTCCACCCGCTGCGGCGTGGCCGTGCGGTCGGCTCGCTGCCACGGCAGCGCCACGGCAGTGCTGGCCGCGCCTACCACCGCGACCGTCGCGACGGCGGCCAGCACGGCGGTGGCCCGCCGCCGCCGGCGCCGGTGGCCCGCCACTGCCACGTCGGCCAGGTCCACCAAAGGCGCCTCTGCGGCGATGCCGTCCAGCGCCTCACGCAGCCTCGTCATCGGGCCACCTCCTCGATCTCCGGGTCGTTCAGCAGATACGCCAGTTCGGGCGCGAGCGCCCGCAGGCGGCTCAGCGCGTGATGGGCCTGGCTCTTGACGGTGCCGAGCGCGCAGCCGAGCGCCTCGGCGGTCTGCGCTTCGGTCAGGTCCTCCCAGAACCGCAGCACGATCACGGCCCGCTGCTTGGGCGTCAGCTTGGCCAGCGCCTGGCGTAACATGATCCGCTGGAGCGCGGCGTCGTCATAGGAGGCGCCACGCTCCGGCAGATCGGCGCTCGGCGCCTCCGGCCGCGGCCGACGCTTCCACGAGATGTACTGGTTGACGAGCGCCTTGCGGGTGTACGCCTCGGGATTGCCGCCGCCGGACAGCTTGGACCACTGGCCCGCGACCTTGATCAGGACGCTCTGCAGCAGGTCCTCGGCGAGGTGCGCGTCTCCCGTGAGCATGTACGCCGTCCGCATCAGCGCCTGCTGGCGGGCGAGCACGAACTCGCGGAAGTCGTCGTGACGATCCAATGTGATCTCCTCTCACCGGTTCCAAACGCGACCCACCGGGCGAAAGGTTGCACCCAATTCTCGGGCGTCGCGATACGGGTTTCCCGGCGTCCCAAGACTGGAGTGGCGGCGGGAGTGACAGTGGACGTGGCGGGTGGAGAAGATCGCGGACGGATGGCAGCGCCTGCGCCTGGCGGCGGAGGGCGGCCCGAGCGCAGGGGCGGGAGGTGACATAACGGGCCTTACCAGGCGGTCCATAGAAGGAGTAGGCGACGAGCATGGCGACGAACGCGGCTGCCAGCAACAACACCGACCCCAGGCCCTTCACCTGGAACAAGACCGGCCTTCACGCGCAAGACAACTAGGCCTCGTCCCAGGTCACCGGGAGGCGGTGCACACCGTAGATCGCCATGTCGGTGCGCAGGGGAACCTCCTCGTGTGGGACGGCCAGGCGCAGGGCCGGGAACCGCTGGAACAGCGCCGGGAACGCGACTTGCATCTCGACACGGGCCAACTGTTGGCCCAGGCACTGGTGGATGCCGTGGCCGAACGCCACGTGGCCGGTAGCCTGGCGGCGCAGGTCGAGCGTGTCGGGGCGGGGGAAGCGGTCTGGGTCGCGGTTGGCCGCAGGGATCGACACGACGACCGTCTGCCCCGCTTTGACCAGTTCCCTGCCGAGCTTGACGTCCTCCAGCGCAGTCCGTATCGTGCCGCCGATGATGCTCAGGTAGCGCAGCAGCTCTTCTACGGCCCTGCCGGTGAGATCCGGCTCGTCGCGGAGGACGGCGAGCTGGTCAGGGTTGCCGAGCAGCGCGAATGTGCCCAGGGCGAGCATGTTAGCGGTGGTGTCGAAGCCGGCGGCCATCAGGAGGCCGGCCATGTTGGCCAGTTCCTCGTCGGTCAGGCCGCCGTCGGCGACCAAGCCGCTGAGCAGGTCGTCGGTGGGGTTGGCGCGCTTGGCCCGCACCAGGTCGCCCATGAACCGCTGCAGCCTGGTGGTGGAGGTGAGCTTCTCCTCCGGTGAGGCCGTCAGGCTCAGCAGCGCGGCCAGGTCTTGCTGGAACCGGGCCCGCTCGCTGGTCGGAACTCCGAGCAGCTCGCAGATCACCAGGCCGGGGATGGGGACCGCGAACGCCTCCACCAGGTCGACCGGCGGGCCGTGTCGTTCCATCGCGTCCAGGTGCTCGGCGGTGATCTGCTCGATTCGCTCGGTGAGCTGGCGCATCCGGCGGACGGTGAACTGGCCGGTGAGCAGGTGGCGGTAGCGGGTGTGCTCGGGCGGGTCCATCGCGATGAAGGCCCCTGGTGGGGCCGGTTGCGGCTTGTCCGTTGTATTCACCATGGCCACCAGGCTGTGTGCGAGCTCGGGCCGGTGGCTGAAGCGATTGTCGGCCAGGACCGCGCGGGCCAGGGCGTGGCTGGTGACCAGCCAGCCTACGTGGCCGTCCGGATAGGCCAGCGGCGTGAGGGGATGGTCGGCGCGCAGCCGCGCGAGCTCCTCGGGTGGATCGAAGGGACAACCGGCGGGACGCTCGGTCGGCATCGATACCGGCGCTGGAGTTGAGGAAATGGACATCTATCTCCTTCCAGGGGTGTTGTGATCAGCACGCGCCCACCTGGTCAGAACTGGTAGCGGAGTATCCAGCCGCTCTCTCTCCAGGACGGAACCATGCTGATCAGGGCGCACAGTGTCCGGTAGTGGAGCGGAGTGCGTGCGAGCAGGGGCGTGTCCAGCTGGTTCTCCTTGTCCACGAAGAGCAGGCGGTCGTCGAGCTTTTCGGCTCCTCGCGCGTCGTCGAGTGCCCATTTCTCTTCGATGCCGAACTTCGTGAAGAGCGCTGACGGTCGTCTCTCGTGTCGTTTCTTGATCGTCGATGAAATGTTGTTGAAGACGAACTCCCCTCGCGGGAAGTGGTCCATGATCTGCCGGAAGACCTCTCGCGCCTCGTCTTCGCTGAGAAACCCGAACAGGCCGTCGGCCACGACCACCACGGGCCTGTCGCCCGGGATCTGCGCGAGCCAGCCCGGATCGACGACGGACGCGCCGATGGTGCTGTGTTCCGCGCGTTCGGGGTAGAGCTGCCGCGCGACCTCGATGACGTCGGGGAAGTCCACGTCGTACCAGTGATGGCCGGGCGGCGGATCGACCCGGGAGACCCTGAAGTCGAGCCCGCACCCGAGATCCAGGACGACCGCATCCGGGTTGTTCGCCAGATACTTGGCAACCCACCCGTCCATCACGCGTGACCGGACGGCCACGGCGAACCGTGCGATGGTCATGGACTTGAACTGGGAGAAGTCGAAGTCGAGGCGCTGTACGGCTCGTTGTGGCCATGGGTCGCGCAGGATGGGGCGCCGATCTCGGCTTTCCAGCCATCGAAGGTACAACTCGAGGAGCGCGGTTGCTCGCAGGCCGGTGAAGTCGATCAGGATCTTGTCCATGAGCCCTCCTGGCTCTGCTTGTGGTCTGTGAGGTTGTGCGGGCTCAGCCGACCGGCATGTCACGGCGTCGCAGGCCTGCCAGGCCGAGCACGATGAGCACTGTCGCCATCGCCGTCAGCACGACCAGCGGCAGCACCCTGACCTCACCACCGGGGAGTTGCGGGAGATGGGCAAACGCCGACAGGTCGATCACCCACTGGCTGAGTTCCAGCTCCGCGCCAACCCAGCCGAACAGCGTGCTCACCAGGAGTACGGCGAACGCGCCGGCGGAAAGGCGGGGCAGGAGGCCGAACAGTGCGAACGCGAGCCCGGCGAACACCCACACCGCGGGCAGCTGGACGAGGGCGGCGCCCAGCATGCGCGGCAGTTGCCCGCCTATGTCCCCGGTGTTCATCCCGTACGCCAGCCCGACCGCCAATCCGAACACAACCAGTCCGAGCGCGGGGCCGAGCAGCGCAAAGGCCAGGTGGCCGCCCGACCACCGCAGCCGGTCGACCGCAGTGGCCAGGACGGCTTCCACGCGCCCGCCGCTCTCCTCGGCCCGTAGCCGGAGCACGGCCTGGATGGCGAGCCCGGCGGAGACTACGCCGAGCATGGCCATCATGCCCACGAGGAACTGGTCGGCGACGGTGCCTGGACCGCCTATCCGGGCGAGGATCTCTCGCGCCGCCGGAGTGCTGTTGTTCATCACTTTGCCGAGGCTCTCGGCGATGCTGCCCAGAACGAATCCGACCAGGGCGAAGCCCGCGACCCTGCCGGCCAGTGACCCGCGGTGCAGCCTCCAGGCGAGCGCCAGGGGCGTGCGCAGACCGGACGCGGCGGCGGCAGGACCGAGACGGTCGTGGAACATACCCCCGCCGAGATCCCGCCGCCCGGACAGGGCGATGGCCCATGCGGTCAGCACGGCGACCGCGCAGGCGGCGAGCCCGAGGACCCACCAACGTTCACCGCCGAATGGCCGGACCTGGCCGACCCAGCCGATCGGCGACAGCCAGGACACCCAGCCGAGCCCGGCCCCGGCCTTGCCGCTGACATCGCCGATGCCGCGCAGCAGGAACGCGGCGCCGAGGACGACGATTCCGATGCCGCGGGCGCCGCCGGCGCTGGTGGTGAGCTGGGCGACCACCGTGCCTATCGCGGCGAAGACGCATCCGGTGCCGGCCAACCCGAATCCGAACGCCAGCGAACCGGCGGCCGGCAGGCCCTGGCTGATCAGGCCCAACGCTGTCAGCATGCCGAGGACCAGGCTGGCGCCACCGGCCGTGATCAGGGCGGCTGCCAGGCCCGCGTGGCGGGAGACCACGGTCGCGCCGATTAGTTCGCGCCGGCCCGCCTCCTCCTCCGCGCGGGTGTGCCGGATGACCGTCAGCATGCTGATCAGCCCGATCATGAGCGGGATGAAGCCCGCACGCCAGGTGACCAGTTCGCCCAGGCTCGATCCGTGCAGCGCGCCGTACGTCACGGTGAAGGCCGTGTTGTGGATGCTCGTCTCCGCGTACTCCTGGCGCGCCTGTGCGGTGGGGTAGCCGCTGTTGAAGGCCGCGACGAACGCCAGTGGGAACAGCCACGGAAGGAAGACCCACAGCGGGAGCAGTACCCGATCACGCCGCAGTGCCAGGCGGATCAGCTTTCCCGCGCCGGTCAGCGCGTTCATCGCCGTGCCTCCGCGTGACGCCCCGAGCTCGCGCCGGTGCGGTCGTAGTGCCGCAGGAACAGCTCCTCCAGCGTGGGCGGCTGGCTGACGAGGCTGCGCACGCCCACCGCAGTGAGCTGTTGCAGCGCCCTGTCCAGCGCGGCGGCGTCGACGGCGAAGCGGACCCGACCGCCCTCGGTGCGCAGGTCGTGCACGCCGGGCAGGCCGACCAGCCCGTCCACCGGGCCGGACAGCTCGGCCTGGATGACGGTACGGGTAAGGTGGCGCAGGTCGGCGAGGGTACCGTTCTCGACGGCCCGGCCGTCGCGGATGATGGTGACCCGGTCGCACAGCGCCTCAACCTCAGACAGGATGTGGCTCGACAGCAGCACCGTCCGGCCGCGGTGCTTCTCCTCCAGGACGGCCTCGCGGAACACCTCCTCCATCAGCGGATCCAGGCCCGAGGTCGGCTCGTCGAGGATGAGCAACTCGGCGTCGGACGCCAGCGCGGCGACCAGGGCCACCTTCTGCCGGTTGCCCTTGGAGTAGGTGCGGCCCTTCTTACGGGGATCCAGGTCGAAGCGCTCCAGCAGGTCGGCCCGGCGCTTCTGGTCGAGCCCGCCGCGCAGCCGGCCGAGCAGGTCGATCGCCTCGCCACCTGACAGGTTGGGCCACAGCGTGACGTCGCCGGGGACGTAGGCCAGGCGGCGGTGGAGCGCCGTGGCGTCGGCCCACGGGTCGCCGCCGAGCAGCCGGGCGGTCCCCGCGTCCACGCGCATCATGCCCAGCAGAACGCGGATGGTGGTGCTCTTGCCCGCGCCGTTCGGCCCCAGGAAGCCGTGCACCTCGCCGGCGCGGACGACGAGGTCTAGGCCGTCCAGGGCTCTGCTGGATCCGAAGGTCTTGACCAACCCGGCCACCGTGATGGCGTCAGTCATGGTCGTGCTCCTCATCCTGGCGGATCGCGGTCACGCGTTCCGCTCGTGGTGGTGTGTCGTGGATCTTGTCGAGGGCATCCCGCATCTCCGCGGCCTCTTCCCGGCTCAATATGGGGTGGGAGTAGATGTCGAGCATGGCCTTGGCCAGCAGGTGGTCGCCCTCCGGGCTAAACACGTCGACGCCCATGGCTCGTGACAGCTGCCGGTGCAGGATCGGGACGGACAGCGCCATCGCGACGCTCAGCGCCGCCCGGACCTTACGATCGGCGTAGGGCGGATCGGGACGTTTCGCGTCGGCTTCCGCGAGCCACTGCTCCCCCAACTCGACCAACTCGTCGAACACGGGCGCCGCCCACCCTTCGGTGAGGGCACGCACCAGATACTGCTGGTGCCGACCCAGCGCCACCCTGCCAAGGGCGACGTAGTTCACGTCGCCGGGCACGGTGTCGGCGCGGACCTGGTCGTTGAGCCTACGGATCATCTTGGTCAGGTAGGCGTCACATACCTCGCGCAACTCCTGCTTGGAGCCGAAGTGGTGGCGGACCAGCCCCGAGGACACGCCCGCGGTCTCGGCGATCCCCCTGATGGTCGCGCGCTCGAACCCATACTCGCCGAAGTTCTGCAACGCCGCGTCTCTGATCCGGGCGCGGGCGGTGAGGTCCTCAGGATCGGGACCGGACGTCGTCATGGTCACTACCTCCTATCCCCATGTGCCATAAACTACTCACGTGAGAAGCACATTACACACATGTGTAGTCTCTGTCCAATGCGGAACCGAGAGCGGCCTCGCTGTAGTCCCGGGAAATTTCCATCGGATTGCCTGACCTGCGCTGATGCGTGCCTGTACCGTCCGTTGATCACTTCCGTCGGATGTGAGTATCCGATCGTTGACCTCGCATGGCGTGGTCAGGGAGTTGAATGCATCCCGGTCCGGACGACCTCGGTCGGCGAGTGCATCGCCGTGGTCGTGTGGCTGGCGCCGAGGTGGCGGGGTTCGCCCAGGACGACACGGGTGTCACGGTGGGCTCGCGGACGGGTCGCGCGTCCGGGCCGACTACCTCGTCGGCTGCGGCGGCGGCCCCAGCCTGCCCGGTGGGGGCCGCCGGATCGACCGACGAAGCACAAACCGGTCTCCGTTGTGTTGCCACAGACGTCGCACGGCCGTCACCTCAACCTGATCAGCCTGGCGGCCTTGAGCCCGAGGTGCAGGGCGAGACGGTCGTCCCCGCTGGACAGGTCGACCGAGGCGATCTCCTCGATTCTGCGCAACCGGTAGTACAGGCTCGCGCGGTGGATGCACAGGCTCGCGGCAGTGCGCTTGACGTCGCCGGCGTTGCCCAGGAACGTCTCCAGTGTGGTGAGCAGGCGCGTCGTTGCCGCCGTCGTGGTCGAGCAGGCGGCGCAGCCCGGGATGGAGGTTGTGGCCGAGACGGTCGGCGGGCAGCTCGGCCAGCAACCCGTAGACGCCGAGGCCGGAGTGCCAGACGACGGGGCCGAGGATCCGGGTGATCCCGGCGATGTCGGCGGCCTGCTTGGCCTCGGCGTAGGAGAGGTGGACGTCCGTCAGGGCAGGGCGGTGCTCGCCAACGCCGACCCAGCATTCCTGAGGTGTCCTGCCGCTCTCGGCGGCGATCTGCCGGTGGATTGCGGTGGCCAGGTCGTCGGTCTCGGCCTGGGAGGGGACGGGCTGGACGAGGACCAGGATGCCGTGGTCGGGGCGTTCCAGGTGGATGGCGCTGCGCGGGGGGAGGCGGCGGCGCGCGTGGTCGAGGCTGACCGTCAGGGCGAGCCGGTCCTGGTCGCCGAGCGGCTGGCCGGGGTCGTGCGCGACGGTCGCCACCAGCGCGCGCACCGGACCGGCGGTGATCAGTTCTTCCTCGATCAGCTGCTGTGCCGCGTCGCCGCGCAGCCGTGGGTCGGCCGAGATCAGGTCGCGTACCAGCTCCCCCTCGCGTCCCCGGCTCAGCTCGCCGATCAGGAAGTCCCGGTGGAGCGTGTACGCGGCGCTCTCGGCGGCTTGCCGCACCGCCGTCGCCTCCTGGCCGGTGACGCAGCCGTCCGACAGCAGCAACCACAGAAAACCCAGCAGGGTCTGCTCGTGCCGGACTGGCATGCCTGCGCGGGGCACGTCGAGCCCGAGTTCGGGCCGGGCGGGCACGATGAACAGGTCGCGGGCCTCCAGCGCGCCGCTGGCGTGGATGTGGGCCACCAGCTCGGGGGAAACGCGCCTGCGCATGATCGACTCGACCCGGGCGGGGTCCACGTCGCCGGTGTGCGCGGTGTAGACGAGCAGATGGATGTTCAGGTCGTCGAGCGCCACCGACCTGCCCAGGCGCGCCCCGAGGCTGTCGACCAGTCTCTGGAGTTCGGATGCCATGGCCCCCAGGCTATGCCGGGATCATGCCCAGCTCCCGCATGAGGAAGGCCAGCAGCTCGGCGGCGTGGTCGGTCACCTGCGCGCTGTCCAGGGCGGCGTGCCCGGCGCCTTTCCAGACCCGCAGCAGGATGGGGTGGCCTGAGGTGCTCGCCGGTGCGAGCTTGGCGGTGAACAGCCGGCCGTGGAAGGGCTGGCAGCCGAGATCGTGCTCGCCGAACGCCTGCAGGATGGCCGGGTACGGGGTGCCGGGCGCGATGTTGTGATACGGCGAGTACGCGCGGATGATGCCGGCGCCAGCGGGCTCGTCCGGATCTCCGTAGTCCTCCAGGAAGACCGAGCGGACCGCCTGCGGCGCCGGGTGGCCGGGGCCGAGCGGCTGGAGCATGTCGAACAGCGGCACCTCCGCGACCAGCGCCCGCCACAGGTCGGGACGCTGGACGAGGGCCACGCCGGCGAGCAGGCCGCCGTGGCTGGCTCCATGGAAGCCCAGCCGCGCGGGCTCGGACAAGCCGGCCGCGATCAGGTCCTCGGCGATGGCGAACAGGTCGTCGAAGGTGTTCTGCTTGCGTGACAGCCGGCCGTCCTCATACCACGTCCGGCCGTACTCGGCCCCGCCCCGGAGGATGGCGTGCACGTAGATCCCGCCGGCGCGCAGGAACGGCGCGTAGGTGCCGAGGAAACGCGGCAGCCAGGCCACGTTGAAACCGCCGTAGCCGTTCACCACCGCGGGGCAGGGCCGATCAAGCTTCAAGTCCGCACGGTGCACGACGAAGTACGGCACCCGGGTCCCGTCCCGGCTGGCCGCGAAGCGGCGGGCGACGGTCATCCCGGCCAGCCCCGGCTGCCGGGGACCCGTCGGGACCGGCTCGCCGCGTTCGGCGTCGTAACGGTACGGCGTCAGCGGGTCGACGAACGTGTTGTACGAGAACGTCAGCACCTCCGAGCGCTCAAAGCGGCGGCTCACCATGGCCGTCGGCGAGCTGCCGAGACCAGGCATCGCGATGCGCTCGACGGGCTTGCCCTCTCCGGTGACCAGCCGGAAGCCGGCGACGGCGTCGGCCACCTCACACAGGACAAGGTGGTCGCCGACCCGGGTGACGCAGCGCAGCACCGCATCGGACTCGGGTACGAGCTCGCGCCACGTCCGCTCGTCGGCGGAGGTGGCGACCGGGATCGCGACCAGCCGCCCGCGCGGCGCGTCACCGGTGATCACGGCGACGTAGGTGTCGTCGTCAAACCAGACGCCATGGCACTCGCCCTCGTAGCCGTCGGGCACGAACCTCCGCCACGCGCCGGTGCGCCGGTCGCCGAGATGGGCCGCCACCTGCTCGTGCTGTCCGGTGAGGGTGATGACCCAGCGGCCGTCCGGCGACACCTGCGGAGTGAGCCCGGAGGGGGAGCTGGCCAGCTCGTGGCGGCCGATCACGTGGACCGGCGCGCCGATCTCTCCCGCCGGCTGCACTGGCACGAACCAGACCCGGTGGTCGCCGGACTCCGAGCGATCGCACATGTAGAATCCGCTGCCGTCCGGCAGCCAGCCGGGGACTGCGCCGGTGAGCATGTGCCGGTGCGATCCGATCGGCAGATCGCGGCCAATCGCCGTGTCAACCGCGCGGAGCAGGCCGATCATCTGGCCGCCGTGGTAGACGCCGAAGACGACGCGGGTGCCGTCCGGCGTAGGCTCGTACCAGACCAGCTGCGCCGGCTCGCCGTCACGCAGGTATTCGGCCGCGTGGGGATCGACGAGCAGCCTGCCGGGCTCGTCCGGAGATTCCGACATCCACAGGCCCAGCGCCGCCTGCCCCGGCGGCACCGGGGCCAGTCGGAACCATCGGCCGCCGAGGCGGCGCGGGGTGCTGGTCCCGAGGCTGTCGGAGGCGTTCTGCGCCGCGGGCCCGCCCGCGAGTTGCTCGCGTACTCGGGCGAAATGCTCCCAGTCGCGCACATACGAACGAGCGGCGGCGTCCTGCCGCTCCTGCCAGGCGAGCGACTCGCCGGTGTCCGGCCGCAGCCACTCGTACGGATCAGTGGTCATCGGGTCTCCATGCCTCCACTCGTGTACGACAGCCATGCGTCGACGTTCGCCTCGACCGCCGAGAGCGGCAGCGCGCCTGGCGCGAGCACGACCTCGTGGAAATCACGAACGTTGCACCCGGCGGCTCCGGCGCGTCCGCGCAGGTTCCAGAGCTTCTGACGGCCCAGCCGGTACGCCAGTGCCTGGCCGGGCAGGTCGGTCGAGTAATGCAGCGTCTCGGTCTCGATCTGCCGCTCGGACTCGGAGGTGGTCTCGGCCATGAAACGGCGAGCCTCGGCGAGCGTCCGGCCGAAGGCGTTCATATCGAGTCCACGACCAGCCGCTGGGCCGTGAGCCGCTGATGGACGTAGGTGCCGTAGCAGTCCCACGAGTTTCGTAAGCAGGGTGTTCATCTGCTCGACGTGCTGGCTGGACATGAAGACAGGCGCGTTCATCGGGCTCCTGCCTGGCAGACCTCTGCACCGTACCGACGGGGCCACCCCTCTCGACATCGACAATCGTCAAACCAGGCGCACCTTTCCTCCGGCAAACGTCAAAGCTTAGGAGTCGATGGGGATTCGGATGGACCGACTCCTATGCCTGCACGTAGCCTCCTTTTCCGGGTGAGCGCTGGCCGGGACCGACCGGCGGACTGCGGGCCGCCGCATGCGGACCTGGGCGCCGCAGAACACGTCGCCGATGGCCTTGCCCAGCGGGCACTTGGTGGGCACCTCGATCCGGCGCACCACGGGCTCGTCGGCCGGTCGGGCTGCGACCCGGGCCGCGATGAGGGGGTCGTACTGGTCGTAGAGCACCAGGTCTTCCTTGGTGGGGAAGTGCCGGTAGACGGTCATCGTCGAGACCCCGGATGCCCTGGCGACGTGGTCGACGGTGGTCGCGTCGTAGCCGTGCTCGACGAACAGCCGCATCGCGTGCGACTGGATCATGCGCTGGGTCTCCGTGCGCCGGCGTTCGCGCAGATTCGGCCTGTCACCACTCATGTGCGATACAGTACCGTTCTGGTGGTTGCTAACAGATAGAGAGTCACTAACATACTGAGGTGCGTGGAGTGGGAAGACTGGCTGGGAGGACCGCCGTAGTGACTGGAGCCTCGCGGGCCCATCGCAAGCGGGGAGGCGTCAGCACCACCATCTTCCAGACCGACGACGGCGGCGCGCGCCTTCGCTACGAGTTCGTCGACGACGTTAAGGACCTCTCCCCGCCCCTGGAGCCGGACCTGGCGCCCATGTGCCAACTGCTCCAGTCAGGAGCCGCCGTCGCCGGACGCGACCGCAACGAGAAGCGGCAGCCGTTGCGTGTATGAGCGCCGCTTCAATTCTTCTAGGTAATGCCCTGACCCGGAACGCGAAAGGCCCATCGCCGCCGAGCACCGATCGACTCCCGGAGCCACCTGTTGTGAAGCCTTCTCGCAACGAAATAGGGAAAACCATGACGTCTGTTGACCCCCCGGTTGACGCGCCACCGCACTTCTCGCGGGTGTTGGAGGATGAGCTCCCCCAGTGGGCTACTGGGGACCATGGGCGCCCAAGCATGCGTGACGGCGAATTGCGATTCGAGGTCTTCGGGGCGGTACGGGCCTGGCGAGGCGACCAGGCGCTGTCCGTGGGACCGGCCAAACAACGCGCGGTCCTGGCCGCGTTGCTGCTCGCGGGCGGTGAGCCGGTGTCCGTTCGGACCCTTGGGGAATGCCTGTGGGGTGACCCTCCGGCCAATTCCGCCGGCCTGGTGAAGACGTATGTGGGCCGATTACGCAAGATCATCGGTAGGTCGTCGGTCATGCGCGAATCGCTCGGATACCGCCTCGACGTGACCTCCGACCAGGTCGATCTCCTGCGGTTCCGCGGGCTGCGGGAGCAGGCGAGGTTACCAAACGCCGACCCGGTCCCCCTGCTTGCCGCAGCCTTTGCCCACGTCGAGGGGCGGCCGTGCGACGACCTCGGGGCCGGAATACGCTTGCACCCCCTGGTGACCGAAGTGGAGCGAGAGCTGTGTGAGGTCGCGATCGAGTACGCCGACTGCGCGGGGGCCGACCGGGCCGCGGAGACGGCGCGCGTGCTTGAGTGGGTCATCACGATGGCCTCGCTCGATGAGCGGCTGTACGCTCGGCTGATCCGCGCGTACGCGCTGAGCGGGCGTCAAGCGGACGCGCTCACCACCTACGAACGAGTCCGCGTACGGCTGCGCGACAAGCTCGGCGTCAATCCCGGAGCCGAGATCGGCGCCGCCTACCAGGCGGCGCTGGCCCAGCAGGTGGTCGTTCCGGCCCCGAGCGTCGGCGCGCCGCCGGTCGCCCTGATCGGTCGCGATGCCGAGCTGTCGGCCGTGGCGGACGCCCTGGCCCGGCACAGGGTCGTCACCGTGGTCGGGCCGCCGGGCGTGGGCAAAACGGCGCTCGCGTGTGCCGTCGCGCAGCGGACCGCCTCCCGCTACCGGGACGGCAGCGCTCTGGCCGAGATGGAAAGCCTCCCGGCAGAGTCCGCCGGCGCTCGGGTGGCCCTGGTCGAGGCGCTCGCGTCGGCGACGGCCGCCCACGGGGATCCCACCATCACGTTCACCCGTCCGCTCCGGGACCGTCAGATGCTGCTCGTCTTCGACGGCGCCGAGCACGTGGTCCGGGCCTGCGCGCTGCTCGTCTCCCAGATCGTGCACGAGTGCCCCCGGGTGAGTGTCCTCGTCACCTCCCGCAGGCCGCTGGGGCTGCCTGGGGAGAACATCCAGGAGATCGGCCCGCTGGAGACGTCCGGACCTGAGGCACCGGCCGTCGATCTGTTCCTCACGAGTACGGGCGCGAAGGCGGATCCGGATTACGCGGCCGAGGTGTGCCGACAGCTCGACGGGCTTCCGCTCGCGGTACGGCTGGCCGCGACTCAGCCGCATGACGTCGCCCCCACGGAAGTGGTCGAAGCGGTCATCGCCGAGTTGGCCGGACCCGTGGAGCGCAGTCTCGACCTGCTCAACGTACGGCAACGCGCGCTGTTCAGGCGACTCGTCCGTCTGCCGTGCCCGTTCTCGCTCCAGGAAGCCGAGAGATACGCGTCCGACGTCACCGACGTGGCGATGCTCCTCAGCGATCTCGTCGAGGACTCCCTCGTCCACCGCTGTCTCAAACCGCGCTACCGCTACCGCATCCTGACCCCGATCGAGCGGGTCGCATCGGCTTACTTCGAGTCCAGGGCTGTTGCCTAGACATGGACGATTACCGATCAGACGACCTGTCGTTCATCGGAGGTCAGCCGGCCGTGCGCTTGCGGATACTCGGCCCGTTGCGCGGGTGGCGGCAGAAGGAGCCGGTGGAGCTGGGGCCGTTTAAACAGCGTGCCGTGCTCGCGGCATTGCTGCTGAAACCCGGTCAGCCGGTCGCGCATGACGAGATCATCGAATTCGTCTGGGGCGAGGACATCCCGGCCTCGGCGGTGAACCTCGTGCAGACGTACGTACGGCGGCTGCGGGACGTTTTGGAACCCGGCCGGACGCGGCGGGGCCGGAGGGGTCTGCTGAACACCCTCGGGGCGGGCTGCTATTCCGTACAAGCTGGGGAGGACGACCTCGACCTGCTGCGGTTTCGCGCGATCGCAGAGCAGGCGAGCCTGGCCGAGGCGCCAGGGGAGCGGCTCGACCTGCTGATCGAGGCCCTGAACCTGTGGCAGGGGCCGTGCCTGCACGATCTCGGCGAGTCCTGGCAGCGCCATCCGTGGGTGCGCGCGGTGAACCAGGAACGCATCAGCGCCGTGCTCAGTGCGGCTGACGCGGCACGCCGATGCGGGAGGGTAGCGGAGACGGTCGCTCCGCTACGCGCCGTGGCGGCTGACGAGCCGCTGAACGAGCCCGTCCACGCGCACCTGCTGATGGCGCTGGTCGAATCGGGGGAAGAGGCCGAGGCGGTCGCCTGCTATGAGCGGATCAGCCGCGGTCTCGCCAACGAGTTCGGCGTCGATCCCTCGCCGGGGCTGCGCAACGCCTACCAGGAAGTCGTCGCCCGCGTCGTGAGCCTCCAGAAACCCGGGCAGGTCATGGAACCGGTGACCTGGCGGGGACCGCGCCCGCTGCTCGGCGGGCTCGTCGGCCGCGAAGCGGATTTGACCGGCGTGGCCGGGCTCGTGAGGGAGCGCCGGGTGGTGACGCTCATCGGCCCGGGTGGAGTCGGCAAGACGGCCCTTGCTCTCATCGTGGCCAACCGGCTGGCCGACCGCCACTCCGGCGGTGTAGCGGTAGTGGAGCTGGGCCCGCTTCCGGCTGCCCGTCCCGACGGCGGACGCGGCGAGCAACTGGATGTCCTCGCAGAGACCATCTGTACGCTGCTCGGCGCGCCGGTTGGCTCACTCGGCCCGGTGGAGGCCCTGACCAGGGCCGTGCGGGACCAGTCCATGCTGCTCGTCCTCGACAACGCCGAGCACGTCACACCCGTCGTCGCCCACCTCGTCGAACACCTGGTCGGCGCGGCGGACCGGGTTCGCATGCTGGTCACGTCACGCCACCCGCTGGGCATCGCCGACGAGACGGTCTGGGAGGTCGAGCCGCTGCCCGTGCCGCCAGGCGACGGCGATGACGACCCTCTGGGCTACGCGGCCGTTGAGCTCTACCTGCGCCGGGCGGAGCAGCACTGTCCGACCCTGGACCTGTCCGACTCCCTGCCGATCGTTTCCGAGCTGTCCCGCCGCGTGGATGGCCTTCCGCTGGGCATCGAGCTGATCGCCGGCCGGTTGCGGTCGATCTCTCCCGCCATGCTGCTCGAACGAATCGACGAGTGGCTGGGGGTGCTGAGCCGTCCCGGGGAGCACGGACTGCCCCACCAGCGCACGCTCGCCGCCACCGTCCAGTGGAGCATCGACATGCTGGAGCCGGCCGAACGGCTGCTGCTGAGCCGGCTCGCCGTCTTCGCCGGCAGCTTCGACCTGGAGGCGGCCGAGCGCGTGGCGGGCTTCGGGGACCTGGGTGCGAGCCGGGTGGCCGTCCTCCTGACCGGGCTCATCGATCACTCACTGGTGCACGTCATCCGGTGCGCGGAGTACCGCTACCGGATCCTCGCCCCCATCCGGAAGTCCTGCCTCGAACTCGCGGACGCGGCCGACCTGTTCGCGACGCGCGACCGGCACCTGACGTTCTACCGCGAGCTGGGTGACACGCTGGTGAACGGCTCCCCGCAGGACGGCGCGGCGGTCCTCGCCTGGCTGCGGGCGGAGTCCGCGGACGTCAGCGCGGCGGTGGAGTGGGGTTTGCGTCCGAACGCGGAGCCCAAGGCCGTCAACGACAGCGTCGGCCTGCTGACCGCGGCCGCCCTCGCCATGGTGGACTCGCACCAGGCCGCAGGCCGCAGGCGGCGCGCGGACATCCTGCTCGGGTTGGCCTCGATCATCGACGCGCTGCTCCATGAGGACGCCGCGGACCGGGCCCGCCACGCGGTCGGGGCGGCCCACGAGGTGGGCGACCTGCGGCACATCGTGGCCGCCCACGCGGGGGCGGCGGTGATCCTGGCCTGGCGGGAGCACCACACCGAAGCAGAGCGATGCCTGGACCGGGCGTTCGAAGCGGCCAAGTCGACCGGCGCCTGCTGAATTCCTACCCCTGCTACCACCCTCTGGTCGCGCTGCAGGCGGGCCGGCTGATGGAGGCGGACAGATCGGCGGGCGTCGTCCTGACGCTGGGCTGCGACGTCACCCGCGACGCGCTCACGTCCGCGCTCCTCTGCCTGACCTGGGGAAAGGTGTTCGCCGGCCGCCCCGAGGAGGCCAGCGAGCCGCTCGGCATGGCGCAGAGGTGCGTGAGAACGCGCAGCGCCCGCTCCTGCTGCCCGAGATCGCCGAGTTGGTCGCCCACAGGATTCGGCGGCTGAGGCGGGCAGCCGAAACTCGCATGATCCTCGCCGAGAGCATCCCGGTCGCCATGGCGGAGCACAACCGGGCGGTGGCCCTGCGGATGGTGCACTCGCCCCGGCGCTGGCGATGGAGTCTGGCGATCCCCGCGCGGGCGACCCGTAGCGGGGCTGGCACGGATCCGCCGCTCCACCGAGTTACGGGTCGTGGCCCTTCACGGCGGCGCAATGGCGGGAGTGGGAGATCAAGCTCGATCTCCCGGAGGCCGAAGCGGCCGCGTCCGGCGAGGTGTACGGCCTCCTGACCGAGTGCGTCGACCTCTTCCTCGCCTGCCTGTGCGCGGACGTCGTCAGGACGTAGTGGCGAGGCCGTCGGACCACGGTACGAGCTTGGTGTCTTCCACAAAGTGGCAGAGAGGTTTGAACAGATGTCCCGTCCGGCGCGGAGGGAGCCTCGGCCGGCGCGAACAGGTTCGACAGGACGGCCGCGGTGAGACCCGCGACAGCCGGGACAGATGTTTCTGAATTCCAATGGAAGACCGCCAAGTCGTGACGGATTGTAACTGAAATCCTGCTCTTAGTCCTTCCATAGTTGCTTCAGGCTGATTTCAGCGCCCGCGGCCAAGATGTTGCACCGGAACCACCGTTGAAACCTGAAGGGGACAAAGTGCACCGCAAGATCGCTATTTCCGTCGGCGTCCTGGCGCTGGGAGCCGCAACCCTCTTTGGCCCATCGGCGTCGGCCTCGGCCACGTCGGAGCAGGTTGGCATGCAGGCCGCCTACTTCTGGCTCTTCGAGCACGACAACAAGCAGGGCGGCGTGATCGGCTTCACCGGCGACGACAAGGACCTCGCCAACAATGACTGGTGGGGGGAGCCGGGCCGCTCCGCCGAGTACAACGCCAGCTCGATGGACAACGACACTGCCCGCTCCGTCCTCTTGTGGGTCAATGGCGGCACGTCGTGCAGTGGCCGCGTGTACCTGGCGGTGCCGAACTCCGAGGACAGGGACCTGACCAACAACAACTTCGACAACCTGGCGTCCTGCGTCGACTTCCTGTGACCTGACTGCCTGAACCCGGCGGGGACGGCGCCGATCGTACGGCGCCGTCCCGGCCCCGCTTGGAGGACCAAAGGGGGTTGTCGTCGATGGGGCGCGTTCGCGCGACACCGTCCGCACTCGTCACGTTGTCCGCGCTCTGCGCGGCCACTGCCGCCTGCGCGGGATCCGGCCCGCCGCGGGCGGTTCCGGAGGATGTCCCTGCTATCAGCGCGCAGGCGCGCGAGTTGCTCCTCCCGCTCGATGCGTACGTGCTGCGTACCCTCGACATCCACACCATCGAGGCGGCCGAGGACCGGCTCATCGCCGACTGCATGCGCAAGCAGGGCATGGACTGGACTCTCCTGCCTGCCTCCGCTGCCGAAGACCCAGCGCCGCTGAACCGCCGGCGTTACGGAGTGATCGAACCGGCGATCGCGGCGCGGTACGGCTACCACATCCCGCCGCCGCTGCCCGTGCTGGCGCGGCGAGAGGAGGCGTGGGCCGCCCGGAAAGAGTTGGCCCGCCGGAAACAACTCGCCGCCTACGGAAAGGACGGCGTGGGCGGGTGCTGGCTTTGGGCGCACGAGTATCTGGAGCGCGGCATCGGGCCTTACCCTGCGGCCCTGTATAACAAGTACGCCAAACAAGCTTTCGAGGCCGGCCAACGCGCGCCTCGGGTGGTGGCGGTGATCCGTGAGTGGGAGGCGTGCATGAAACGCGCGGGACACTCCTACGCCGACCCGTTCCGCGCCGCCGAGGATCCCGCCTGGGCGCGCTCCTCACGCCCCTCACCCCGGGAGTTGTCCGTGGCGCGGGCCGACGTCAGGTGCAAGGAACAGACGGGGCTGGTCACCACCTGGGCCGCGGCGGAGAAAGACATCCAGAATGACATCGTGGCCGACAACGCCGCCGATTTCCGGAAGCTCAAAGACACGCGGGAACGCCTGCTGCGCGCGGCCTGCGAGACGTTGCGGCCCTCGGGCGAGGGTTGCAGTCCCTCGCCGACAAGGGCGTGAAGGTCGAAGTCGAACCGGCGGCTCCCGTCAGACGGCCGCGGTGAGACCCGCGACAGCCGGGACAGATGTTTCTGAATTCCAATGGAAGACCGCCAAGTCGTGACGGATTGTAACTGAAATCCTGCTCTTAGTCCTTCCATAGTTGCTTCAGGCTGAT
>NZ_JBQQCB010000134.1:0-25281 GCF_052246675.1 Nonomuraea sp. KM90 | reverse complement strand
CCCGTGGTACCCCTTCTGCTTGCGACCAGGGGTGCCGAAAACGCCCCGGCGATGATCGCCGGGGCGCTGCCGTACCTGGGCTAGCGGCGAGTCGTCGCCACGGCGGCCCTGAAGCCCTCGCGCGGGTGCTCCATCTCACCCAGAGAGATCGTCTCTCGCTTGAAGAACAGGGCCAGGGTCCAATCGACGACGACACGGACCTTGCGGTTCAGCGTCGGCACCCGCGACAGATGGTAGGTCCGGTGCATGAACCACGCAGGGAATCCGCGAAGCTTGACGCCATAGACATTGGCGACGCCCTGGTGCAGGCCGAGACCGGCCACCGATCCGACATACTTGTGGCGGTATTCGACCAGTTCCTGCCCGCGCAGGAGGCGGACGATGTTGTCGGCGAGCACCTTGGCCTGGCGCACCGCGTGCTGGGCGTTCGGGGCGCAGTACTGGCCCGGGTTCGTCACGTCCGGCACCCCCGCGGCGTCCCCGGCGGTGAAGGCGTCGGGCGTGCCCGCCACCGTGAGCGTGGCGGTGGCCTTGATCCGGCCGCGCTCGTCGAGCGGGAGGTCGCTGTCGTTCACCACGGGGCTGGGCTTGACCCCGGCGGTCCACACGAGGGTCTCGGCCTCGAACTCCGAGCCGTCCGACAGCACCACGTGGCCGCCCTCGCAGGACACCAGGCGGGTCTCGAGCTTGACGTCGATGCCGCGCTCGCGCAGCTGCTCCAGCGTCCACTTGCCCATCTCGGGGCCGACCTCGGGCAGCACCCGGTTCGTCGCCTCCACGAGCACCCAGCGCAGGTCGGACGGCTCGATGTTGCGGTAGTAGCGGGTGGAGTCCTTCGCCATGTCCTCGAGCTCGGCCAGCGCCTCGACGCCCGCGAAGCCGGCCCCCACCACCACGAACGTCAGCGCCCTGCGCTTGATCTCCGGGTCGTCGGTCGACTCGGCCACGTCGAGCAGGTGCAGCACGCGGTTGCGCAGCGCGATGGCCTCACCGACGGTCTTGAAGCCGATGCCGATGTCGGTGAGCCCCGGAATGGGCAGCGTGCGGGAGATCGAGCCCGCGGCCATCACGATCACGTCGTAGGCCACCTTCCGGCCCTCCCCCTCGGCGGGCCGGAAGGTGACGGTACGCTCGGAGTGATTGATCTTGGTCACCGTTCCGTTGAGTATGCGGACCTTCGGGAGGATCCGCCGCAGCGGGGCCACCATGTGGCGCGGCGACAGGTTGCCCGCCGCGGCCTCAGGCAGGAACGGCTGGTAGGTCATGTAGGACTGGGGGTCGATGATGGTGATGCGGGCTTCGCCGCCGCGCAGCTCCCGGTGGAGCTTGCGCTGCAGCCGGAGCGCCGTGTACAGGCCGACGTAGCCACCGCCGACGATCAAAATGTGCTTGTTCATCCTGAGGCCCCATCCCTCGTGGAGAGTGCTTGTGAAAGCATTCACAAGCCTACGTCCTCGCTTTCGACGAATCCAATCGGGGGATGGTGGGACGCGTCACACAGCCAGTGACCTGGCCCTCGAGAAGACGTCGTCCAGCATCTGGGCGGTGACGCGGCCGGTGAAGGTGTTCTGCTGGCTCGGGTGGTAGCAGCCGACGAGCGTGACGGGGGCATCGCCGTACCGGACCTCGACCTCGGCCCCGTGGCCGAACGGCGGCCGGCTGCGCGGCAGCGCGTAGCCGGCGTCCTTGAGCGCGGGCCACATCGCCTGCCAGGCGTAGCCGCCCAGCGCCACGATCACCCGTACGTCCGGCGCGACCAGCGCCACCTCCCGCGCCATCCACGGGAAGCACGTGGCCTTCTCCGACGGCGCCGGCTTGTTCGCGGGCGGGGCGCAGCGCACGGAGGCCAGCACGCGCGTCCCCAGGAGCCGCTGGCCGTCCCCCGCGTGCGTGCTGGTCTCCCGCGCGGCCAGGCCGCTGCGGTGCAGGGAGGCGAACAGCCAGTCGCCGCTGCGGTCGCCGGTGAAGATGCGCCCGGTCCGGTTGCCCCCGTGGGCGGCCGGCGCCAGCCCGACCAGCAGGATCCGCGGCTGCTCGGCGCCCCACCCGGGGACGGGACGGCCCCAGTACGTCTCCTCCGCGAACGCGCGCCGCTTCACCTCGGCCACCTCCTCGCGCCACTCCACCAGGCGGGGGCACGCGCGGCAGACGGACTGCCTGGCGGTGAGCTCCGCGAGGGTGCCGCTGGCGGCGGCGAGGCGGCGCACGTCGGCGGGATCGAGCGCGACCGGCGTGTCAGCGGTCGCGGGGTCGTCGGGCCAGCCGGTGCCAGGAGGTACGAAACTCATGACACCGATGGTGCCCGATCAGTCCTTCGCCGGCGTCTTCGCGGGCGTCTTCGCGGGCGTGGGGACGGGCGCGGGCGTCGCCGTGGCCGCCGGGACCGGGGCCGGCTCCGGGGTGGGACACGCCGACGGCGTGGGCGACGGGCCCGTCTCCGCCGCCAGTGCCGCCCGCTGCTCGACCAGCGGCAGCGGATAGCGGTTGAGCACCGGCTCGCCACATGACCGGTCCACCTCGTAGCCGTAGTCCTCGGGATCGGTCGTGAGCGGGTTGCCGTCCTGGTCGTAGAGGTAGACGTCGGTCAGCGGGGTGCCGTCCTTGGCGTAGGGCTGGATGTTGTAGACGCCGTCGGACGACGCCTGCCGCATCCACACGTCGGGCTGGGCCATGTAGACCTCCCGCGGCTGCGGCGACTCCGCCTGCGCCAGGCCCGCGAGCAGCGCCAAGGAGGCCACCACGTTGGCCGCCAGCGCCACCAGCACCACCGGCCGCCTCCTGCGCCGCCGGCCGAACCAGACCGAGACCCAGACCCCGGCCGCCACGACGGCCCAGTCGGCGGGGTTCTCCGGGGCGACCTGCCCCTCGCCCGTCATGGACAGCAGCAGCATGGCCAGCACGTAGCCGCGCAGCACCCACCACCCCGGCCGCAACTCCGGCAGGAAGCCCACGAAGCTCCTGTAGGGCCCCTGTCCCATCAGCCCGGTATGCGCCCTCCGGGCCCACGCGCGCGGGTCCAGGCGCTTCCTGGGGCCCCGCTCGGGGCGCTCCCCGTACGCGGCCGCCAGCTCCTCGGCGTAGGCCTCGGGCGGCCCGAGCCGGTCCTCCAGCGGCAGGCCGGGGTCCGCGGCGATCTCGGCCAGGTGGTCGTCGAGGTCTTCCAGCAACTCCTCCCGCTCGGGATGGCCGGCCAGAGCCTCCCGTACGGCCTGGGCGTACTGTTCGGGGGTCATGCTTGTCCCTCCTTGAGCAGGGCTGCCATGGTGGCCGAGAAGGAGGCCCAGGTCTTGGCCGAGGCGGCGTACATCTCCCTGCCGACGTCGTTGAGCCCGTAGTACTTGCGGTGCGGCCCCTCGTCGGAGGCCACCACGTAAGAGGTCAGCGCGCCGGCCTTGAACAGGCGGCGCAGCGTGCCGTAGACGGAGGCGTCGCCCACGTCCTGCAGACCGGCCTCCCTGAGCCTGCGCACGACGTCGTAGCCGTAGCCGTCACGTTCGTCGAGCACGGCCAGCACGGCCAGGTCGAGCACGCCCTTGAGGAGCTGGCTGCTGTCCACGCGATGCACACTACTGTGCAAAGCAGAATAGTGGCAACCGAAAAACCGGGTGGCGCCCGAAGGTGCCACCCGGTTCAGCCGATCAACGTCGTTCCGCTCAGGAGGCGGACGGCGCGGGGGCCGAGGCCGAAGGCGTGGCCTCCGGCGCGGAGGCCGGAGCAGGCGCCTTGCAGGCCTCGTAGGACCTGGTGATGGTGTCACCGTTGTTCGGTCCGGTGATCGAGAACGTCACCCTCCCGCCCTTGGCCGCGTCACCGGCCAGCGCGGAGGTGAACCCCGCGATGGAGTGCACGCCGCCGTCACGGTCGAAGTAGGTGTAGCCACTGCTCACCACGGTGCCGTTCAGCGACCAGCTGTAGTTCACCCGACCGGCGCCGGTCGAGGTGATCTGACCGCTAGCGGCGACCGAGCAGTCGCTCTTCGTCTCAACCGAGATGGAGCCGGCAACCTTGGTGGGCTGAGGCTTGGGGGCCTCGTACCCGTCCTTGCACCAGACCTTGTAGTAGGCCCGGTTGGAGGACGTGCCGTCAGGGCCGAGGATCTCGAGCTGCGCCCAGCCGCGCTGGCTGTGACGCGGGGAGATGCCGAAGCCGACCTTGCGCGCGTCGCGGACCTTGATCTTGCCGTAGTCGACGACGTCACCGTTGAGGACCCAGCGGTAACGCACCCACGTCGGGCGGGTGGTCTCGATCAGGCCGACGAAGTCGATCTTGTCGCCGGGGGTGCAGGGGCCGGCGTACGAGCTCGGGCTGGCCCAGGCGCGGGCGCTGACCGAGACGTCGAGGTGCGTACGCACGTTCTCCTGCGGCTTCTGGCAGTCGACGGCGAAGTAGCCCTTCTTGGAAGTGACCTTCTTCGGACCGAGGACCTGAACGGCCTCCCAGCCCTTGACGTCTTCCTTGAAGGTGATGGACTGCTTGACCGTCACCGTCTTGGTGCCCTTGCCGCTGAGCTTGATCACGTTGACCTTGCTCTTGGACCCGTCACCGTGGAGCCAGCGATAGGCCAGCTCCGTCTTGCCCTTGACAGGCACCTTGATCTTGGCCGAGAAGTTCACCTTGGCCGGGCAGGAACCTTCGTAGTCACCGGGAGAGGCCTTCGGCGCGGAGACCGAGACCTTGGGTCCCGACGCGGCCTTGCCCGCGGCCGTGGCCGAGGTGGCAGCCTGCGCGGGGCCGGCGACCAGGCCCGCGGCCATGGTGGCCAGCACCGCGGCCGACGCGCCGAACGCAGCGGCCCTGCGTGCTAACCCAACAGACATCATGTGAGAGTGCTCCATTCCGTGAGGGAAGAGACGCGCTCGGGAACGGTCGCCACGCCAGCGCCTTTCGCGCACAGCGATATGGCAAAGCCCCCGTAATGCCCCTTTACCTAATCACAATAGTGATTGCACGCTCAACACGACCCGCGGATCGGAAATGTCCGGATTTCTTCAGCTATCCGGCAAGGGACCAGGCGATTCCATCCAAGATGTCGTGTTCGCTCACGACGACCTGCGAGAACGCGAAACGACGGACGATGCGGTCAAGAATTAGCGCGCCGGTGCCAATCACGTCAACCCTCCCGGGATGCATCACGGGCAGAGCCGCGCGCTCACTATGGGTCATCGCGAGCAGCCGCCGCGTGACGTCGTGCACCTGCTCGGCGGAAATCCGCGAGTGGTGAATGCGGGCGGAGTCGTAGGCCGGCAGGTCGAGCGCGATGCCCGCCACCGTCGTCACCGAGCCCGCCAGGCCCACCAGCGTGTGCGCCTGCCGGACGGGGACCTCCGCCTCGACCCCGTCGAGGGCGGCCTCGATGTCGGCCACCACGGCCTCCAGGGCCGGCGCCGACGGCGGGTCACCGGCGTCGCGCAGATGCCGCTCGGTCAGGCGTACGCAGCCGATGTCCACCGACAGTGCCGCCTGCGCGTGCTCGGAGCCGACCACGAACTCGGTGGAGCCGCCGCCGATGTCCACCACCAGGTAGGGAGGCAGCGGGCCCTGAGGCACCTCCGTCTCGGGCGACAGGTGCACCAGCCCCCTGGTCGCGCCCGTGAACGACAGCTCGGCCTCCTCGGCCCCCGTCACCACCTCGGGCTCCACCCCGAAGATCTTGCGGACGCCGTCCACGAACTCCTGCCGGTTGGCCGCGTCCCTGGTCGCGCTCGTGGCCACCACGCGCGTGGCGGTGGCGCCGTGCCGGTCGATCAGCTCCTGGTAGCCGCGCATGGCCGCGAACGTGCGCTCCAGGGCCTCCGGCGCCAGCCGGCCGGTCCTGTCGACGCCCTGGCCGAGCCGGACGATCTCCATCCGCCGCTCGACGTCGCCGAGCTCGTCCCGCTCGACGTCGGCGATGAGCAGGCGTACGGAATTGGTGCCGCAGTCGATGGCGGCTACACGCATGGTCCGTCACTCCACCAGTCGGGGAGAGCGTCCAGCGCCTCCCTGCCGAACGGGTTGGCCCCGGGCACCGCCAGCTCGTGCGCCACGAGCGCGTGCAGGCACTTGACCCGCTGCGGCATTCCCCCCGTGCTCTGCATGTCGCGCGGGAGCGGCGCCAGGCCCTCTTCCTGCGCCGCCCTGTCGCGCCTGGCCACGTAGTCGTCGTGCGCGGCGCGGTAGGAGGCCGCCAGCTCGGGATCGGTGGCCAGCCTGGCCTGCATCTCGCGCATCAGCCCCGAGCCCTCCAGCGTGCCGATGGCGGAGGCCGCCTTGGGGCAGGTCAGGTAGTAGAGGGTCGGGAAGGGCGAGCCGTCCGGCAGCCGCGGCGCGGTCTCCACCACGTCGGGGTTGCCGCACGGGCAGCGGTGCGCGACCGCGCGCAGCCCTCTGGGCGGCCGCCCGAGCTGCTCCCGTACGACCTCGACGTCCTTACTGTCCAACGCTTTCCTTCCCCGTCACAGCCCGGCGACCGGTGCCCTTGTCGGCGGCCTCCACGGACTCCCAGAGCGTCTGATACCACGGCGGCACCGTCGCCGGCTGTTTCACGGCCGTCTGTTCCTTGCCCTGTTCGGGCTCCATCACCACATAGCACTTCTCGCCGGGCCCGCAGTAGTGCAGCCGTTCCTTGGCCGTCTTCTTGATCCAGTTGGGATCGTCGCTCTGCCGGTCACGGGCCAGCAACGCCTGCTTCTCGGCCTCGACCCTGGCCTTCTCGGCCCGCAGCTCCGAGATGCTGCGGCGCAGGCTGATGTATTCGCGCACAGGGTAGGCCAGGCTCATCGCGATCGCGCACACCACGACGGCCAGGATGGCGGCCCGCCCGGTCAGCTGCGGCCTTTTCGCCATTTGCTGCACACCCCCTCAAGTGCGGCTCGCGGCCGGATCGGGGTGCCGCGAGCCGTACTCGAAACTAGCGCCGGAAACGCGGGAACGCCGCGCGACCCGCGTAGCGGGCGGCGTCGTCGAGGAGCTCCTCGATACGCAGCAGCTGGTTGTATTTCGCCACCCGGTCCGAGCGGGCCGGGGCGCCGGTCTTGATCTGGCCGCAGTTGACCGCCACGGCGAGGTCGGCGATCGTCGTGTCCTCGGTCTCGCCGGAGCGGTGGCTCATCATGCACCGGTAGCCGCTGCGGTGGGCCAGGTCCACGGCGTCGAGCGTCTCCGACAGCGTGCCGATCTGGTTGACCTTGACCAGCAGGGCGTTGGCCGCGCCGTCCTTGATGCCCCGCTCCAGCCGCTCGGGGTTGGTCACGAACAGGTCGTCGCCGACGAGCTGCACCTTGTCGCCGAGCGAGGTGGTGATGGCCTTCCAGCCCTCCCAGTCCTCCTCGTCGAGCGGGTCCTCGATCGAGACGAGCGGGTAGTTGGCGACCAGGTCCTCGTAGAAGGCGATGAGCTCCTGCGCCGACAGGCCCTTGCCGTCGATCGTGTAGACGCCGTCCTTGTGGAACTCGGAGGCGGCCACGTCGAGCGCCAGCGCGATGTCCTCGCCCGGCACGTAGCCGGCCCGCTCGATGGCGACCAGGATCAGGTCGAGCGCGTCGCGGTTGGAGGGCAGGTTGGGCGCGAAGCCGCCCTCGTCGCCCAGGCCCGTGGCGTAGCCCTTCTCCTTCAGCACGCTCTTGAGCGCGTGGTAGACCTCGGTGCCCATGCGCACGGCCTCGCGGAACGTCTCCGCCCCGATCGGCGCGATCATGAACTCCTGGATGTCCACGTTGGTGTCGGCGTGGGCGCCGCCGTTGAGGATGTTCATCATCGGCACCGGCAGCACGTGGGCGTTGGGGCCGCCCAGGTAGCGGAAGAGCGGCAGGTCGGCGCCGTCGGCGGCGGCCTTGGCCACGGCCAGCGAGACACCCAGGATGGCGTTGGCGCCGAGCTTGGCCTTGTTGGGCGTGCGGTCCAGGTCGATCATGATCTGGTCGATGATGCGCTGGTCCTCGGCCTCGACGCCGCTGATCTCGTCGAAGATCTCGTCGGTCACGGCGAGCACGGCCTTCTCCACGCCCTTGCCGCCATAGCGCTTGCCGCCGTCACGCAGCTCGACCGCCTCGAACTGGCCGGTGGACGCCCCGCTCGGCACGGCCGCGCGGCCGGTGCTGCCGTCGTCGAGCACCACCTCGACCTCGACCGTCGGGTTGCCCCGGGAGTCGAGGATCTCGCGAGCGTATACGACCTCGATGGTAGCCACGGGATGCGCTCCTAAATCGAAAGGCAATATGCCATCAGAGCCTATCGGTACGCCCGCACCCGAAGACTGCACGGGCCTGCGCCCCCGCCGGTCAGCCCCGGTCCTGGCCGGACGACTCCCACGCGCGCACCCGGTCACGGTACGACCGCGCCGCCGCGCGCAGCTCGGCCTCGGCGTCCAGCCCGCCCTCGGCGGCCCGCCGCACCAGGTCGAACAGCTCCCGCGCGATCCCCTGCCCGACCGCGGCCGACAACGACTCCGGCGCCCCGGCCCGCTCGGCCCGGCGCACCAGCTGGGCGGCCAGCGACAGTGCCGGCTGCCCCATGGGGACCCCGTCGAGCACCGACTCCGTGCCCTTGGCCGCCCGCTCGGCCGCCTTGATCGCGTCCCAGTTGTCGTTGACCTCGTCCGCGCTCTCGACGCGTACGGAGCCGAACACGTGGGGGTGGCGGCGGACGAGCTTGTCCACGATCCCGGCCGCCACGTCGTCCATGTCGAAGTCGTCGGCCACCCGGGCGTGGAACACCACCTGCAGCAGCAGGTCGCCCAGCTCCTCCCGGAGCGCCTGGTAGTCGCCCCGCTCGATGGTCTCGAGCACTTCGTAGGCCTCTTCCAGCAGGTACGGCACCAGCGTCTCGTGCGTCTGCTTGCGGTCCCACGGGCACTCGGTGCGCAGCCGGTCCATCACCGCGACCAGGTCGAGCACCCGCGCGCCCGGCAGGTCGTACGACCCCGGCACGACCTCGATCACCGGCGGCTCCGCCAGCGCGACCGCGGCGTGCCCGACGGCCCGCATGAAGTTCTCGCCGTCCTGCTCGGAGAGCCACACCACGGTCTCGGCGACCGCCCGCCGCGCCAGCCCGGACGGGTCCGGCTCGACGACCTCGACCTCGACCCCGGCCTCCGCCAGGTAGGGAAGCTGCGGATGGGCGGCGGAGGCGGTCAGCACCGGCCCGGAGCGCAGCGCCTGCCAGGCCTGGTGGCTCAGCAGGCCCGGCGCGACCCTGGGCGAGGTGGTGACGACGATCAGCGGCACGATCAGCCCTGCTGCGGCTGCGGCTGCGCCTGCTGGGTGAGCTTGCCGAACCTGCCGGTGTCGACGAACAGCGCCGGGTTCTGCTCCGAGCGCTGCGGGTTGAGCGTGCCGTAACGCGGGTTGAAGACCGGCTTGATCGAGCTGAACTCCGCGACCAGCCGCTGCTGCCCGGCCTGGCCGAACTTCTGCTGCAGCTTCGACAGGCCCACCATCACCCGGCCGTAGTCGCGGGCGTCGTTCGGCGAGACTCCGTTGGCCAGCAGGTTGATCTCGGGCGACTCGAACTGCCCCGGGTCCTTGAGCGCGGCGTCGACCTCCGTCTCGCTCACCTGGACGTTGTGCCGGGCCATGAGCTGCCTGGACACGCTCACGTTGACCAGGCGCTGCAGCACGACCTGGGTGACCGGCACGCCCAGCGCCGACTCGTCCAGCTTGGCCCGCTTCAGCGCGGCGAGGTAAGCCTGCGTGTCCGTGTTGAGCTTGCTCGTCGAGATGCGCTCGTTCCCGACCACGGCCGCGGCCCCGGCCTGCATGGGGGAGGAGCAGGCGGTCAGTGCCACGGCCACCGTTGCGGCGGCCACAGCCACTCGTATCGACTTCACGTACGTCCCTTTCCGACCCGAAAACCGCCGCTAGCTTACCCGTGCGGGCTCGAGGAACATCGCCTCGACCAGGTCACCGCACCATTTGAGCAGGTCGAGATCGCGCAGCGGCTGCCCGCCCAGGGGCTTGGTCTTCGGGACCGGCACCAGCAACGTCTCCGCCGCCTGCTTGTATATCGCCTTCTTGTACAGCCGGTCGAGCCGGACCTGCTGCGACTCCTTGAGCCTGGCCGGGCCGAACTTGATGTTCTGCCCCTGCAGCGTGACGTCCGTGAGCCCGGCGGAGCGGGCCTTGATCCGGAACATGGCGACCTCCAGGAGGTTCTCCACCTCCGCCGGGGGCTTGCCGTAGCGGTCGGTCAGCTCGTCGCGCACCTCGTCGATGTCGGCCGGGGAGCTGATGGCCGCGATCCGCTTGTACGCCTCCAGCCGCAGCCGCTCGGAGGTCACGTAGTCGTGCGGGATGTGGGCGTTGATCGGCAGCTCGACCTTGACGTCGTGCTGCTCCTCCTGCACCTCGACGCCCGACAGCTTGGCCTTCTGCTCCTGCACGGCCTCGGCCATGAGCCGGACGTACAGGTCGAAGCCGACGCCCGCGATGAACCCGGACTGCTCGGCGCCCAGCACGTTGCCCGCGCCGCGGATCTCCAGGTCCTTCATCGCGACGTACATGCCCGCGCCCATCTCGGTGTGCTGCGAGATCGTCGCCAGCCGCTCGTGGGCGGTCTCGGTCAGCGGCTTCTCCGGCGGGTAGAGGAAGTACGCGTAACCGCGCTCCCTGCCTCGCCCGACCCGGCCGCGGAGCTGGTGGAGCTGCGACAGGCCGTAGTTGTCGGCCCGGTCCACGATCAGCGTGTTGGCGTTGGGCACGTCGAGCCCGGACTCGACGATCGTGGTGGAGACCAGCAGGTCGTATTCGCGCTCCCAGAAGCCCACCATGATCTTCTCGAGCTGGTGCTCGTTCATCTGCCCGTGGGCCACCGCGATGCGCGCCTCGGGAACCAGCTCCCGCAGCCGCGCCGCGACCCGGTTGATCGAGGCCACCCGGTTGTGCACGAAGAAGACCTGGCCGTCGCGCATCAGCTCGCGCCGGATCGCGGCCCCGATCTGCTTCTCCTCGTAAGGCCCCACGAACGTGAGGATCGGGTGGCGCTCCTCCGGCGGCGTGAGGATCGTGGACATCTCGCGGATGCCGGTCAGCCCCATCTCCAGCGTGCGCGGGATCGGCGTGGCGGACATGGCCAGCACGTCCACCTGGGTGCGCAGGTGCTTCATCGCCTCTTTGTGCTCGACGCCGAACCGCTGCTCCTCGTCGATGATGATCAGCCCCAGGTCCTTGAACCTGACCTCGGGGCTGAGCAGCCGGTGCGTGCCGATCACCACGTCGACCGCGCCCGCCCGGAGACCTTCGAGCGTGCCCTTGACCTCGCCGTCGGTCTGGAAGCGCGAGACCGCCTTGATCGCCACGGGGAAGCTGGAGAAGCGCTCGGCGAAGGTGGACATGTGCTGCTGCACCAACAGCGTCGTGGGCACCAGCACCGCGACCTGCTTGCCGTCCTGCACCGCCTTGAACGCCGCGCGCACCGCGATCTCGGTCTTGCCGTAGCCGACGTCGCCGCAGATCAGCCGGTCCATCGGGATGCCGCGCTCCATGTCGCGCTTGACCTCGTCGATGGCCTCCAGCTGGTCGCCGGTCTCGGCGTACGGGAAGGCGTCCTCCATCTCCCGCTGCCACGGCGTGTCGGCCCCGAACGCGTGCCCGGGCGAGGCCATCCGGGCGGAGTAGAGCCTGATCAGCTCCCCGGCGATCTCCTTGACCGCCTTCTTCGCCCGGGACTTGGCCTTGGCCCAGTCGGCGCCGCCCATGCGGTTGAGCGTGGGCGCCTCGCCGCCGACGTAGCGGGTGACCTCGTCGAGCTGGTCGGTCGGCACGTAGAGGCGGTCGCCCTTGGCGTATTCGATGACCAGGTATTCGCGGGTGGCGCCCTGCACCGTGCGCTGCACCATCTCGATGTAGCGGCCCACGCCGTGCTGCTCGTGCACCACGTGGTCGCCGACCTTGAGCTGGAGCGGGTCGACCATGTTGCGGCGGCGGGAGGGCAGGCGCCGCATGTCCTTGGTGGAGGCCTTCTGCCCGACCAGGTCGAGGTGGGTGAGGACGGCCAGGTTGGGGGTGATGAAGCCGTGCTCGATCAGGCCGGTCGAGACGTGGACGACCTTCGCCTCAGGCGCCTTGTCGAGATATTTCCGCAGCCGTGCGGGAACGTCGACACCCTTGAGCAGCTCCACCATGCGCTCGGCCGGCCCGTGGCCCTCGCTGAGCAGCACGACCGCCTTCTCGTCGGCCAGCCAGCCCTTGATGTCGGCCAGCGCCTTGGCGGTGTCGCCGCGGTAGGCCTCGGAGTCCTGCGCGTCCAGCTCCACCCCGTTGCCGAACGGCGCCATCGTCCACCAGGGCTGGCCCAGCACGTCGGCGTGCCCGCGGATCTCCTCCAGCGAGCGGAACGCGGCCGCGCCCAGGTCGATCGGCGCCTCGCCGCCGGCCGCCGCGTTGATCCAGGAGGCTTCGAGGAACTCCTGCGAGGTGCGTACGAGCTCCTCGCTGCGCCCCCTGATCCGCTCGGGGTCGCACACGAACACCGCCGACCTGGCCGGCAGGTGGTCGAGCAGCAGGTCCATCTCCCCGGCCAGCACCGGCGCGAACGCCTCCATGCCCTCGACCGGCGTGCCCTCGGCGAGCTGGTCGAGCACCTCGGCCAGCGCCGGGTGCTCCTCGGCCAGCTCCCGCGCCTTGGCCCTGACCTCGTCGGTCAGCAGCAGCTCGCGGCACGGCGGCGCGAACAGGCCGTCCTCGGCCGCCTCCAGCGAGCGCTGGTCGGCCACCTTGAACCAGCGGATCTCCTCGACCGTGTCGCCCCAGAACTCCAGCCGCAGCGGGTGCTCCTCGGTCGGCGGGAACACGTCGAGCAGCCCGCCCCGCACGGCCACCTCGCCGCGCTTCTCCACCATGTCCACCCGGTGGTAGCCGTTGTTGACCAGGTTGGTGACCACCTCGTCGAGGTCCGCGTCGTCACCGGCGCGCAGCCTGATGGGCTCCAGGTCGCCGAGCCCCTTCACGATCGGCTGCAGCAACGCCCTGATCGGGGCCACGATCACGCTGAGCGGCCCGGCCGCGGCGTCGCCCTTGACCGGGTGCGCCAGCCGGCGCAGCACCGCCAGCCGCTGGCCCACGGTGTCGCTGCGCGGCGAGAGCCGCTCGTGCGGCAGCGTCTACCATGTCGGGAACACCGCCACCAGGCTCGGCTCGATCAGGCTGGTCAGCGCGGCGGCCAGGTCTTCCGCCTCGCGCCCGGTCGCGGTGACGGCGAGCACGGTCCGCTGGTCGTGCCCGGCCAGCGCGGCCACGCCGAACGGCCTCAGCGCGGACGGCGCGATCAGCGACACATCGCCGCCCTCTTCGAGAGCGGCGGTCAGTTTCGGGTCGGCGCGAACAAGGTCAAGCAGTCCGGAAAGACTCATCAGATACGCCCACAGCCCCACGACGGCAACACGACTACCCCCGGCCGGGTCAGGTCGCGGGGGTCCCTTCAAGACTACTCGCCACACCCACCGTCAGCCGACGCGGTAGCCGGGCACCGACGGCCAGCGAACGGTCAGCACGGTGGACTCCACCTCCGCCCGCCAGGAATGGTCGACGCCCTTGCCCCAGACCACGTAGTCGCCGGGCTCGGCCAGCAACACGCTGCGGCCCGGCAGTTCCACCCGGAACCGGCCGCTGATCAGGACGAGCAGGGCGGTGCGGTCCTCGCCCCTGACCCACTCCGCGCGCTCGTCGCCGGGAGGGTGCACGCCCCACTTGATCTCGACATCGTCGCTGTGCCTTGGATCGCCCGGGGGTTTGAAGTGACCGAGCAACCACCCCCGGTCCAGGGCCGCGTCCGCACCGGCGTTGCCCACGTAGACCCGATCGCTCACGAGCCAGGACGCTAGCAGGGAAATGCATTACTGATACCGATTGATTGATTACTGTAGGTCACATGTCTGAGGTGCGATCGGTCGCCCAGCGAGGCGACCTCTTCGGTGAGCGGGTCCGCGAGCACTGTGCCGGGCAGCCGATCAGGCGGCTCGACGTGCTGGTCGCCGGGTGCGCGCACGACGAACCCCTGGTGCTCGACCACGTCGAGACGAGGGCCACCGGGGCCGACGAGGACCACCCCGCGGTGAGGAGGGTGCTGGAGGAGCGGGCCGACCTGGTCGCCTGGTCGCTGGGGGATCTGCGCTGCGTGCCGCTGCCGCCCAGGGCCTTCGACGTCATCCAGCTCTCCTTCCTGCTGGAACGGGTCAGACACGCCGAGCTGGTGTTCGACCGGCTGCTGCAGTCGCTGCGGCCGGGCGGCCTGGTGCTGTTGCGCATGCGCGACCGCAGGTCGGCCTACGGCCTGCTCGACCGCATCATGCCGTCGTTGGTGCGCCGCCTGCTGTGGCGGGTCCTGGTCAGGAGGGGCACGCCGGGCCCGCTGCCGGCCGTGTACGAGCCGCTGGCGTCGAGCGACGGCCTGTACGCGTTCTGCCTCAGCCGCGGCCTCATGATCACCGACGACGAGCGCAACACCAGCGGCCCGGCCCGCACGGGCCGGATCGGCGCCGCCGCCGTCACGCTGATGGCCCGGCTGACCAACGGCCGCTTCCCCGCCTCCCACGACGAGATCACCATGGTGATCAGGAAACCCCAGCACCACTTCGCCCGGCTCATCTGACCCGGCGCCCCGCGCCGTGCGGGGCAGGGGGGACGGTCGTGCGGGGTGCGGTCTAGCGACACACTGGTACCAGTCGCTAGACTTCTTTCCTACCAATTCAATCGGAATAGTTGGGATGTAGGCATCGTGGAGTGGACCCCCGACCCGCGCGAGCTGGCCGACCTCGAGCTGCTGCTCTCCGGCGCGTTCGAGCCGCTGACGGGGTTCCTGGGCCACGACGACCTGCACGCGGTGCACGAACGCGGCACCCTGGCCGACGGCACCCGGTGGCCCGCGGCCGTCACCCTCTACCTGCCCGCCGACGTCTCCCCCGGCGACGAGGTCACGCTGCTCGACCCCGAGGGCCTGGCGCTGGCCGCGCTCACCGTGACCGCCCGCGAGCCCGACGGCCTGACCTCGGGCCCGGTCAAGGGCCTGAGCGCGCCGGAGCACGGGCCGTTCGCGCGCCTGCGGCGCACCCCGGCCGAGGTCAAGGACGAGCTGGGCGGGCGGCCCGCGCTGGCCGTCACCATGCGGGGGCCCCTCGACGACCTCTCCGAGATCGTCGGCACGGCCCAGGACCTGGGCGCGGCGATCATGCTGCTCCCCCTCTCGTACGGCGAGGCGGGCCCGGCCGTCGTCCGCGCCGCGCTGCGCGCCAAGGAGAAGCTCCCCGCGGACACGATCGTCGTGTCGGTGCCCCTGGCTCCGCGCGACGAGCCCGAGATCGACCTGGAGCTGCGCGAGCACGTCGCCACCGCCTACGGCGCGGCGGAGCACCTTGCGGGCCCCGACCCCGTGCACATCCCCGGCCCGCCGCACCGGCGCGGCCTGGTGGTGTTCTTCACCGGCCTGTCCGGCTCGGGCAAGTCCACGATCGCCCGCGGCCTGCGCGACACGCTGCTGGAGCTCGGCACCCGGACGGTGACCTACCTCGACGGCGACGTGGTGCGCCACCTGCTGTCCAAGGGCCTGACCTTCTCCAAGGCCGACCGCGACCTGAACATCCGCCGCATCGGCTTCGTCGCCGCCGAGACCGCCCGCCACGGCGGCCTGGCCATCTGCGCCCCGATCGCGCCGTACGCGGGCACCCGCGAGGAGGTGCGCGAGATGGTCGAGTCGGTCGGCGCGGACTTCCTGCTGGTGCACGTCGCCACGCCGCTGGAGGAGTGCGAGCGGCGCGACCGCAAGGGCCTGTACGCCAAGGCCCGCGCCGGTCTCATCCCCGAGTTCACCGGCATCTCCGACCCCTACGAGGAGCCGGACGACGCCGACCTGGTGATCGACACCACGCACATCTCGGTCGAGGCGGCCGTGTCCCGGGTGCTGGACACGCTGAAGGGCGGAGGGTGGATCCGTTGACGGAGCGGACCCGACGCGCCGAGCGGAGTGGCGGCCGATGAGCGGGGCACTCCGCGGAGCGAAGGAGGAGCGGTGATCGACCGTTGAGCGCGGACTGGGCGCTGATCGGCGGGTCCTTCCTCGTCGCCGTCGTGGTCGGGCTGACCGGGATGGGCGGCGGGGCTCTCATGACCCCGATGATGATGTTGTTCTTCAACGTGCCGCCGCTGGCCGCGGTCTCCAGCGACCTGGTCGCCTCGGCCGTGATGAAGCCGGTCGGCAGCGTCGTGCACCTGCGCCGCGGCACCGTCAACCTGCGCCTGGTCGGCTGGTTGTGCGCGGGCTCGGTGCCGGCCGCCTTCTGCGGGGTCTTCCTGGCCCGGGCGTTCGCGGTCACCGACGCGGTCAAGTACGCCCTCGGCGTCGCCCTGTTGCTGGCCGTCGCGGGCATGGCGATCAAGAGCTGGCTCGGCTCGAGGGGTGGCGAGTCGAGCACCCACGACATCGTCGTGCGCCCAATTCCGACCCTACTGGTCGGTATGGTGGGCGGTGTGGTGGTCGGCGTCTCCTCCGTCGGATCGGGCTCGCTGATCATCGTGGCCCTGCTCGTCCTCTATCCGGCGCTCAAGGCCAACCAGCTCGTCGGCACCGACCTGGTGCAGGCCGTGCCGCTGGTCACCGCCGCCGCGCTCGGCCACCTGCTGTTCGGCGACTTCCAGCTGGACCTCACGGTGTCGTTGCTCATCGGCTCGATCCCGGGCGTCTACCTCGGCGCCAGGATCTCCTCGCGCGCCCCCGGCGGCCTGATCAGGGCCCTGCTGGCGATCGTCCTGCTCGCCTCCGCGCTCAAGCTGCTCGACGCGAGCAACACCCTCACCGTCTGGGCGCTCGCGGCGGCCGTCGCGGTCACGATCGCGGGCTGGCGCCTGCGGGTCAGGGCCGCGGCACGGGCGTCGAGCGAAAGTACGGATCTCGAGCCAGCTCGCTGAACGCCTTGTCGGCCCCCGTATCGGAGTCGAAGCTCGTGTCGCCGCGCGGCGCCTGCGGCGAGTCGAAGTAGAGCAGCGCCTTGATCTGCGGATAGCGCTTGATCTGCTTGAGCACCGACTCGAAGAACTTCCGCTTGAACGAGCGGTCGTGCGGCCGCTCGAACACCCCCCACTCGGCCACCATGACCGGCTTGCCGGGGAAGCGCGCCTGCATCCACCGGTAGAACCCCGGCCACTCCGGATATTCCTTGCGCGTCTTGTTCACGAGCCCCTCGAAGTCGTGCACCCGGTCGTCGGCGTACGGGTCCATGGCCACCCAGTCGACCACGTCGTCACCCGGGTAGAGGTCCTCGAACCAGGACTTGGCCGCCCAGTTGGGCGCCCCCATGTACGTCATGACCACGACGGCGTTCTTCACCCCGCCGGCCCGCAGCCTGAGCACCACGTGCCGGAACATGGCCGCGTAGTCGGTGGCCTGCATGCCCGAGCCCGACGAGGAGTCGACGTCGTTCTCCGGCTCGTGGTGCAGGGTGAGGAAGAACCGCTCGGGGAAGGTGCGCCTGAGGTAGGCGGCCAGCCGGTCGATCCGGGCGTCGAGGGCCCCGCGGGCGATCTCCGCCCAGGTGTGGTCGAACGACGGCTTCCAGTTGATCATGAGCAGCCGCGGCCTGGCCGGGTCTCGGGCGAGCCGGACCTCCGCCGCGGTGGGGAACAGCTCGCTGCCCCGGTGATAGACGTGCAGCACGTCGGCCGCGGCGCCCATGCGCGACTCCGCGCCGTGCAGCGCCTGCTCCACCGGCGCGCCGGTGAAGACCTCGGGCGCCATGCCCCACCAGGCGCCGCAGGACGGGATGAGCCTGGAGGTGGCCGTACAGGCGGGCGATCCCGCGACCTCCTTCACCGCAGGGGCCTCGGCCGGCGGCAGGGCGTTGGAGCCCTCCGCGCCGGAGCAGGCGGCCAGCACCGCGGCCACGGCCAGAATGGCACCGCCGGATGTTGCTTTCAGCGAAATTCCCCGTAGCTGCAAAGCCTTCCAACTCCCTCGTCGAACGACCCCCGCCTCTCACTCCTGAACCTTGCCATGTCATTCCTGGAACTTCAGCCAGTGTGGAAGTCTCCCCAGTTCGTGGCGGTCAAGTAACGTTCCGCATTTCCGGATATTTCGCTTTATCGGGGAGCTTCTTTATGGCCTTACCGGAGAAAATCTTGAGTATTCAACATGGGTAATGACCGTCCGCCCTATAGTGGGCGCACATGAGCTCCGGCACCGACCTGGACGAGCATCTTTCGCTGCTGCGCAGGCGGTGGCTGCTCCTGGTGGGCTGCGTCGTGTTCGGCGGCACCGCGGGACTCGCGCTGATGCGCCTCACCCCTCCCTCCTACACCGCGACCACGCAGGTGCTGGTCATGCCGATCGGCCCGCAGGAGCCGGCCAACCAGGTGACCAACCGCCAGCGCGAGGCGCTCAACCTCGACACCGAGGCCCAGGTCGCGCAGTCGGCCGTGGTCGCGGCCCGGGCGGCCAGAACCCTGGGGCTCGCCGTCCCCGAGCCGGTCGAGGTCTCCGTGCCGCCCAACTCGGCGGTGTTGTGGATCTCGGTGACCGCCGCCGACCCCGCCGTCGCGGCCACGCAGTCCCGGGCCTACGCCGAGGCGTACCTGGCCCATCGCCGCGAGAGCGCGCTGACCTCCATGGCCGAGCAGCAGGAGGCCGTGCTGAGCAAGCTCAAGCAGGTCAACGCCGGGATCGACCTCGTGATCAAGCAGCTCGACGGCCTGACCAAGGGCAGCCCGGAGCACGCGATCGCCACCCAGCGCCAGGGCGTGCTCAACCGGCAGGCGGCCAACCTGGCGCTCAAGTACGACGCGCTGAGGACGGTCGCGGTGACCCCCGGCACGGTCATCGGCCAGGCCACGCCGCCGACCGCGCCCAGCTCCCCCAGCCTGCCCCTCTACCTCGGCACCGGGCTCATGGCGGGCCTGCTGCTCGGCTCGGCCGCCGCGTACGCCCGCGACCGCCTCGACACCCGCCTGCGCACGCCCGCCGACGTCGAACGCCTCACCGGCCTGCCGGTGCTCGCCGACCTGTCGAGCCCGCGCGAGCACGGCGTGCTGCACGAGCTGGCCTGCGCCGTGGTCTCCGCGTGCCCGGGCAAGCGGCTGCTGGTCAGGGCCCTGCCCGCCGACCTGTACGCCTCGTCGCTGGCCGAGCCGCTCGCCGTCAGCGCGCCGCTGGTCGTGCTCGACGGCTCCGACGTGCGCGACCTGGCCAGGGCGGACGCGGCCGTGCTGCTGCTCGGGCTGGGCCGGGTCACCTCCGTGGAGGTCGCGGCCACCGTACGCCAGCTGGCCCGGCACGACGTGCCGATCGTCGGCGCGGTGACGGCCACCGACGCGGTGCCGTCGTTCGTACCCCTGCTGGAGCCGCGCCCGCACACCTCGCTCGGCAAGCTCGTCGCGACCGGCGAGCTGGAGCCCAGCGTGTCGGCCGAGACCACGCCCATGCAGGCCGTCCACCACCCGCGGCGGCCGGGCAAGCCGACGTGAGAGGGCCCGCCTGGCCCATCGGGGCGCTGCTGGTCGGCTATCCGGTCTGGTGGGCGCTCGGGTTCGGCGGGCTGTCGGTGATCGTGCTGGCCGTGCCCATGGCGGTGGTGCTGTGGCGGCGCCGGCCGATCAAGGTGCCGCGCGGGTTCGGGCTGTGGGTGCTGCTGCTGGCCGGCTACCTGGTGAGCGCGCTGATGCTGGCGGAGACGCCGCCGGGCACGTACGGCGAGCTGGGGGCGGGCCGGATCGTCGGCTACTCCATGCGGCTGGCGCTCTACTGCTCCGTCCTCGTCGTGCTGCTCTACCTGGGCAATCTCACCGAGCGGGAGCTGCCGCAGCTGCGCCTGGTGCGGATGCTCGGCGTGCTGTTCGTCACCACGGTCGCGGGTGGGCTGCTCGGCGTGTTCTTCCCCGCCTTCGCCTTCACCTCGCCGGTGGAGCTGCTGCTGCCCGAGTGGATCAGCGGGAACTCGTTCGTGCAGAACCTCATCCATCCCACCGCCGCGCAGACGCAGAAGGTGCTGGGGTTCGCCTCGCCGAGACCCGAGGCGCCGTACGAGTGGGCCAACGCCTGGGGCAGCAACGCGTCGGTGCTGCTGGTCTGGTTCGTGGTCGGCTGGTGGGTGTACGGCCGGGCGCGGCACCGGGCGTTCGTGGCCGTGGTGCTGGCCCTGGCGGCGATCCCCGTCGTCTACTCGCTCAACCGCGGCCTGTGGATCGGGCTCGGCCTGGCCGTGCTCTACGTGATCGTCCGGGTGGGCGGGCGTACCAGGGTGGCGCTCTGCGGGGCGGTCGTGGCGGCGGCGCTGGCGTTCATGCTGAGCCCGCTGGCCCCGCTGTTCGCGCAGCGGCTGGACAGACCGCACTCCAACGACATCCGGGCCTTCACCGTGACCGCCACCCTCACCGCGGCCGGCCACTCGCCGGTCATCGGATACGGCAACACCCGCAACGCCATGGGCAACCACCGGACGATCACCACCGGCAAGACCGAGTGGTGCGCGACCTGCGGGCACCCGCCGCTGGGGAGCGACGGGCAACTCTGGCTACTGATCATCACGCAGGGGTTCACGGGGGCGGCCCTCTACGTGGCGTTCTTCCTGGGGGCGATCCGCCGCCACTGGCGTGACCGCAGCCCCATCGGGCTGGCCGGGGTGCTCGTGATGGGGCTCGTACTGCTCTACATGTTCATCTACGACGGCCTGGTCACGCCGCTCAGCCTGTATCTCATCTCGTTCGCCCTCCTGTGGAGGAATTCATGAGCGATGCGGCTGTCCGACTTGGTTACCTCGCGGAGACCGTGCGGCTGCTGTATCCCGGCTCCGGGTCGCCCCGGGCGTACACCGTGCTGCCGCACCCCGCCGTGCCCCGGCGGCTCGCGCCGCGCCGCTGGTGGCATCTCGGGTCGCAGGTCGTGGTGCCGGTCGAGGGGTCCATCGCGGCGCATCTGAGCGAGGTCTTCCACCGGCCGGTCGAGACCGTCCTGCACGTACGTCCCGCGCTGCGGGCCAACCGCAAGCCCATCCTGGAGGCCCGCGCGGACGGGCGGCGGCTGGCGTTCGTGAAGATCGGCGACAGTGCGCGGGCCCGCGAGCTGATCAGCACCGAGGCGGCGGCCCTGCGCAGGCTGGCCGGTCTGCCCCTGAGCACGATCGCCACCCCGTCCGTGCTGCACCACGGCGACTGGCGGGGCCTGTCCGTGCTGGCCCTGTCGCCGCTGCCGGTGCGGCGCGGCCGGGTGCCGGAGCCGCTGCTGCTGGCGGCGGTCAAGGAGATCGCGGGCACCGGCGGCGCGCGCCCGGCCTGGCACGGGGACCTGGCCCCGTGGAACATCTGCCGCTCCCGCGACGGGCGGCTGCTGGTCTGGGACTGGGAACGGTACGAGGTCGGCGTCCCCTACGGGTTCGACGCCGTGCACCACTTCTTCCAGCGGGCGCTGCGCCGGATGGAGCCGCCGGTGGCGGCGCGGGCGTGCGTGGCCGGGGCCGTACGGCTGCTGGCTCCCCTGGGCCTGTCCGCGGCGACGGCCAGGCAGACCGCGCTGCGTTACCTCATCGCGCTGGCCAACCGGCACGCCGCCGACGGCCACGCGCCGCTCGGGCCGCCGGAGTCCTGGCTCAATCCGGCCGTCGACCACGAGGAGCTGCTCACGTGAGGACCATGAAGCGATCGGTGCTGTCATTGTCGCGGGCAACGGGCCGGTTCACGTCAGGGGCGCGCGTGCTGCCATCGTTCCTGATCGCGGGGGCGCAGCGGTGCGGCACGACCTCCCTCTACCGGGCGCTGGCCCAGCACCCGCTGCTCCTCAAACCGGTCCTGCACAAGGGCGTGCACTACTTCGACGTCGCCTACTGGCGCGGGATGGCCTGGTACCAGGCGCACTTCCCGCTGCGGGTGAGCGCGGCCCTGCTCGGCCACCGGTACGGCACGCGCGCCCAGGCGTACGAATCCTCCCCCTACTACCTGTTCCATCCCCTGGCCGGGGAGCGCATCGCCATCGACCTGCCCGGCGTCAAGCTGATCGTGCTGGTCCGCGACCCGGTGGAACGGGCCTGCTCCGCGCACGCCCACGAGCTGGCCAGAGGCTTCGAGACCGAGTCGCACTTCGAGTACGCCCTGGAGCTGGAGGCCAGGCGCCTGGCCGGGGCCGAGGAGCGGCTCCGCGAATCGCCCTTCGCGCTGCACCACTCGCACCGCCACCACGGCTACCTGGCGCGGGGCCGCTACGCCGACCAGCTCGACCGCCTGGAGGCGCTGATCGGCCGCGAACGCATCCTCGTGCTCGACAGCCACCGGTTCTTCGCGGAGCCGGAGGCCGCCTACGACCGGGTGCTGGAGTTCCTGGGGGTGCCGCATCTGGGCTATCCCACGTTCGAGCGGCACAACGGCCGCGCGCTGCCGCGCCGGGTGCCCCGGGTGCTGGGGCAGGCGCTGCGGGACCACTTCGAGGCGTACGACGCGCGGCTGACCCGCTGGCTGGGCGGTGAGCCGTCGTGGCGGCGGTGAGCGTCCGGAAGGGGCTGGCGGGGCTCACGGGGGCGGCCTTCAGCGCGCTGGCGCAGTTCGTGCTGGTGGTGGTGGTGACCAGGGCGTACCCGGCGGCCGAGGCCGGCGCCTTCTTCACCGCGACCGCGCTGGCGCTCATGGCGGCGGGCATCGCGAAGCTGGACGCCGGGACCGGGCTGATCTACTTCATCGCGCGTGCCAAGACCTATGGCTATCGCGGCATTTCCGGATATATCCGGGCGGGGCTCGTGCCGTGCGTCGTGGTGGCGGCGGGCGCCGCTGTCGTGCTGTACCCGCGGCTGGGGCCGCTGGCCGGGCTGCTGCCGGTCATGGTGGCGGCCGACGTGCTGCTGGCCTCCACCCGAGGGTTCGGGGCCATGCGGCCCACCGTGCTGCTGGAGGGCGTGCTGGTGCCGGCATGCCAGCTCGCGCTGGTCGCCGGGGCGGCGCTGGCCGGGGCGGCGGTCTGGTGGTTGCCGCTGGCGTGGGGGGTGCCGTACCTGCCGGTGCTGGTCCTCGCGGCGGGCGGGTTGCGGGGGCGGGTGCCGCGCACGCCGTACCTGCCGGGGACCGGGCGGGACCTGTGGCGGTACACGGCTCCGCGGTCGGTCGCGGGGGCGATCCAGGCGGTGTTCCAGCGGGTGGACATCGTGATCGTGGCGGTGCTCGCCGGGCCGGCGCAGGCCGCCGTCTACACGGCCGCGACCCGGTTCAAGGTGGTGGGGCAGCTCGCCAACCAGGGGCTGGCGCAGGCCGTGCAGCCGGGGCTGGTCAGGGCGCTGGCCGACGGGGAGCGGGAGCGGGCCGGTGAGCTGTACCAGGCGGCCACGGTCTGGCTGATGCTGCTGACATGGCCGGTGTGGCTGGCGTACGCGGGGCTGGCGCCGTGGGTGCTGAAGGTGTTCGGGCCCTCGTACGACTCGGCGGTGCCGGTGGCGCTGGTGCTGGCGGGGACGATGATGGTGGCGACGGCCTGCGGGATGGTCGACGTGGTGCTGACAGCCGCCGGGCACACCGGCGCCAGCCTGCTCAACCTGCTGGCCGCGGTCGGCTGCACCGTGCTGCTCGACCTGGCGCTGATCCCGGCGCACGGCGCGCTCGGGGCGGTCGCCGGCTGGTCGGGCGGCGTGCTCGTCAAGAACCTGCTCCCCCTGTGGCAGCTGCACCGCCGCTACGGGCTGCACCCGTTCGGCCGCCACACCCTCGCGGCGCTGCGCGTGCGGCGGTGGGCGGCCGCATGACGGTCCTGGTGACGGGCCTGCCCCGGAGCGGTACGAGCTGGACGGGCCGGATGCTCGCCGCCGGCGGCGACCTGGTCTACGTCAACGAGCCGCTCAACCCCCAGCACCCGCCCGGCCGCTGCCCCGGGGTGCTCGCCGCCCGGGTGACGCACCGGTTCCAGTACATCTGCGACGACAACTCCGCCGCCTGGCTGCCCGCCTTCCGCGACACGGTCGCCCTGCGCTACCGCTGGCTGGCCGAGCTGCGCGCGAACCGCTCCCCGTACGACCTGGCCCGCCTGCTCCGCTACGGCACCGCCTTCACGCTCGGCCGCCTGGCGGGACGGCGGGCGCTGCTGGACGACCCGTTCGCGGTGCTGAGCGCGGGCTGGTTCGCGCGGCGGCTGGGGTGCCGGGTGATCGCGCTGGTACGGGATCCGGTGTCGTTCGTGGCCAGCTGGCAGCGGCTCGGGTGGACGGTGCACTTCCAGGAGCTGCTCGGGCAGCCGCTGCTGGTCCGCGACCATCCCGAGCTGCTGGAGCTGCGGGCGCTCGTCGGGTCGCGGGACCGCGTGGCCAAGGCGGCCGCGCTGTGGCGGGCGACCCGTACGATCCTGGACCGTACGCCCGGCATCCTCGTCACCTCGTACGAGTCGCTGGCCGCCGACCCGGTGCCCGGCTTCCGGCGCCTGTACGCGTACGCCGGCCTCCCCTGGACCCCCACCGCCGAACGCCGGATCACCAGGGCCTGCTGCCACGACACGAGCACCTCCCGGACCGGGGGTTTCGCGTGGTCCGGCCTGTCCCGCACGGCCTACCGCCGGATGGACTCGCGGCAGGCGCTGCTGAACGGGGCCCGGGGCCTCAGCGAGGAGGAGGCGGCCCGGATCCGCGCCCTCACCGCCGGCTGATGCGGGTGGCCAGGCAGCCGGCGAGCAGGCGTACCGCGAACGGCAGGTCGTCGACCAGATAGCGGCGCGTCAGCCGGCCGGGCTCGGCGGCGAGCCGGAACACCCACTCCAGCCCGGCGCGCCGCATCCAGCGCGGCGCCCTGGCCACCGTGCCGGCCGCGAACGCGATGGCCGCCCCGCAGCCCACGAACCACGCATCCGGCAGCTCCTCCCGCAGGTCGGCGATGAGGCGGTCCTGGCGGGGGAAGCCGAGCCCGACGAACACCAGCCGGGGCCTCGCGGCGACCACCATCCGGCGAACCCGGGCGGCCCCCTCGGGGGTGGCGTCGAAGTGGTAGGGAGGGGCGTGCACGCCGCAGATCGCCAGGCGGGGGTGGCGGCTGGCGAGCCGGCCCGCCGCCCTGCGCGCCACGCCGGGCGGGCCGCCGAGCAGGTAGACGGGCCAGCCGTGGCGGGCGGCCAGCTCGCTGAGCGACCAGATGAGGTCGGCGCCGGTGACGCGCTGGGGCACGGGGGTGCCGAGCAGCCTGGCCGCCCACACCAGCGGCATGCCGTCGGGGACGACGAGGTCGGCCGTGCACACCAGCTCTTCCAGCGCGGGGTCGGTGGCGACGGCGCGGCAGATGTCCACGTTCGGCGTGACGATCCGCCCGCCCTTCCCGGCCTCCAGCGCCACCGCGACCCGCCGCACGACCTCCCGCTCGCTCAGCGCATCCACCTCGACCC
>NZ_JBQQCB010000133.1:0-25404 GCF_052246675.1 Nonomuraea sp. KM90 | reverse complement strand
AGGTGTCGAGCGGTGTTCCTAGTGACACGGATCGGACTTCCTTGTGCCACCACCGCGAACGCCGCTTACCTGGCCTGTTGCCCATAACCGTGTCACCAGCACCACCAGGAACTGCGGAACTCCGGGGTCAGCGATGTAGCTCCGCTTGCCTTCCCGCAGGTAGCGGGAGACATTTGAAGGGGCCTCGCCGGTCGTCGAAGACACCGTTGGCGAAGTAGATCAAAACGCAGCGGCCCCATGATCACATCCGTGATCATGGGGCCGCCATCGTTGTTCCTGCTCGCGGATGGAGTCGTGAGTGTCGCTGCGTTCGACTGGTTCAAACCAGATCCCGGCCGCCACTCTGGCGGTGGCTCGGGCTGCCTTCCCGAAAGGCAGCCTGGCGATTCGTATACGGGATGCGCTGGGCGTCCTATTTGAGGACGCGGACTTCGCGGCAGCCTTCTCCACCCGCGGTCGTCCGGCACTGTCCGCTGCCTGTCTGGCCTTGGTATCGATCCTGCAGTTCGGAGAGGGATTGTCCGATCGGCAGGCGGCCGAGGCCGTGCGAGCGCGGATCGACTGGAAGTACGCCCTCGGGTTGGAGCTGACCGACGCCGGCTTTGACTACTCGGTGCTCAGCGAGTTCCGTGATCGCCTGATCACAGGATCGCTTGAACAGAGCCTGTTCGACACGATCCTGGAGCGTGCCGACACCGCCGGGCTGCTACGAGCCGGCGGCCGACAGCGCACCGACTCCACTCACGTGCTCATGGCCACGCGCACGATGAACCGGCTGGAACAGGTGTACGAAACAGCACGAGCCGCTCTGAACGCGCTGGCCGTAGCAGCGCCGGACTGGCTGCTGACCCAGGCCGAACCCGGATGATTCGACCGGTACGAGGCGCGCATCGAGGACTTCCGGCTGCCCAAGACAAGGCCGAGCGCATCCGGCTCGGCCACGAGATTGGCGCCGATGGGTACGGCGTGCTGCGCGCGGTCTATTCGGAGAGCGCACCTGCATGGCTGCGCGACATCGCCGCGGTGCAGAACTTGCGCCACGTGTGGATCCAGCAGTACGTCACCATCGACGATCAACTGCGCTGGCGAACTCCTGACGAGCAGCCACCAGGCACGATCCGCCAGATATCGCCCTACGACGGCGACGCCCGATCCGGAACCATGCGCGACTCCCACTGGAACGGCTACAAGGTCCATCTCACCGAGACGTGCGACACCGACGCTCCACATTTGATCACTAACGTGATCACCGCTTCATCGCCTGGCAGCGACTACGAAGCCGCCGAGCAAGTCCATGAGGCACTGGCCGCGCGTGAACTGACGTCGGCGGTGCACCTGGCCGACCGGGGCTACATGAGCGCCCACGACCTCGCACGAGCGGATCGCCGCGGCATCGAACTGCTGGGACCGATGATGCCCGATAACGCCAATGCCGGGAAGTTAGGACGGCTGGCGGTTGCGTCAAGGTGTTCGGCTGAACCAGAGACATGAGAACGGAGATCCAGTAGAACGGGTGATCTTCCACAACCATCCGTAACAGACTGGATCTCCGTTGAGCCGACAGTCTGCCAGGTCTGCCCTGGCCGCCGCCATCAGCACGGTCACATCGGCCACCCGGAGCGCGGCAGGGGTGTTCGCGCCGGGTCATCTGGGCGAGCTGACGCAGATCATCCCCTTCGAGATGGTTGATGAGGTGCTGGCGGAAACGGGTGCGGTCGAGCGGCGGCTGCGGGATCTGCCCTCGCGGGTGATGGTGTACCTGCTGCTGGCGGCGGGGTTGTTCGCCGGGATGGGTTATCGGCAGGTATGGGCCCGGCTGGTGTCGGGTTTGGCCGGCTCGGGAGCGCCGCCGTCGTCCTCGGCGCTGGCTCAAGCGCGACGCCGGGTCGGAGTAGCGCCGCTGAAGGCGCTGTTCGAGCTGCTGGCGGGCCCGCCCGCGGGCGCGTTGCGGTGGCGAGGGCTTCTGGTCTGCGCGATCGACGGCACCACGATGTCGGTGCCGGACAGCCCGGCGAATCTGACTCGGTTCGGACATCAAAGCGGCTCGCACGGCGGGTCGGGCTATCCCCTCGTCCGGCTGCTGGCCGTCGTCGTGTGCGGCACGCGGACGCTGCTCGCGGCGACCTTCGGCCCGTTCACCACCGGCGAGACCCGCTACGCGCCCGCCCTGTTCGGCTGCCTGCGGCCGGGAATGGTGCTGCTGGCCGACCGGAACTTCGCGGTCAAGGACCTCGTCACGGCGATCGCCGGCACCGGGGCGGATCTGGTGATCCGCTGCAAGAACAGCCGGGCCCTGCCCCGCTTGACCACGTTGAGCGACGGGTCGTGGACCAGCGTGCTGGGCGGGGTGCCCATCCGGGTCATCGACGCCCACATCACCGTCACCCTGTCCGGCACCGACCGGCGAACCACCCGCTACCGGCTGATCACCAGCCTGCTCGACCAGCACCGCTACCCCGCCCCAGACCTCGTCATTCTCTACCACCAGCGCTGGGAGATCGAAACGATCTACCTCGAACTGAAGTCGACCATTCTGGGCGGGCGGGTCCTGCGCGCCCGTACCCCGGCAGGCGTCGACCAAGAGATCTACGCCCTGCTCACCGCCTACCAGGTGCTGCGACTGGCGATGGCCGACGCCACCGCCACCCATCCCGGCATCACCGATGACCGGGCCAGCTTCACCATCGCCCTGCTGACCGCCCGCGATCAAGTGATCCACGCCGCCGGCATTCTCGCCGGCACCACCATCGACCTGCTGGGACGTATCGGACGCACCCTCCTTGAAGATCCCCTGCCACAACGCCGCGAACGCATCAGCCCTCGCATCGTCAAACGCGCGATCTCCAAACACCGAGCCAAAGGACAAGTCGACCGCACCAACCACCGCGCGAACACCACCATCAACGTCCTCACCGAACATCGGTTGACAGCAGCCCCAAGCCCTTAACTTCCCGGCATTGCCGATAACGCCTGGCAGAGCGCCGAGGGCAACGGCTTTGCCGTCAGCGACTTCACCATCGACTGGGACAACCGCGTCATGACCTGTCCCGCCGGGGCCACCAGCTTGCCCTGGGTCAACGAGGTCGACCAGGGCGGAGCTCCGGTCGTTCGGCTGCGCTTTTCGATGCGTGACTGCAAGGACTGTCCCAGCCGGGGCCTGTGCACCAGCGGGGCCAAAGGGCGGCGCATCACCCTGCGCCCGCGGGAAGAGCACGAAGCCTTGCAACGCGCGCGGGTCAGGCAGAGCACCGACGAATGGCAGCAACGCTACGGCCCACAGGCAAGGCATTGAGGGCACCATCGCCCAGGGCGTCAAGGCTTCGGCCTGCGGCGCTCCCGCTACCGCGGGACCGCCAAGACCCACCTGCAGCACGTGTTCATGGCCACCGCGATGAACCTCACCCGGATCGACGCCTGGCTGACCGGAACACCTCTGGCCCCGACCCGCACGTCGCACTTCGCTGCCCTGCGGCCCGCAGCGTTGGCTAGGTAGGCATAAGGAGGTTCTAACCCAAGCTTCGTGATCGTCACGATCCGGTCTTGAGAGAACCGAGGGCTCCTTGAACCCGGCGGGAGACCAGAGAGTCTTCTCCGCTGCGGCCGGGTTCGCCTGATCTGGAATGCTGGCAGGCGTGCTAGGTGACCGTGTTATGAACGTGGTGGCGGCGGCCGTCACCCATCAGGGGCGTTTGCTCGTCGTAAGCAAGAAGGTGGCGCCGGAGGTGTTTTACCTACCCGGAGGAAAGCCTGAAGCTGGGGAGAGCCCGCAGGAGACCCTGGTTCGGGAACTGAACGAGGAACTCGGGGTCGCGCCGCGGGATATGGACCTGCTCGGCCAGGTCGAGGACATGGCAGCGATTGAGGGCGTGCCAATGCGCATGACGGTTTTCACGGCCAGACTGGCCGGACGTCCAAAGGCCGCCGCGGAGCTTGCCGCTCTGGGGTGGACCGATGGGCGTGACAGTTATGGACCGCGCTTGGCCCCAGCGGTTCGTAACCAGGTGCTTCCCCTGCTCGTCCAGACGGGAGCCCTCGTTCTTGACGAGCCAAAGTCTTGACCCACCCAATCACCTCCCAACATGGTAGGTGATCACGGGGTCGCCTCTGTTTGATCTACTTCGCCAACAGTGTCTCGCCGAACCGGCGGGGCCCCCTTCCTTCCTTTTCGCCTTGTTCGGTCCCGAGCCGTTCCGCCACCTCTTCCCGGTCCGGTAGTTGATCCCGACTATGCGGCACGCTTCCATGCTGCTGAAACCTTGATCCATAAGCCGGAAGTATTCCTCCCGCTCACGGGTCAGCTTCCGCCGCCCCTGAGGGGACCGGATCTCGCGGATCTCAAACTCCATCGCACTCCCCGAGCTGGGGTGTTGCGACGACCGCTAGAAGGAGGCAGTTGCCTGAGTGCCGCAGGCAACCTCGCGGGGCGTTCGCGCGTATTGGGAGGCGTCACAACGCGACCACGGAGGATGCACATGAAGCTGGCGACCGCACCGGGGCGGCGGCTGATCGTCCCTGAGGCCTGCCTGGCGATGGGCGCCGCGGCGGTGCTGACGCTGCCGGGCCTGACCAAGGCGCCGGTCACGCGGCTGGCGGCCGCGTCGGCGCCGGAGGGGACGTACTGGCACACGCGGATGTTGTCGCGCAACACCAACCACCGCCAGGTCGGCAGCCGGAGAACCCCTATTGGGTGGTTCAGCAGCGACTCACCGAGCAGTGGCACACGGCGGACGGCAGGGGCTGGCTCGGGTACCGGGGGCATACCCGAAGGGAGCCAAGTGACCGCCAGGCGTGGAGGCGTGAAGGCTCGCCGGTCACGTGGACCCACGATGTGGCCGGCCAGACGGTGGTGCTGTCCACGCTGCCGATCAGGGGTCACGTCAGCCCGATCCGCAGCCAGAACCCGAAGTTCTTCCTCGCTGGGCAATATCTGACGTACGAGGAGGTGCAGCGGCTGCCGGCCGACCCGGCTGCGCTGAAGTCCTGGCTGACGAGGGGGCCCAGGTGGAGGAGAGCAGGAACACCGACTCCTTCGTCGCCGGCTCGCTGCCCGACCTGCTCTACCGCCTCCCGGCGCCGAAGGAGGTCCGCGCCGCGGCCTACCAGCTGCTGCTGACCATGCCTGGCGTGCACGCCGAGGGTGCCGGGCGCGACGACCTGGGCAGGAGCGGCGCCGTCGTCTCGATCGACCAGCCGCAGGCCACCGGCCCGAAGGCCAAGGCGGGAAAACATCGCGAGGAGGCTGATCGTCGACGCCGCCCACGTGGTCCTGCTGTCGGACAAGTTCGGGGGTATGCAGCCGGGCGGGAGCAATACCGATCTCATCCTGCAGACCGGCTGGACGAACGCCGCGCCGGCGGTGCCCGCTCTGCCCGAGTGAGCCTGTTCGAGCGGCAGCCGGTAGCCGGCCCGCTGTCCGCCCGCCGTTCCTATCTCAACGCCCGATCCATCTACGCCCAGCTCGACATCTTCGGGCGATCCTGGTGCACCTGCCCGTCGACCGCAGCGCTGAGCGCATGTGCGACGCCCTGCTGGGCACCGTCGCGACGCTACCCGCCCATCTCAAGCGCTCCTTGACGTGGGATCAGGGCAGCGAGATGGGCCGACGCCACGAGTTCACCATCTCCACCGACATGCCCGTCTACTTCTGCGACCCGGCCAGCCCGTGGCAGCGCGGCTCCAACGAGAACACGAACGGGCTGCACGGCCTCCAGGCGCGCCACCTGCGGCGCTCAGCCGGCAGTGCTGCCCCGCCCGGCCCTTTCGACACCAGCGCCTCGGCCCGTTCCGTGCGCCAGGCCTTGTGCCAGACATAGGCCGACTTGCGGGAGACCCGCAGACGCCTGGCCGCCGCAGGCGGCGACATGCCCGCGGCGAATAACCCGGCAGCCTCCAAGCGGACCTGTTCACGCTTGGCTCGCGCCGCCGGGGCCAGACGACCACCATCCGGGTAACGCATCCCACCGGGATACTCCCCACCCCCCGCCGCGAGCACGCAACCACGCCGTGCTACCTCAGACTTTCAACCGCTGTTGTGGCAGGAATCAGGGGTTCATTGGCAGATTGGACACTTTGAAGCTTGTCATTGACGATGCACAGTTATCCTAGAGCCGAAATCCAGCGAAAGGACATGCCATGCTCTCTATATCGAAATCCCGAAGGTTCGGCGTTGCGGCAGCGGGTATCGCTGCAATGCTCTCATTCGGTACTGTTATGATATCTAGTGCTACGGCAGCGGCCAAATCGGCTGCAGTACCTGCTACTGAAATTAGCCCCTCTGCAGGGTTTGAGCTCTACGACACCTACACCGGCACGTCATCAAGTCCCTACGGAGACAATGCGAAGAATAAGTGCGAAATGCAGGCCTCTATTGGTCTGCAGAAGGCGTGGTGGAGAGAGTTCGAGTGCAGGGGTGACTGGCAATACTCGGCACTATATGTGCTGTGGAACGCAAACCCGTAAGAATGTAGATGATGGTGTGGAGCACGTCACGTCCTTCCTTGGATCGAAACCAGCCACGGTCGCGCGCCGCGATTGGCGCCCTGGTGGTTACGTACGTAGACAGCGCACGGCCAGAACCTCCGCCGCTTCCGATCTAGTGGTTATCGCAACGCCCCAGTGGAGGGAATGCGATGGACTTCGACTGTCCGGGGAGACGGGGAACGCAGCCGGGGGCCGCGGGAGGCTTTCCCGTGAGCGGGCGGCATACCTGCGGCTCGTGCAGCAGGGCGTGAGTAACCAGGAGGCGTGCCGGATCGTCGGCATCAACTTCCGAAGGGGACGGCGATGGCGTAACGGACGCAATGCGACCGGTAGTACCGGGGGGCGCTGCAGATCACATCGGCGGCGCCCCCAGACGTGCGTGGCCGCTACCTGAACGAGACCGAGCGGATCCACATCGCTGACCGAGTGCGGGAGAAGGCCTCAAATCCGGGAGATCGCGCGAGACCAGGGCCACGCTCCCTCGACCGTCAGCCGCGAGATCCGGCGCAACCGGCACCCCACAGGCGGGCAGTACCGGCCGCATGCGTCCCAGGGGCGTGCCGGCGCGCGCCGGCCGCGCCCAAGCCCAGCAAGATCGGGCGGAACCCGGAGTTGCGGGCCGACTTCAAGAGCACTTGCAGCAGCGCTGGAGCCCGGAGCAGATCGTCTGGAGCCTGCGCCGGACCTTTCCGGAGCGGGTGGAAATGCATGTGTGTCACGAGACCATCTACCAGGCGCTCGACGTTCAAGGTCGCGGCGAGATGCGTCGTGAGCTGACCCGGGCGCGGCCCACCGGCGGCGCCGTGCGCGAGCCGCGCCGTCTGGTCCAGCAGCGCCAGCCGCGCTCCAGCGCGCCCATGGTGATGATCAGCGAGCGGCCGGCTGAGGCCGATGATCGCGCCGTGCCCGGCCGTGGGGAAGGCGATTGCTTCATCGGCAAGAACGGCGGTTCGGCGATCGGCACACCCTGGTCGAGCGCACCACCCGCCGCGTACTGCTGGTGCACCTGCCCGTCGACCGCAGCGCTGAGCGCATGTGCGACGCCCTGCTGGGCACCGTCGCGACGCTACCCGTCCATCTCAAGCGCTCCTTGACGTGGGATCAGGGCAGCGAGATGGGCCGCCACCACGAGTTCACCATCTCCACCGACATGCCCGTCTACTTCTGCGACCCGGCCAGCCCGTGGCAACGCGGCACCAACGAGAACACCAACAGGCTGCTCCGGTAATACTTCCTCAAAGGCACCGACCTGTTGGTCCACAGCCGCGAGGGCCTCGACGCCGTCGCCGCCGACCTGATGCCCGACCACGCAAGACGCTCGATTGGAACACCCCGGCCAGGAGTTTCTCGCCATGCTTCTCCACAGCGGCAATGAAGCCCGCTGAGGGATGCCCCCGAGACTTGCTGAAGGTGCCCAGCATCGCCTTGGCGAGCTCGAACAGCTCTGCGCATTGCGCGGTCGGGCATTCGATTCGGGGACTTTGCATGGGCCGGATGGTGAGACGGTGACCTTCCATGTCATGGTGACACACCGCTGAAATTTGCTGGAGTCCGCTAGGTGAGGAACGTCATGTTCGTCGCCGAACACGGCAATTATGAACGTGCCAGTGTCCGCGCTGAGCGATCACTACAGGCCACGGGGGTAGATAGATAGTTGGTTTCGGGTGAACCGATCGCGGTCCAGGTGAACGCCTGTCATCGCCTCTACGGTTGCCAGGGCGGTCTGGAAGTGCGGATATCTGGGATAGGGGGGAGCGTCGAATGCCCCTGCCCGGTCATCAGCCTCCCTTCGTGCCACGAGCGCCCGAATAGCACCGAGATGGTCGTCCAGCGCCCGTGGATTTCTGCCCGTGCACTCCTCAGGGCTAGGACGAAAAACGTTCATCTCGGTAATGAGGTTGCCGTCGGCGGCGTAGAACAAGCTGTTGGCGCTGTTGATCAGCCACCCGAAACCCCACGCCTGCGCATTCTTGGTCAGGCGGGCCCAGATGCCGGGATCGCTGATGTAGGCGTTGGACGCCAGCACGACCACACCGTGCTCGCTCTGTTCCAGAACGACGACCTTCTCCCGCCCCGGCTCCAGCACTGTGCGGGGAATTGCCGTGTCGAGGTCGACATCGAGCCGACGCGCGACGTCAGTGACCGTGAGGGGCTCTGCCCGCCCTCGCACCACCATCCAGAACATCGCGTTGTTGATGTAGGGATCCAGCTGATCCAGGTCCTTGAGGAGCTGTATGTAATAGTTGATCATGTCGGGCGTAACCGGACTCATGTTCTTCTCCCTTGATGAGCGGAGACGACAGGGTAGCGACCGATCACGACAATTCCGATCACGAGAAGTGCCAGCGCACAGCTCTGATCACCACAGAGGTTGCACTCATCCCGCGGCGCCACCGCCAGCCCGACACACCGGAGCAGACAGGAGCCGTTATGAGCCTGGCCAACCGCAGCCCATGTCTTGGATCATCTGTGCTGGACAGCGAAGCCGCTCGGCTGGAGCAGCCCAGCCGAGCGGCTTCGCTGTGCTCCTCGACGCCAGAGATCAGTCACCGCGTTGCGACAACCCCGGGAATCCCCGGTGGTGAGGCTATACCTGTGGGCCTCTCCTGACAGCCAGTCGGCATCGAATACCACCGGCGTAGCGATTTCTTTCCACTTTGGAGCCATAGGAGTCGAGCTGGAAGCTAGGCAGAATGGGGACATCACACGATTTCAGCAAGGAGTTCGCTATGCCATCGGTGCAGTCCCAGGATCCGTTCGATCTGCAGCTTCGTGCTCTGCCGGCTGCCACGCCGGCCAACCAGAACCGGGACGCCGGTCGTGACAGTTACCCTCCCACGTGGGTCGCCACGTGCCCCACTACGCTTGCCGACACGTGCTGCTATACCTCGAGGTACTGCTGAGGGACCCTTGCGAAAGCATGAGCGCCGGAGCACTCCTGGCTCGAGCTGAAGAGGTCGCGCGCCGGGTGATTGACGAAGATCTACGATGTCGCTCGTTGCGGCAGCTGACCGCCAACACCGTCAAGACAGCCGTCAATACCTGGCGCCCCTCCTCCTTCTCCATGGGAGGGGCCGGACTCGCCGTCATGTGTGCGGCCTTTGACGAGGTGCTTCCCGGGCAGGGTTGGGATCATGCCGGACACGCTCTGCTGGCCGACGGTGTCGAGTATGTCACCGCATCACTGGGTGACCACTCTCTCTTCACAGGGGCGGTCGGATTTGCGGCGGCGGTTTGGATGTCAAGCCGCTCGGGTGAGCGCTATCATGGGTTGCTCCGGCAGTTGGACGACCTGCTCCTCCCGAGAATGCGGGCCCAAGCCGAAGCTCCGGCCATCGGCCCTGGGGTATACGACGTGGTGAACGGCCTGTCAGGCTGGGCGGGCTTCCTGTGTTGCCGCGCGTCATCCCCCGAGGTGTTTAGCGTGGCGCGAGCCGTGGCGCTCGCCCTGGCGGACGTCCTGCGCGAGGGCGGATTGCGGCGGATGATCCGGAACGCATCCGACGGTCTGGTCGTGGATTGCGGTGTAGCACATGGTGTGGCCGGACTGCTGGCCGCCTTGTCGTTGCTCGAATCTCATTTCCGGTTCGCGAGCCTTCGAATCGAGAGCGGGATCCGTTGGGCGGGGAACTGGTTGGTTGAGCGCGCCGCTGCGGTGGGGGAATGCATACTGTGGCCTGATGCGGTAGCACTGCAGCCAGCGGAGCATGGCGGCGGCGGGAGCTTGCCGGTGCATGCGGGCTCTTGGTGTCATGGCAGTTCAGGCATCGTCCGAGCGTTGTACCTGGCAGGCGAAGCGGTCGACGAGCCGGGATTTCGAGGGCTCGCCGTGGAGGCGATGCGGAGCCACTGCGAGAAGGAGCCAGAACTCCGCTCACCAAGCGTATGTCATGGGCTGGCGGGCCAACTGCTCCTCACTCTGGCGTTCGCCAAGGACACCAATGACGCGATTTTCGTGCAGGCCGGCAAATCCATGACACAGCAGCTGTACGAACGTTACCGCGCCAATTGCCCACTGGGATTCCGGGAGGTGGAGGGTGAGGGCTTGACGGAAGTCGACCATCCTGGTCTTTTGAGAGGTGCGGCCGGCACGGCACTGGGGCTGCTCGCGGGACATATCGAACAACCGCCTCAGTGGGGACGGCTGCTCCTGCTGTCATGATCCTCTTACGTTTCGAGGTCGCACTCGGCTGTGGCGAACCGATATCCTTCCATTTCGCGTTCGGGGTGCCTGTCATTCGACTGAAGCACTCAGCCTGCCGGGGCGAGACCCACGCCATGCGATCGCCAGCTGCGTTCGGCTGCTACACCGAGTCTTGGACAAGATATGCGTCAAATGCTTCTTGACCGTATCGATGGTGATGAACAACCGATTCGCAATCTGGTCGTTGGTCAAGCCTGCCGCGACCAACTCCGCGACGTCATGCTCCCGAGGAGTCAGCGCCGTCCATTGTCTCCGGCTCTCGGTCTCTGACTCTCGCAACGCCACCTGTGCGGAAAGGTGAAGGCTCAGTTTGCAAAGGATCATCGCTTCACGTTGTCCCGCTGTACCCAGGGAGAAACTAACCGAAAGGTAGAGGTCTCGTGGTTGCGAGCCGCCAAGCCTCGAGACGACGATGTGCCCGTGCTGTCCGCCCGCGATGGGGCCGTTCAGCATGACCAACCCGTGCCCGGCATGAGGAGGGTGCGTGCACATGATTGTAGTGACTCGGTAGTGATGTCCGTTGCCGGTACCTACGATCATCGGGAACCCGGAGTTCGGCCTGCCCGGCGGCGCTGGGCCGTCGATCGTCGAGGCCAGCTTCCAGCCGAAGTGAGTGGCGAGCGATGAAGGCAGGGCTCGGCGTAATCCGCCGCCTGCCGGATCGGTGGCCACCTCATCCAAGACGCAAAGGATGCGGCGGTAGTCCGCCGGCTCCAGAGGGTCGCAGGACGTGTGCAAGTACATTCGGCACCTTTGTTCACCGAGAGCTTCCGGCCAACGTACGGTGTCGGCGGGGCCGGTAACAGGCAGACACTAGCCAAAGATCCACGAAATACCGCCAGGGTGGCATCCTTCCACGTTCGGGTAATTCCCTTCTTTACGGCTTGAACGGACACTGTCGCAGGTGAGATGGCGATCATCGATGGAAGCCTCAGCAGAGCGGGAAGCGCCGATTTACGCGGCGGCGCCTTTCGGGCTCCTCAGGTTGCCCAGGCTGCCGATGCAACCGGTACCTGCTGACGCACCGGATCTGGACCCTGAGTCGCCCGACCAGAGGGATCGCCTGCTGGCCTATCTACGCCAGGCCGCTGCGGACCCGCTCGTGTACGAGGCCTTGGCGGTGTCCAGCGCCTCGCTGGCACACACGCTGTCGTTGATCGACTCTGGGCTGCCGGTAGCCACCGCGCGCCTGAAGAGGGCCGTGTACAGCGTCACCAAGTACCAGCTGCGCATGTCGCATCGGCCCATGCCGTTCGGCCTCATGGCGGGGGTGGCGACCCTGGATTTCGGCAACCGGACACAGTTCCGCCACGACTCCGAGGTCACGAAGGCCGCACGGCCTGACATGGGGTGGTTGATGGAGCTCGTCCGGAGCTGGGAACGCCACCCTGACGTGCTACGCCGGCTCCGCCTCGTCGGCAACGACCTCGCCCTGGTGCGCGGCACCCGACTGATCATGCCCGGGGTGCGGCACATCAGCGATCCTGGCCCGCAGAACCATGAAATCTCTGTCAGCAACACTGCGGCGGTCCAGCGCGCGATGAGTCTCACGGTGCGGCCAGTGTCTTATCCGGATCTGGTCGAGGAACTCCTGTCGGCTTTTCCGGGGTCAGCCAAGCACCACATAACCGCGATGCTGGATACCTTGATCGAGCACGAGATTCTCCTCACTGACCTGCGGCCTCCGCAGCATGCGCCGGACCCTCTGGAACACGTCGTCGAACGGCTGAGCGCCGCCGGCCATCCGCAAGCGGTGCAACTGACTACGGTCCGGGACTCCATTTCCACATTCGAGTCTTCGCTCGCCGGCCAGGCTCACGGGGCTGTGCTTCAGGTCAAGCAGGCCCTGGCGGCCGTGCTTCCCGGCAACCGGTCCCTTCAGGTCGACATGCGCGTGGACGCGCACGCCGTCCTTCCGGTCAACGTCGCCGAGGAACTGGCCACAGCCGCCGATGTGCTGTGGAGGACGAATCCCGACCCTGTGCCCGCGTACCTGCGCGACTACCACCAGGCTTTCGTCGAGCGATATGGCTATGATCACGGCGTCGGGCTCAAAGAGCTCCTCGACCCCCTCCGCGGACTTGGCGCACCGGCCGGCTACCAATGGCCACCCGCCCAGCGGAAGGAGGAGGCTCCTCCTCCTGGGGACACCAACCGCGCCCAGATCCTCGCCGGCCTCGTACAGAAATCCCTTGTCGTGGGCGCTCGCGAGATACTGCTTGACGAGTCGGTGCTACGCGAGCTGACCTCGACGAATCTTGAAGTCGACAGCCCTCAGTCCCTGGACCTGTGCGCGACCGTGCTTGCCGATTCGCTGGAGACGATGCGCGCTGGCGAGTTCCACCTGGCGCTCCCGCCCACCATCGGCGCCCCCTGCGCGGGGTCCTATTTCGGTCGATTCCTCCATATGCTTCCGGAACTGGTGCCCTCTCTTCAGTGCCTGATCAAGGAAGTCCACGAGGGCGAAGGCGCTCTGCCCGTCCAGGTGTTCTTTCAACCGACGGACGACCGGTATGGGAATGTGTCTCGAGTACCGCAGGTGCTACCCCATCGCATGGTGATCGGCGGCTACGACAACCGGGAGGATCCGGCGACGCTGCCACTGAGCGATCTGCTGATCGTCGCCGACTCTGCCGGCCTGCGGGTCGTCTCTCGTTCCATGGACCGCGAGATCGTGCCGATTTTTCTGCATCTGCTCAATCCCCACACCGGCAAGCCGAACGTGGTCAGGCTTCTGGGAGACATAGCGCAGGTCCGTCGCCGGTCGGCTCGGCCGTGGCTGTGGGGGGACTTGGCTCGCCTGCCGTACCTGCCTCGGGTTCGCTACGGCAGAACCGCGCTCACTCCGGCTCGCTGGCTACCGTCGCCCGGACTCAAAGACCACAGCCGGTCGTGGGGGTCCTGGCTGACCGCCCTGGAGGAGTGGCGTGAGCTGTGGTCCGTTCCCAGCAAGATCGAGATCGTCTCAGAAGATCAGCGCCTCCCGATCGATCTGGACATCACGCTGCACCAGCGACTGTTCCGACAGGAGATCAGTAAGGTCCGGCGGCTCACTGTAGCCGAATTGCCGATGGGTGGGCAGTTCGGTACCGGATGGACTGAAGGGTACGCCAACGAGATCGTGGTCCCTTTGGTTCCCCGCGGAGACAGCCCGAAACCGGTCCGGTCTACGGCGACCGTCACCGTGGCCTCGGCAGGCCGGGTGCATCAGCCAGGCGGCGAATGGCTGTTCGCCAAGCTCTATCTGCCTGAAGAGCACCAGGACGAGTTGCTGACCGAGCATCTGCCCGACCTTCTTGACCAGGTAGAGGACTTGGTGGATCGCTGGTTTTTCATGCGGTATCGCGATCCGGAGCCTCATATACGGCTTCGCCTGCACGGCGAGCCGCCGGTGCTGTGGGGCAATGTGCTCGCCTCATTGAACGACTGGGCGGGCGCCGCCCGCGAGGCCGGGGTCCTCCAACGAACGATCATGGACACCTACGAGCCCGAATACACCAGGTACGGCGGCGAGGAGCTGATGGAACTGGCAGAAAAGGCCTTCGCCGCCGACAGCCGTGCTGTCATCGATCAGCTCCGTCTCATCTCCCAAGGTCGTCTCGCACTCGAGCCCATGCTGGTGCTGGCCTCGGACCACCTCGACGCCGCTCGCGGCTTGTATGGTCGGGCCTGGGCCGACTGGCTGCTCCTGACGTACCCCAAGAAGGAAGACACTCATGGGGAGTTCCAGAGTCGCCGAACGCCGGCACGCGCGCTGGATCCAACGGGGGAGTGGCGGGCGCTCTCCGGCGTCCCGGGAGGGCCACTGCTGATCACCACGTGGGCGGAGCGATCCGCTGCGTATGCCCGTTACGGGGAGGCACTCCGCACCCGCTTCGGCGACCAGGCCCCCCTCGTCCGGGGAGCGGCATCGAGCATGCTGCACATGCATAGCAACCGCTTCCTGGGTATTGACGAGAACCTTGAGAAGGCGTCTTACGCCGTGGCCAGAGGGATTGTGGAAACGGTCCGCAACCGCTCCCGGTTCCTGCGGTGAACGGCCGTCGCGCGTCCGCCGCGAACCTTGTCGAAACCGTTGCGGAACGCCTGTCCGACCCGGGCGCTGTGGCTGCGGCGATCCTGTCCGACCCCAGCAAACCGGGGGGCTGGTCGCTCTCGCGTGGTTACCCGGCAGTGGCGCTGTTGTTCGCCGAGCTAGGCAGGGATGACTCCCGTTGGCGGGACATCGCACACGCGATGCTCTCGCAAGCGGTTGCCGAGATTCCGGTCCAGGTGGATATGTCGCTGTACACGGGCCTCGCTTCGATCGCGTTTGCCGCGAGGGCCAATGCGGTCGAGGACGGCGACTACACGTCGGTACTCGGGCAACTGGACTCTCGCCTCTCACAGGCTGCCGGTTCTCTTTGCGCCGCAGAACTGCGAACGCTCAGGACTACGGGGTTGGCAACCGTCCAGAGTTACGACGTGATCAGTGGGTTGACAGGTCTTGGACGGTACCTGCTGTTGACTCGATCCCATCAGGAAAGCGTGAGCGAAATCCTGCGCTACCTCGTAGCGGTCACCGAGCGCCAACGCGCCGATGTGCCTGGTTGGTGGGTCGATTCGCGGCCGTTCGCGGAGATGTCGCAGGAGGCGGTCGAAGCGTACGCTTGGGGACACGGCAACTTCGGGCTCGCCCACGGGATTTCAGGTCCGCTCGTCCTCCTGTCCCTGGCATGGCGGATGGGAGTGATTGTTCCAGGTCAGCAAGCGGCGATCGAACGCGTTGTTGATTGGCTCTTGCGTTGGCAGTTCGTGGACGGGTATGGCGTGTGCTGGCCTACGGTTGTCAGTTTGGAGCAGCATGAGGGCCGCGAAACCGTGCCCCCGCGCTACGTCGGAAGCTGGTGCTACGGCACTCCCGGACTTGCGCGCGCGATCCAGATTGCGGGCCTTGCGCTCAACCGGCCGGACTGGAGGCAAGTAGCGGACCGAGCGATGCTGTCCGCTCTTGAGCGACCAGTGGAACATCTCAATCTGCGCTCCGCTGCAATCTGTCACGGCTGGGCGGGACTGCTGCAGACTGCCGTACGCATCGCAGCTGACGGTTCCGAGGCAGGGGAGAGGGTGGCTGACCTGGCCGCGGAGAGGACCCTGGCTCTCTTCGAATCCGAGGCGGCCTTCGGATTCCGCTTCCCGACCGGAAGATCTCCTGCATCCCACGATGGCCCAGGGCTCCTGGAAGGCGCCGCGGGGACAGCTTTGTCATTGCACGGCTATGCGACTGGACGACTGCCGCGGTTCGAGTGGGACGCAGCGCTGCTCCTCGCATGAGACAGCCTGGTCGGCGAGGCATCCCCGAGAAGCGTGAGCGGGCCTGTTCTTGGAGCCGCATGGTACGCCCTCAACTTCCGCAACCCGTGGCCTTTCCGCTAATGGGAGTTTCTCTTCTCACGAAACGCTTGAAACTACGGCCGAGCCGCCGCCAAAATCGACGCCAAATGTACGTCGTCGCGCCAGTCAACCACGCAAGGTCAGCCAGCCGTCGTTGACAACCGTTTCCGCGAGGGCTCAACCCGGACGTTTGGCGACTGAGCGGCCGTCATGGTGGCTACGTCGGCTTTGTTGTCTTATGACTCATGCCAGGAATCTTTTCCGTGAGAGACCAGCTTCTACGACGCCTCGCGCGATTGCCAGCGTTCGGGACTCGGTAGTGGGCTGGATGCCGATAAAACGGTTGTGGTGCACGTGCAGCAGTCCGCGTACCACTGCCAGGCGGGAGCTGCTCAGCCGCTTATCGGCCGTCAACCGCCGAACGACCTGTCCATAAGCCGCGACGGCGGGTCGGCGTGACTTCCAGATTTCCAGCAGCTCGGGACCGCCTGCCTCGGTGGCCAGCGCGGGCCAGTCACCATCGGTGTCGATAAGCCTGATTGCTTCCCTGCGTATCGACTGGAATGCAGCGTGGTGATCGCCTCGAGGCATTCGTGACAGCAACCAGTTCTGCCAGTCGGAGTCTCCAAGACCACGTAGGATGTCGACGTAGTTGGCTGTGGTGAGGAGCTCCGCGTCGATCAGCAGGCCTCGCTCGCACAGGTTGAGCTGGGCTAGGACAGCGGCGCTGTCGGCGGCGAATGCCCGTTCGGCGGCCTCGATCGCCTCGGCGCCGCCGTATCTGGCGACCTCGGGCTCGTAGGCGTCAAGCACGAAGCGTGCCACCGAACCTGCGCTAGTCAGCGTTCCGGCCCAGTCACGCATGCGGGACAGCAGGTGCTTGTGCAGGTCCACGGGATCGCCGTGGAAGCGCAGACGCAGATGCGGGTCTGGATCTGCATAGCGGATGAAGAACCATCGATCTACCGATGCGGGCAAATTTGCGAGCAGGTCCGGTAGGTGCCTGCCGAGGATCTCATTTTGCCTATCGCGTGCACTGTACAGCTTCGCGTAGAGCCATTCGCCTCCCGGCAGGTGTCGGGGGCGCAGGGCTCGGTCGCTATGGGTAGGTCTGGCGACGGCTCGGTCAGTGCCACCTGTGATCGTCAGGGGGATGACGATCTCGTTGGCGTGCCCGTCCAGCCACTGTGTCTCTGCAGCCGTGCCCGGCGGCTCACACACCACCGTGTCAGGGTGGCGCGCCAGCTCGTGACGCAACAGCTGGCGGTGTAGCGGCACGGCGAGGTCGAGCTCCACTCGGTAGTCGGCGATCGTCACCTGCACCCGGTCGGGCACTCGCCATTCCGCGCGCCACGCATCAAGAGCAGCGGACCACTCATCGTCGCCTAGGCCGCGATCACGCAGGCGGGCGTCGACCCGCCAGCGAGCTGGCGCGAACACGGTCCGGCGGTAGCGCACCCTAGGCAAGCAGGGAAGCAACTCGGCTGCGCCCCACGACCAGCCATACAGGCGGTGCCGGCCGCTGTCGGAGATTTCGCTGATGAGACGGACGGCGTTCGCGCTTTGCCGCGCGAGTTTGAGCATGTGCGGCGAGACGGTCATGATCTCACGGCCGTGCGGAGCCGACACCAGGAACAACCTGTGATCGTCCGCCCCCATCAGGAGATCATTCGTGGAGAGCACATGTGGATCCGACCGCTCGGCGAACGCGCCCACAACGAGGGTGTGGTCGCAGACCATTGGCACTTGCACGACGTTGGCCACGCGCGGATCGATCGGCTGGAAGATCAGCTGAGTCCGCACCGGTCCGTCGCCACCGGCACCGGTGGGGAGGGGAGCCATCGGATAGCTGCCCTCGGGGAAGAGGTAGGCGAAGCGCCCGAAGATGGACCCGGCAGCCGACGAGCCCGTCATAGGCGCAACCATCAGCCGGAATCTGCCCTCATCCAGGTCCGCCGCCGACTCGGCGAGGACTTGTACGCACAATTCCGCGGACTCAGGTGGAGGCCGGAGGTTTCCCTCGTCCCCGGCCAGCTGGCCCACGAGCTCGTCGTTCAGCACGACCTCGCCTGACCCGGACAACAGAGCTCGTGCGGCCAGCTCGGCAAGCAGCATGTCGCGCGGACGACGGCGCTCCGCGTCCGGCTCGGCCCGATGGTCAGTCACGGGCACTTGGTATCCGGCTGGGTAGCCGAGGCCCCGTTCGGAGTCCACGGTCTCGTTGAACGGGACCAGCTGGTGGGTGCCGTAGCGGTCGAGAAATTTTTCGTGATATCGCTGCAGATGCGTCGGGTCAGTCGCGGGCGCGGAAATCCGTAGCAACGTTGTGGCGGCCGCCGCGGCCTCGTCGGCTACTGACCGCGGAAGTGTCACATCGATGTCGAAGCGCAAGTCCACGTGGATCGGGGACTTGTTTGTTGGCCGCAGCGCCCTCATCGCGCCGACAGCTGCCCGCCACGCGAGTCGGCCTTCCCCTGGCGGGCGTTCGGCGTAGCGGGTCAGCGCCGCGGAGATCTCGCGCAGTTCGGCCATCTCCGCCAGTCCTTCGACCGCGGCGACGCGGTCCAGGACGTAAGCCAGGGGATCGCCGCTCAGCGGCGGGCGAAGGTCGGTGAGTAGCATCTCGTATTCCACGAGCTGACCGGTCATGGCCTCAATGGCGTCTGCGGGCGCTCGTGGGAAAGCCGTCGCCAGCCGATCGAGCAGCTCGGTGTATGAGACCGGACGTGCGGCCCATTCCATGACCAGACGCACAGGCTCGGTGTAGCGGACGGACACCTCCTTGGCGATCTTGACGAGTTCGCTCTCTTGACCGCCGCGTCGGACGTAGGGGAGCACCAGCCGGTCTCCTCGTACGATGCACAGGTCGTTGGCGACCACTCGCAACTGCCTGCGAACATCCGGCTGACGCTCCCAGTCGGCCAGTAACATGGCCAGCCAGCCGGCGTCAGGACGCACCCCTTTGGCGTGAGCACTGCCAACTCGAACCTTGGTCTTGTCGCCGAAAGTGGCCATGGCGACGCCCGCGAGCAGTCCGAAGGGAGTGGGGCGACCGGTCATCCGCAGCAGGTAGCGCGCCGTGGCCATGACCAGCCGGCGGCGCTTAGCCGCCCCTACCGGCATGCTCTCTTCGATCCGGTTGAATGTGCCGGCCAGCGATTCGCTGGAAATTTCCAGGGCCTCGCGTAGGGAAGGGTCACGCAGAACCTTCTCCAGGAATGCCCCGCCCGCCTCGTCACCTGCGTCGACCAGTTCGGTGGGGACGTCGGCAGCTCGCGCTACTGGCGCTGCCGGCATGCGCAGCATGGCGACGGCGCCGGCGGCGAATCGCTGTTGTTCACTCATGGGAAGTCCCTGCGTCGCGTTCGAGCGTCCGGTTGCCTGAAACTGCGGTCGGCGCCGCATAGCTGAAGGAGCCAATGCCGTCAGTCGCCGAACATGATTTCTTTGGCCGCTAACGCGATGTTCGCCTGGGCGTGGTAGGGAAGGTCGAGCCGGTTCCAATGAAAGATCACGTGGTGAGCGGTTACGGCGCGGACTCCCCGGGTGAGTAGCCCTTCATCCGCCAGGGTTCGCAGTGCTCGCCCTGTATGCTCGAAGGCGGGAAGCCACTGGTCAGCGAAGTGTACCGAGCCGGCATTGAGCACAGTTCCGTCTGCAGTGAGGAGACGAAGTAGGGCGGTTTTGAAGGCGTCCCATTGATCCGGGCTCGCCGTGCTCTTGGCCGGGCGAAGTTCCATGACCTTGGCCCACACATCTCCTTGCTCGAACCGGTCCTGTACAGCGGCTCGTATGAGTGTGGTGCACAGGAGGATGGACAGCTCTCGGCGCCTGTCCCGTGGGGCGGACGTTGTCGTTGGACTGTCCGAAATTCAGGAAGATGTTGTGACTGTCGGTGTGGAACAGGCGGTGGGCGATCTCCATTCCTTTGCCGCCACCAAATGCTTGTATCTCAGGCTCATAGATTGTTTCAATCCACTGGGAGATGTAGCCGCGGGCTCGCATGTGGTTCGCGGCATCATGCAGGAACTTCTTTGCTTCTGAATCGGTGTCGGATGGCTGATAGCGAAACCGCCATCGTTGTTTCCGAATGAAGAACCAGGACGTGATCAGGCCGGCGGATTGGGCCTCTCGTAGCACGGGCCCTAAGTGGGTTAGAGCGTGATGTTCGGCAGTCTTGTAGTCGTTGAACTGGACTGTGATCTGAGACCATTGGGGTAGTTCGTCCATCGTCCCCTTCTTCGCAGGTCCGGCTCGATCGAGCGAGATCGGAGCGAGGAACAAAACGGCGTACGCGACGCCGCCACCTCACTCAGGTTCCGAGCCGCGATAGAGCGGCTCGCGGCGGGCCATTAGTGGCGCTGACGTCGCCGGCCGAGACGCACGCGCGCAATCACAAGATGTCTGTGCCACCATCAAGCACGTGAACCAGACACTTCAGTGAAGTGCCTGGTTCACCTGCACGCGGGCCTTGGAACACCCTGCTCGGATGCCCTATTCGCCAGGGAGTCGGCCAACGATCAGAAAAGGGCACTTATGCATCTCAACCCTGACCATTCGTGGACGACCCTCGCTGTATCTCGATCAAGTGCTCCAGGTCACGAAATTCTTCTTCTCAGTGGAAGATCGGTGACGCGTCACTGACCGTAGTAGTGCTAGTAAGGAGCTTCGCGTCGAGGCTGTCATCACGGTTGGCTTCCACAAGCAGAGCCATTGGGTTCAAATCGAACTCCGAGGGCATGATGATCTCCTATCGGTCATTGGGACATAAGCCCCATCAGGCCACTTAAGAACGAAGTATCTACCTGACGCAACTAACTACGCAATAGGCCCCAGACTTCATCTGCTAACTACGACAACATTGGCAGGAAAGCTGCTATCTATGGCAAAGAAGCGACTCCTTGGCAGTGAGATCACATGGGTGCCAGACGCCCTGTGGGGGCCTCACCGGAATCGGCGGCGAGGGCAGAAGTAATCACCGGACATCGCATCTTCAGCTGAGGAAATCGACGCGATCGATCAGGCCGTCGCGGACCCGGTAGGCGACGAGCACTCGCACTGAAGTGTCCGCCCCGTGCGTGATCTCGTGGTCGACGACCCAGTCTCCCTCCGCGAGCCTCCCGACGACCTCAGCCTTGTATCGGCGCTGAGCGAACAGCCGGGCATACACCTCTCGCAGTTGCGTGCGACCGCGTATCTCGCCACCATTCGCGCGGCTGATACGCACGTCATCGGCATAGGTGGCGGCGAAGGCGTCGAGGTCATGAGCGTTATACGCGGCGAGCTGACGCTCCACGATGTCAGCCGGTTCAGTCATGGCTCCGATGATGCCAAACACCCGCGCACGTTTGCCTACTGCCGTGGCCATGAACGCGTCGGCGGTCTCCGTTCTGACTTGTCGGCGCCATGTCGGGTGCCCCATTAACGTGATCTCAGCGAATTGCCGGTAGGTACAAACCCACCCTGAGCTGGTACTTCAACCAGAACGCGATCGACGCCGACGGCTGGTACGCCTTACTCACCAACCTGCCCCCCGTCAGCGCCGACGCCGGACAGGTGCTCCGCCACTACAAGGCCAGGAAGCCGTCGAGCGCCGCTATCAGGCCTTCAAGGGCCCGCTGGCCGTCACCTACCTGTACCTGAAGAACAACCGCCGCATCCACGCGCTGATCGCCGTCATCTGCCTGGCCCTGCTCATCTTCTGCCAGGCCCTCGCTGGCCGCGGCGCCGCCAAGGTCAACGGTCTGCACGCCGGGCGGCCGGCCGTCCCCACCGGCAAACTCATCCTCGACGCCCTGGTCGGCATCCGGGTCATCCCGGGCACCGGCCAGTTGCCATCCCCCAAACCACCGACTCCAACTCCACCTAACCATGGGACGAGAGGGACGGCCGTGGGACGACATTGCCGCCGCCCCACGGCCATGTCGCCCCCGACCGGGCCATTGCCGAGGGTGGGGTGCCGCGAGCCTCCAGCCACATGGTCTTCCCCGACAGAGGCGGGTTGAGGGCGCAGTGGATGTAGGAGAGATGCACACAGGTGGAGTCTTCCGCGAGGTGGACGGGCGTTGTGCGCCCACGCATTGGATGTGGAAGACGGGCCAGCGGCCTGGCAAGCCCCCTTTCCTCGTGTCCGGCCGCCTCTGGGCAGCGCCCCGATGAGGTGAGCTCGCCGTGCCCTCCGGGATGTGGGGAAGGCCGACGGGGGGACGGCTTGGACTCGTGCACCACGACGGACGCAGCCACCGCCGTGGTGCACCAGCGCGAGCAGCGCGGCCTGGCTGGAGCATCCGGATCCATGCCGCTGTACGTGTCGCTCGTCCACCGGCGCGGACGTGTGCCTCCTGGCAGCTTGCCCGCTGTCAGGCAATGAGGTGGTAGGCCAAGCTGCACGTCGCGGCACCGAGGATGGCGCCTGCGATGGCCTCGGGTACGGTGTGCCCTGCTCTCCATGGGTGCGTCGGTGCGTGCGGACGCGAGACCATGCCACCGCTGCTGTGAGCAGGGCGGCTATGACTCCCGCCATGACGCCAACGGTCAGCAGGGTGATGCCGGCTGCCCCGAGTACGAGGCGCTGGCCGTCGATGATCGACTCTGCGCCCGGGACCGCACACGCGCTCGCTTGTGGGTCGGGACGGCGTTGAGCAAGAACGGAAACAACGACTATGCCGCCCGCCTGATGGCAACGGCCATCAGGGGATTTCGAGAACCTTGGCGAGCCCGAGGACTGGTCTGTCGCACATCAGAAACTTGCCCTGGCTCGCCGGGGCGCCGGAGACCTTTCTGAGGCGCTGCGGCTGATCGACCTTGCCCGTGCCACCACCCTCACCGACGCCCCCATGCAGCGCGTGCGGTTGGAGACGGCTTACGGACACATCATGCTTTTCGACCCCGCCACCGTGGATGATGGGCTGATGATCCTCGATCGTGCCGCGCGAGAGGCTGCGCAGCACGGGCTTGCGCACCAACTGCGCAGCATCGAGGGTCTTCAGCGGACCATCCAGAGGGAGCAGCGTCCTCCTCTGCCAGGGCGAACAGGGAGCAGCCGAGTGAGCGTCAAGCAGCAGCAGGTCATCACCGACGAGCAATGGCAGCACGCCCGAACCATCTGGGACTACCACCAGATGCACCACGACCTGCGCCGGTGCGATGTGGCCATCGGCTTGGGCAGTCACGATCTCGGCGTGGCACGCGCGGCGGCAGAGTTCTATCACGCGGGATGGTTCTCGCTGCTCGTCTTCTCCGGCGCCACCAGCCCCACCACCGCGGCGCGCTTCCCCCGTGGTGAGGCCGTCCACTACCGCGAGCACGCGCTTGAGCTCGGGGTGCCTGATGAGGCGATCCTGGTGGAGTCGAGCGCGACCAACACCGGGCAGAACATCAGCCTGTCCCGGCAACTCCTAGCCGACTCCGGGACGCAGCCCACATCGGTGCTGCTGATCTCCAAGCCGTACATGGAGCGCCGGGCTTACGCCACCGCGCGCAAAGTGTGGCCGGAGGTCGATGTGGTGTGCGCCTCCGAGCCGCTGGAGCTGGACGACTACGTCAGCTCGATCGGCGATCCCAAGCTGATCATCGACATGCTCGTTGGTGACCTCCAGCGCGTGATCGAGTATCCCAAGCTCGGCTACGCCATCGAGCAGCCCGTACCAGGAGATGTCAATGACGCCTACCAGGCTCTTCTCCGCGCCGGATTCGACAGCAGACTCCTATCGTCCTAACCTGCCGTACGGCGAGATGTGCGCTATCCACCAGCCCAACCTCTTCCCGCGGCTTGCGACCTTGGCGAAGCTGTACGTTGCCGACTACTGGATCGTCCTGGACGACGTGCAGTTCGCTCGACGCGACTACCAGCACCGCACACGCCTCGCTCCGCCTGAGGCTCCTGAGCAGACGAAGTGGCTTTCCATTGCCACCCATCTGCCGCACGGCCGCGCCACCTCGATTCGCGGAGCGCGCCTGGCCGATCCCGCCCGCTGCCCACGCCGCGTTGCGCAGCTCCTCGCGGACCATTACCGGCACAGCACCCACTGGCCAGCATTCAAGCGGCGGCTCAAACCTTTGCTCGACGAATTCGAGAAGACGGACCGCCTGGCGGACGTGACGGAGCTGTCCACGCGCCTGCTGCTGGAGGAGGTCGGGTGGGAGGGACAAATCCTGCACAGCAGTGACTTGCTGGCTCGCGGGGAACGGTCACAGCGGCTGGCTGACCTTGCGTGGTTGACGGGTGCGACGACGTACCTGTGCGGGACCGGCGGCATGCGATACCTGGACCCTGCCGCGTTCCGTGTTCACTCGATCGAGGTCCTGCCTTTCCAGACCCCCCTCTCGGGTATCTGGACATCCGCCCGTGAGCTGAGCGCCGTGCATGCTCTGATGCTGTCCGGTCCACACGCCTTGCGGCGCGCGATTACCGACCTGCAGGCACGGCTCGTGGTGGGCCTGGGGGAATCGCGTCTGCGGCACTGGGCACCTGTGCCCTGATGCCGGCGCCTGCCTGGTTCCTAGGAGGTGTCATTGAACTGCAGGCGCTCGCAATTCCGCAGGCCCGCAGAACGACGCGTGGATCGGCAACGTCGTCGGCCCCGGACGACGGTGACGTGGTGCTGCTCGACCTTGAGCGCTGCTCGGTCGGGCCGCCGGAGTGGGACCTCACCTCCACCGCGGTGAAGGCCTTCACGATGGCTGGCATCACCACCGACGACTACGACCTGTTCGTGCGGGCGTATGGGCACGACGTCACCACGTGGGCCGGGTTCGAGACGCTGCGGGACATCCGGGAATTCCGGATGACGTGCATGGCGGCCCAGGTCGCCGCCGAGAATCCCGCATGGCACGACGAGATCATGCTGAGGCTGGCGTGCCTGCGCGGAGAGGCCGGGCCACGCCCCTGGCCGTGGAAGCCCGTCCCGTAGCTTCATGGCGCTCTCGGAGGCCAGCCACGAAAGGGTGAGGCTGGCGTGCCCCCGCCTGGGTGGGAAGGGCAACGGGGCGACGCTATCCGTGTGGGCGGTGGGACGGTTGAGACTCGTCCGGCGTGTCGCCCCGAAGATCTCCCTTTCGGGATTCGGAATCCGATAATGTCACCGGCTAAGAGTGGTGGACTGCAGACTGGCCGGCGAGGGCCTGGTCGCCCCGCGAAGGGTGGCCACAAGCGCAGCATTCGGGTCATGAACGAGGGCGTCTACAAGCACGCTACTGAGGTGTGGGCCAAGTGAACCGTGCCGGGTTTGTTGGAGACCGGGTTACGTGGCTGGGGTGAGAGTAGCCGAGTTGATCTTTGTGCGGTAGAGGGTTTCGTATTCGGCGGGTGGAAGGTCTTGGCAGGCGCTGTGAAGGCGGCGGTTGTT
>NZ_JBQQCB010000132.1:0-26732 GCF_052246675.1 Nonomuraea sp. KM90 | reverse complement strand
CCCACCCAGGACCGGCACTCCGCCCAGGACCAGCACTCCGGCCAGAATCGGCTGGAGGCCCAGCACCAGCGGCCCGCCCTGGACCGGCCAGAGGTCCGGCCGGAGGTTCAGGACCAGCGGGAGGTCCAGGACCAGCACTCGACCCAGGACCAGCGGCCCGCCCCGGACCGGCCAGAGGTCCAGGACCAGCGGGCCGCCCAGCGCCAGCCGGCCGCCGAGGCGCCGGCTCAGCCTGTCGCGCAGTCGCCGGTCCCAGCCGCCCAGGGATCACCTGCCGCCCAGGCGCAGAGCCCGGCCTCCGCGCAGGCGCCGAGCCCGGTATCGGCGCAGGCGCAGCCCATCACCGCGCCGACGGCCACCCCGCCGACGCAACCGGCCGCCGTGTCGGCGCACTCAACGACCGCCCAGGCACAACCGGTCAGCGCGCAGCCTGCCACCGATACGGCCCAGTCCGGTCAGACGGCTCAGTCCGGTCAGACGCCTCAGACCGCCCCGGCCGCCCAGGCCGCAGCGGCGGTTGCCCCAAGTTCCGAGCCCGCCCCGGTCGCGGAGACGGCGCCAATCGCGGAGACGGCCCTGGTCGCGGAGACGGCCACCCCGGAGACGACCGCCCCTGATACGGCCGACGCCGCGCAGCCGGACGCGTCCGCGGCCGCCACCCTCGGCACGCAGCCTTCACCGGTCGCGAGCTCCACCACGGAGGCGCCCATCCAGGCCGGCGGCATCGCAGAGCCCGCTGCCGCCGTGTCGTCCGCCGCAACCGAAGGCCACACAGCCGCGCAATCCGGCACGGCGGCGAGCACCGACGCGACCCCTTCGACCGCCACCACCTCGCCGACCGCCGCCACAACTTCCGCCACCACGCCTGCCACCGCCACACCTTCGGCCACGGAAGCAGCTGCCCCGGCGCCGGTCTCGCCCGACGTCACCGGCGAAGCGCCCGAGCAGCCCACGACCGCAGCGGAGCCCAAGAGCGAAGTCACCGCCCCGGCCCAGCCGGAGACGGCGGCCACCCCTGCCGCAACGGCCGAGGCGCCCAAGACCGAGGCCGCCGAGCCGACTCAGCGGACCGAGCAGGCCGAACAGCCCCGCAAGACCGAGGAGATAGCGCAGACGGAAACTGCGGAGAGCGGCAAGGCCGTCGCCTCCCAGGCATCCACACCCGCACCCGCGGCAACCGCATCGGAGCCCCTAGCAGCTACGTCAACCACGCCGCCGGAGCCAACGGCGGCGCCGGAGGCTCCAGCGCCCGCACCGGAATCCGCCGCGACCGCGACGGAGACGACCGCCACGGAGACGACCGCGACGGCTGTCCCCGAGCCCACCGCGACCGTCCCCGCACCCGCGACGGCCACTCCCGACACGGCGGCGACCGCTCCCTCGAAGCCCGCCGCTCCCGAGAAGCCCGCCGCTTCAACCGAGCCCGCCGCTTCAACCAAGTCCGCCACCGCGACCAAGCCTGCCACCGCGACGAAGCCTGCCGCGGCAGCCGAGCCCGCCCCTTCGACCGGGACTGCCCCGTCGACCGAACCCGCCGTGGCAACCGAGCCCGCCGCTTCGGTGGAGCCCGCCGTTGCCGACAAGCCGGCCGTCCCCGAGAAGAAGGCGGCGCAGCCGGAGCCGGAGCCCGAGCAGCCCGTGCAGGAGGTCAAGCCTCCGGCGCCCAAGCCGAAGCCCGCACCCTCGGTGCCGGCGGCGCGGGCGGGCAAGGACGAGGGCAAGGAGGACCCGGCCGTGCCGGTGCCGTCCCCGCCGCCCGCCCCGGCCGCCCGCCAGGCGCGCAAGAGTTCGAGGGGCCGTCGCGCCTCCGTACCGACGTGGGACGAGATCATGTTCGGCGCCCGCCGCCAGGACTGACCGTCACAGCAGAGCAGGACTGACCGCAGCAGAGCAGGAGACGACCGAGTCACCGCCGGGACGCCCGGCACCAAGGTGACGAGCGAGCCGGCGCCGGGAAACCCCTCCCTGGCCCCGCCCGCCGCCCGCGTCAGGGTTCGGCGCGCTCCAGGAAGGGCGCCAGCCACTCCGGCGTCACCTCGGCGGGGAACTCCACCGCCTGAGCCTCCGACACGTCGATCGCCGAGTAACCCCCCTTGCCGGCCCCGACCCCGGCGATCAGCGTGAGCACCCCGGCCCGCCGCTGGAACCACGTCTGCCGCATCCGCCAGCCCACCACGGCCCGGCGTTCGACCACGGCCTGGGCGCGCCGCAGCGACCCCGACCGCACCGCCACGCGCACGCCGTCGTAGCCGTGCCCGAGCGACGCGTACCGGTCGAGCCCCAGCGGCACCCCGACGCCCGCCAGGAGCAGCGCCAGCACCAGGAGGATCCACCAGAGCATCGTCCCGGCGACCCACACCCCGGCGGCGCCCACCAGCGCCAGCAGGAGCCAGGGGAAGACGGCGCGGAACAGGCGGCGGTTCCGCGCGACCGGCGGGTGGGGCCGGAGCTCGGCGTGGTAGGGGCCGATGGCGTCGCGGGTCACCTGGAAGGCCACCTCGCGCGGCACGTCGGGCAGGAGCTGCCCGCGCGTCTCCGAGTCGCCGAGCCCGGTCACGATGGCCCAGACGCGCGCGACCCCCGCCCACCGTTCGGCCAGGCCGTCCACGATCTCGTAACCGCGTACGCGCTGCGACTCCAGCGACACGCTGCGCCGGTTGATCAGGCCGCGCTCCGCCACGAGGTAGCCGTCGCGGCGCTTGAGCCGGAAGTTCCAGTTGAAGACCGCGTACATCAGCCCGCCGGTGAACGGCATCGCCAGCACGAGCAGCACCGCCACGGCCAGCAGCAGGTAGGGGCGCTCCCAGAGCCACTGCCCCGCGGTCCAGGCGGCGTCCTGGCTGACGCCCAGCTCGTCCCCCCACTGGAACGCCAGCCCCACGGCGCCGCCGGCGAAGGCGAAGGGGGTGAGCAGGTACGCGCCCGACAGCGGCCCGTACAGCAGCCACCTGCGCGGCACGTCGATGATCGGCCGCTCGGTGGGCCCGGAAGGTGGCGCGGCGCCGGTGACGTGCGTCTCGGGGACGGCGGCGCGGCGCAGGAGCACGGCCTTGAGCCGTTCGGCCTCCTCCAGCGTGACCCCGGCGAGCTTGGCCTCCTCCGTGTCGCCGCTCGCCCCCGTGTCGATCTTCAGCACGGTCAGGCCGAGCAGCCGGTGCATGGGCGGGGTGGACACGTCTACGCCGCGGATGCGCTCCAGGGGGATGGTGCGGACGGAGCGGCTGACCAGCGACCGCTTGGTCTCCAGGCGGTCGCCGACGATCTCGTAGGTGAAGGTGACCCACCTGATGACCGAGAACACCACGGCGGCGACGACCCCGGCGGCCGCGTAACCGTACGAGCGGGCCGAGAAGCCGCCCACGAACAGGACCCCGACCAGGGGGAGGAGGAGGGAGGGCAGCATGCGCACGGGGTCGATGAGCAGCACCTTGGGGCTGAGCCGCTGCGGCAGCCGCACCACGGGCGGCGGCCCGCCCGCCGGGCCGGGATGAGGCGGCCCGCCCGCCGGGCCGGGGTACGGCGGGATGCCACCGGGGGCGCCCTCCGGGATGGGCGCCGGGCCGTCCGGACGGGGCTCGGTCATGTCGCGTCGTCCCTGAGCTCTTCGGCCCGGCGCGCCAGCTGCTCGGCGAGCCCGGCCGCCACCCGGTAGTCGAGCCCCTTGATCGTCGAAGACCCCGCGTGGGAGGCCGTCCTGATCTCCAGCGTGGCCAGACCGAGCATCCTCTCGAACCATCCTTGGCCCTTGTCGACCGTCTGGATGCGGCTCACGGGCACGAACACCCACTCCCTGGTCAGGAACCCCGACCTGGCGTAGACGACGTCTCCAGAAAGCTCCCAGCGATGCACGGCGTACCGCACGAACGGCTCGGCCGCCAGGAACGGCAGCAGCAGCACGACCACCGCGACGGGCAGCAGCCACGGGTCCCGGGCGAACCATCCGGGCACCCACGACCACCCGCTCCCCCCGACCCAACGCGACACCAGCAGCGCGCCACCCAGGAAGAACGCGAACGCGATCAGCGACTCCAGCAACCACATCCGGACGGCTTTGGGCGAGACGCGGTTCGCCGGGTCACGTAGCGGGCCATTTGACGTCACAAGCCCAGCTTAGGGCGCGAACCCGGAAGGCGATCTGCCGGCGGACCGGTAAAGATCCGCCGACGGTCCCGGCGTGTCTGCCGAGCCCCTGCCCGGCCCCGGTGCCATGCTCGGTGGCGGCCGGCCGCAGGCTGTCGAGCTTGGCCACGTCGGCGGCGCCACGTTCGTGCCAGCCAGGCCCGGCCAGCGCGTGACCGCACCACAGCGCGAGCGCCTCACGCAACGTGGCAGCCGCCGTCCGCGCCCCTCCCGCCGCCGTCCGCGCCCCTCCCGACGTCGCCCGCGCACCCCCACCGCCGTCCCCCACCTCCGTCCCCCACCGCCATGCGCGCGTCCCCCCGCATGCAGACCCACGGCCGCCGTCCCGCATACCCTTCCGCCGCGATCTGGCGCACCTGGTTTTCGCCGCGACGCGCGACCGAAACCGATGCCCGTTTCGCCGGCCCGCCGCACGGGCGGCCCCGCCCGTGCCCCTCCGCCGCGGAGCAGCGGGCGGACAGGTCTCCTCGGTACGGCGGCATCCGGATCCCCGGGCCCTCGCGGCGGCCGTCGCTGTGGTCAACTTCACTACGCGGATGCCCACATTCTGGCCGTTTTCGGATCCTTTACCGACCACCGACCATCGAGAAACGGTCTGCGCACCGCCGAGAGCCGCGTAGCATCGTCCGGCATGGGGCTGTGTAACACGGCATCACGCGTGCGACGCATCGCTGTCAGTGTGACAGCGGTGGCTGTCGTCTTCGCCTTGTCAGGTTGCGGCAGCTTCATCGGCAGGTCACAGGCTCTGGACATCGCGGAGATGAACGTCACGAGCCCGGAGCTGCGCGAGGGCAAACCGCTGCCGCGCGAATACTCCTGCCATGGCGATCAGGGCAGCCCGCCGCTGCGCTGGTCGAGCCAGCCACTGTCCGAGGCGAAGTCGATCGCGATCGTGATCGACAGCCATACGTCATCCGATTCGGCCGTGCACTGGGTGCTCTACAACATCCCGGCGACCACGACCGAGCTGGGTCCCAACGCCGCCGCCGACCCCCCCGAGGGGTCCGGGCAGGCGAAGGTGACCAGTGGGAAGGTGGGCTACGAGCCCCCCTGCCAGGACCGGGCCAGTTACCGGCTCACCGTCTACACGTTGAACGGCAAGGTCGACCTCCCGGAGGGCTCCGAGCTCCCCGAGATCCTCAAGAAGATCGCGGACCAGACCATCGCCCGCGGCCGGCTCACGGTGGTGAACATCGAGTGAGCGGTCAAATACGACATGTAGTGCTGGTGTACCAATTCTTCACGTAGGGTGTGACAACTCTCATAGTGGTCCGACACAATCAGATCCAATTGTTAGGCACTGGTGATCAAAGGGGGCAGATCGCGTCGATGGCCGCGCGATCTCATCGGTGCCAGAGGGAGGCCATGGCTTTGAGGGTGGTGCAATGATCGCGGTCGTAGTGAGCTTGGTCGCTGTCGTGCTCCTCGTGCTCGTCGTCGTGGCACTGGGCATGCGTTCGATGAACCGCAGAGAGAGCTCGCTTCCCCCGGAACGGCTGAAGGAGATGGCCGAGAAGGAGGAGATGACCCATGCTCGTTCCACGGACGAGTTCGCGGCGCATGAGCCGCGAATGGCCAATTTCAGTCCCGACTTCAGTCCCATAGACGAGCCCAAGCAGAAACCGGTGCGCACTGGTCAGCGCGGCAGGCGTGGCGTCGACGAGTGGGGCAACCCGTCCACGGACGACGACGACGAGGAGTTCTGGGCCAACATCCGCAGCGACGCGGAAGAGGGCGGCTTCGGCGCCGGTGGCACGGTGGCCGCCAGGAAGGCCGCCTCCCGCCCCGTCGAGCGCGAGCGCCCGGCCGAGTCCGAGCGTCCCGCCAAGCGGCCCCAGCGTCCGGCCAAGCCGCAGCCCGCGGCCGCGGCCGCCGCCGACCCCAACGCCGCCACCGTCCAGGCCCCCCTGCCGCAGCGCCAGCCCGCCGCGGCGGCCGCCAATCTCGCCGACCTGGTCGAGCCGCAGAAGCGTGCCACTCCCTCGCAGGCCGATCTGGCCGACCAGCGCACCGTGACGTTCGCCGCCCCGACGGCCGACGTGATGACCATCCTCGGCGCGGGCGCCCAGCCGGTGCCCGCCCCCACCCGCTCCGAGCCGGCCCCTGTCACCCGGCCCGCGTCGGTGTCGTCCAACGCCTACCCGGTGTCCAACGGCAGCGGCTCGTTCCCCGCCACGCCGGCCGTGACCGGCAGCGGCGCCTTCCCCGCGGTGAGCCCGACCTCCAGCGGCAGCTTCCCGGTCGCTCCCGCCCCCATCCACGGCGCCCCGACGAGCGACCCGTTCCCCGCCTACGGCGGCGTGGCCGACCCGCTCGAGACGACCTGGACCAGCAACCAGCCCGCGGCGACCACGTCCGGTTCGTGGTCCGCCTCTCCCGACATCCTCGACGACCCGGCCCCCGCCCCGACGCCGACCCCTTACGGCTCGGCGAGCTCGTGGCCGGCGTTCGAGCAGCCCGCCGCGCGCTCGTCCTACCCCGCCTCGTACGAGGTGCGCTCCGGCTGGGCCGTGGCCGACGACACCGACCCGCTGACCGGCCCCTCCCACGCCGCCGGCACCCCCACCGTGCCGGGGCGCGCGGTCTCGAACTACGACGACGTGCTGTCGGCCCCGACACCGCCGGCCTCCCCCTTCGGGGTGGGCGCCTACGAGACGGGCGACATCACGACCAGCCCCGCCGCCGCCTGGCCCGAGCCCCCGTCGTCGGTCAACGGCGCCCCGGGCAGCTGGCCGGCGTACGGCGGCCAGCAGCCGCAGCCGCAGGACGGCGGCCGTAACGACCACCGCCGGGGCCCGGAGCAGGACTATCCGCACGACTACTACCGATGATCTCCAGCGCTCATTAATCCGTAAAACCCGCGCGACGCCCCCTTAAAGCAGGGTCGACGGAGCATTAGGGTTTGCACCATGTTCCGCGACACGCAGAGTAGCTGGCTGAGCACCCTCCGGCATGATGTGCCAGCCTCGCTCGTGGTTTTCCTCGTCGCGGTGCCCCTCTCCCTGGGCATCGCGATGGCCTCCGGGGCGCCCCTCGCCGCCGGACTGATCGCCGCCGTGGTGGGCGGGATCGTGGCGGGCGCCCTCGGCGGCTCGGCCGTGCAGGTGAGCGGGCCGGCCGCCGGTCTGTCATTGGTGGTCGTGGACCTCGTGCACACGTACGGATGGCGTGCCACCTGCATGATCACCCTCCTGGCGGGCGCCGTGCAGCTCGTGCTCGGGGTGTTCAAGGCGGCCAGGGCGGCGCTCGCCGTCTCGCCGGCCGTCATCCACGGCATGCTGGCCGCGGTCGGCGTGATCATCGCCCTCTCCCAGCTCCACATCGTGCTGGGCGGCAGCTCGCAGCGCTCGGCCATCGCGAACCTGGTGGAGCTGCCCGGCCAGATCGTCGACCTGCACGGGCACAAGGTCGCCGTGGGCCTGCTCACGATCATGGTGCTGGCGTTGTGGACCCGGCTGCCGAAACGGGTCAAGGCGGTGCCCGCGCCGCTGGCGGCGCTGCTGGTGGCGGCGCTCACGGCGTGGATGTTCGGCTGGGACGTCACGCGGGTCGACCTGTCCGGGAGCTTCACCGAGTGGGCCTTCCCGGTGCTGCCGCAGGGTGACTGGCATCTGGTGGTGTCCTCGGTGCTGCTGGTGGCGCTGCTGGCCGGGTGCGAGTCGCTGCTGTGCTCGGTGGCGGTCGACGGGATGCACGGCGGGCGCCGCGCCGACCTCGACCAGGAGCTGACCGGCCAGGGCGTGGCCAACATGGTCACCGGCGCGCTCGGCGGCCTGCCCGTGGCCGGGGTGATCGTGCGCAGCACGGCGAACGCGCAGGCCGGGGCACGTACGCGCTGGTCGACGATCCTGCACGGGGTGTGGGTGCTGGTGTTCGCGCTGGGGTTCGGCTGGTCGATCACGCTGATCCCGCTGGAGGCGCTGGCCGCGCTGCTGGTGTTCATCGGCGTGCAGATGGTGAACCTGGGCCACATCAGGAAGGTGCACGGACACGGCGAGGTGCCGGTGTACGTGGTCACGATGGCGGCCGTGATCCTGCTCGGGCTGGCCGAGGGCGTGCTGGCGGGGCTGGCCCTGGCCGCGCTGCTGGCGCTGCGCCGCCTGACCTGGGTGACGGTGCGCAAGCGCGAGGACCGCGACGGGCGGCTGCACGTGACGATCTCGGGGTCGCTGACGTTCCTGGGGGTGCCGCGGCTGACGCACGAGCTGCGTACGATCCCGGCCGGCACGCCCGTGGACCTCGACCTGAACATCGACTTCATGGACAACGGCGCCTTCGAGGCCATCCACTCGTGGCGGCTGGACCACGAGCGCATGGGCGGCGCGGTGGTCATCGACGAGCTGCACGACGAGTGGTACGCGCTGGCGGCCAGCGGGGCGCGCATGTTCCCCGTGAAGTCGCCGCCCCAGGCGCCGGACCGCTGGTGGCTGCCGTGGGCGCAGCGGCGCCGGCGTGACGTGCCGATCCAGGTGCCGACGGACGGCACCGCCGCGCCGACGGAGTGCCTGCTCACGGCGGGGGCGCGCGAATATCACCGGCGTACGGCGCCGCTCGTCCGGCCGATCTTCACCGAGCTGGCCCGCAAGCAGCAGCCCACGCATCTCTTCATCACCTGCGCCGACTCCAGGATCATGCCCAGCCTGATCACGGCCAGCGGCCCCGGCGACCTGTTCACGGTGCGCAACATCGGCAACCTGGTGCCGCGCAGGGGCTCCGAGCCGCAGGACGACTCGGTGGTGGCCGCGATCGAGTACGCGACGCAGGTGCTGGGCGTGCACACGATCACGGTGTGCGGCCACTCGGGGTGCGGCGCGATGGCGGGGGTGCTGAGCGGCGGGGTCCAGGCGGGCAGCCTGCCGGGGCTGCGCAGGTGGCTGCGGCACGGGGACCACAGCCTGGCCACGTTCATCGAGACCGAGGGCGACCGGCTGCACAGCGGGGCGCTGGACGTGCTGTGCCGGGTCAACGTGCAGCAGCAGCTGGAGAACCTGCTCACCTACCGGAAGGTCGACGAGCAGGTCAGGGCCGGCAAGCTGGAGCTGGTCGGGCTGTTCTTCGACATCGGGTCCGCGCGGGTGCACATGGTGCCGCCGCTGCGCTCTACGCTCTCCGTGAAGACGTCTGATCGGACGGTGCTCGCGAGCGAAGAATGAGCCCATGAGAGTTCTGGTCATGGGCGGTTCGGGTTTCCTGGGGCGCGCCATCGTGTTCGCGGCGCTGGCCCGGGGGCATGAGGTCACGACGTTCAACAGGGGGCGCAGCGGGGCCGACGTGCCCGGCGTGGAGGCCGTGCGCGGCGACCGGGAGGTGGCCGCCGACCTGGAGCGGCTGGCCGGGGGGCGGTCGTGGGACTTCGTGGTCGACACCTCCGGCTACGTGCCGCGGGTGGTGGGCGAGTCGGTGCGGGCGCTGTCGGGAAAGGCGGCGACGTACGCGTTCGTCTCCAGCATCTCGGCCGTCGACGGCTTCCCCGGCAAGCCGGCCACCGAGGAGGCGGCCGGGTGGGCCTGCGAGCCGGACGCGGGGCCCGACGACGGCGACTACGGGGTGCTGAAGGCGGGCTGCGAGCGGGCGGTCGAGCAGGGCTTCGACGGCAACGCGCTGATCGTCCGGCCCGGCCTGATCCTGGGGCCGCACGAGGACGTGGCGCGGCTGCCGTGGTGGCTGACCAGGATCTCGCACGGCGGCAAGGTGCTGGCGCCGGGCGACCCCGACGCGCCGATGCAGCTCGTGGACGCGCGCGACGTGGCCGCCTTCACCCTCGAGCAGGCCGAGCGCGGCACGTCGGGCCAGTTCCTGGTGACGGGTCCCGCGGGCAACGCCACCTACGGCGAGTGGCTGGGCTTCTGCAAGGAGGCGACCGGGTCGGACGCGGAGTTCGTGTGGGTGGACGACCGGTTCCTGGTGGATCAGGGGGCGGGGACGTTCGTGGAGCTGCCGCTGTGGGGCGGGCCGCCGTCGGCGGTGACGGCCAACTTCTGGAGCGTCCCGACGGCCCGGGCGGAGGCGGCCGGGCTGCGCACCCGGCCGGTGGCGGAGACCGTGCGCGACACGTGGGCCTGGCTGCGGGAGATCCCGGAGGACGAGCGGAGCTACGGCGCGAAGACCCGGCACGGGATGGCCCCGGAGAAGGAGGCGACCATCCTCGCCGCATGGGAGGCGCGTTCGGCGTAGTGGGGTTCCGCGCGGGAGGCGCGTTCGGCGTAGTTCGATTTCGTGCGGGAGGCGCGTTCTGCGTAATCCTGCGCAGACCGGGCGGTGTGGGCGGGGTTAGGGTCGCGGTGCCAGCGAGGTTCTCCCGTTGCCCACGGCGCACCTCGCGGTGCCGGTCCTGACTCCCAGGGGCCGGAGGGGCGGAGGTGCCCGCCGTCGAGCCATGTCCCCCCTTGACGGGGGCCGCCGATGGTGGCGAGACGGCGGGCGGCCACCTCCGCCCCTCACCTTCCCGGAGATTTTCCCGCCGGGAAGCAGCCAGGATGTAGAGGGCGGGCGGACGGCTCCGACTTCCTCGTGAGCGGCGCGAAAAGGAGCGCCGAAGCACCGGAGGTAGTCAGATGAGCAAGGTCACCTGCGACATGGCGATGTCCCTCGACGGTTTCGTGGCAGGGCTCGGGCAGAGCCTGGATCAGCCGTTCGGCGAGGGAGTGGGCGATCGCCTGCACCAGTGGATGTTCGATGAGCCCGAGGCGCACGCCGCGGTGATCGAGGGCATCACCGCGGCGGGGGCCTTCATCATGGGCCGCAACATGTTCGGCCCCGGCCGCGGCGACTGGGACCTCGGCTGGAACGGCTGGTGGGGTGCCGAGCCGCCGTACCACGCTCCGGTCTTCGTCCTCACCCACCACTCGCGCGAGCCGGTGACGATGCAGGGCGGCACGACGTTCTCCTTCGTGACCGACGGGATCGGGCCGGCCCTGGAGCGGGCGCGCGAGGCCGCCGGCGACGGCGACGTCGCCATCGCGGGCGGCGCGCACACCGTGAACCAGTACCTCGCCGCCGGGCTCATCGACGAGCTCCGCCTGCACGTCGCGCCCGTGATCCTGGGCAGGGGCGAGCGGTTGTTCGACGGGGTCGGGGACATCACCCTCGAACCGCTGGGCGACGCGTGGGGCACCGCTCTGGTCACGCACCTGCGCTATCGCCCCGTACGGTGACCGCAGCCCGCTGCTAACACCGTGGAAACACCCGTCCCGTAATGCTGCCTGCCATGACTTTCATGGCAATGCACGACCCTTCGCCGCTTCCCTCCGTTTTCGCGTAGACCGTCGTGCCCGCGAAGCCCGGGAAGCGGGTCGCGCTGGGGGCCGCGGTTGCGTCGCTGGCCCTCCTGACGTCAAGCGGCACCTCCATCCCCGCACCCGTCCCCGTCCCCCTCGCCGCACCCGTATCCACCCCCTTCGAGCACGACCCGGTCGCGGTGGCGTCCACCCCGGAGCCGGCGAAGAAGCCCCGCAAGCCCTCCTACGGCAAGTCCCTGACCCGGTCCCTGGACCGCTACCTGGACGGCCTGTCGGACGATCTCGCGGTCTCGGTACGGGAGCTCTCCTCGGGCCTGTCCTTCTCCTACAACCGCGGGCTCAGGACGGCCACGGCCAGCATCGTCAAGGTGAACATCGTGGTGGCGCTGCTGCTGCGCGCCCAGCGGCAGCGGCGCGGCCTGACGGGGTGGGAACGGCGCGCGGCGGCGCAGGCGATCAAGGTCAGCGACAACGCCGCCGCGTCCTCCCTGTGGGGCGCGATCGGCGGCGCGTCCGGCCTGGCCGCCGTGAACAAGAAGCTCGGCCTGCGGCACACGCGCCCCGGCCCAGGCGGCTCCTGGGGCTCGACCACGACCAGCGCCGCCGACCAGGTACGCCTGCTGAAAGCGCTCGTCTCGGCCAAGAGCCCCCTGTCGGCCGAGAACCGCCGCTACGTCCTCGGTCTCATGCGCGACGTGGCGCCCGGGCAGGCGTGGGGCGTGAGCGCGGCCGGTCGCAAGGGGGCGGACGTGGCGCTCAAGAACGGCTGGCTCCCCCGGGAGCGGGACGGCGGGCGGTGGACGGTCAACAGCATCGGCCGGGTACGGGAGCGCGGCCGAACGTACCTGATCGCCGTCGTCTCCCGGCGCAACCGCTCGATGGGTTCGGGGGTCAAGGCGGTCGAGCGCGTGAGCGAGATGGTCGCCCGGGCCATCGCCAAGGCGGGGTGACCCGGGTGCATGCTGGAAGGTGTGCCTGCCTTTCCTGAGGTGATTCGATGACCCGGTTGTCCGACTTGCAACACCCCCGCTTCGCGCGGGCGTACGCCGAGGCGTCCGAGCTCGCCGACCGGCGCGGCGCGTACGAGCACCGGCGGCGCCTGCTGGCCGCGGCCGAAGGGCGGGTGATCGAGATCGGGGCCGGCAACGGCCGCAACTTCCCTCACTACCCCGCGCGGGTGACGGAGGTGGTCGCGGTGGAGCCGGACGACACGCTGCGGGCGCTGGCGCGGGAGCCGGCCGCGTCGGCGCCGGTGCCGGTCTCGGTGGTGGCCGGCCACGCCGAGGCGCTGCCCGGGGGCGAGGCGGCCTTCGACACGGCGGTGGTGTCCCTGGTGCTGTGCTCGGTGCCGTCGCTGGAGCGGGCCCTGGCGGAGATCGTACGCGTGCTCCGGCCCGGCGGGCAGTTGCTCTTCTACGAGCACGTACGCTCGGCCAATCCCGTGCTCGGCCTGCTCCAGGACGTCATCACGCCCGCGTGGCGGCGCGTCGCGGCGGGCTGCCACCCGAACCGGGACACGCTGGCCGCGATCGAGCGGGCCGGGTTCGCCGTGTCGGAGGCCGACCGGTTCGCCTTCGCCCCGCAGCCGGTCATCCCCCCGCTCACGCACATCCTGGGGCAGGCACGGCCGGCCGCCTCTACTCCAGGGGCGTGAGCACCGCGATCCGGTACCCGTCGCCGCCTTCGACCAACTGGTAGCAGAACCGCTCGCGCGGCCGGCCCGAGTAGGACCAGGTGACGTCGGCCCAGACGCTGCCCGGCGCCTCCGCCATGATCACGACCTGCTGATCGAGCTCGTCGATCCCGTCGTACTGGTCCCAGGAGGCGGCGAAGAAGCTCTCGGTCTGGCCGGCGTCGCTGACGGCGATCGAGGCGCCGGGGAAGAGGATGAGCGAGGGCACCGCGTACATCCCCGCGATGGCCTTCGCGTCGCGGGCCAGAAGCGCGGCCGCGTAACGCTGGAAGAATCCGTTCACCTTGTCGTCATCGTTGCTCATGCTCCCACGCTAGGGTCCGAACCAGACGGGCCGATGTCTCCTTTGAAAGGCGAAATCCGTGGACCGAGTCCTCCGGCTCGCCGCATCCTCGCGCGACGGGCACCTGGCGCTGCGGCGCGTCGAACGCCAGCAGGCGCTGATCGAACGGCTGCACGCCGCCCGCGGCGAGCGGGTGCGGATGGGCGAGCTGGCGCGCGAGCTGGGCGTCTCACCGCGAACGGTCGCCCGCGACGTGGAACGGCTCCGGCTCAGCGGGGTGCCCCTGGACGCGTACCGGGGCCATGGGGGCGGGGTGCGCCTGCTGTCCACCGGGGCCGCGATCCACCTCGTGCTCGACCTGCCGGAGGCGGCCGCGCTGATCTCCAGCCTCGCCGTCCTCGGGCCCACCGCCAGCGAGAGCGCCGCCTCGGCCATGCGCAAACTGGCCGAGGCCCTGAGCCCCCCGTCGGGGGAGGGGTGACGAGTCGGCCTGTAGGCCGGGTTCTGTCCTTCGTACGAAGGGGCGACCATCCATCTAGGACCGCCGTTGCCGGCGGTCTCAAGCGGTCTACCCGCGCGGCTCGGGCGGGCAGCCCTCGAACGTCGCGCGCGGAACGCTCCGGAGAGCGTCCCTTCTTGACCTTGCTCCGGGTGGGGTTTACCTAGCCGCCCACGTCACCGTGGGCGCTGGTGGTCTCTTACACCACCCTTTCACCCTTACCTCCCGGTGGAACCGAGAGGCGGTCTGCTTTCTGTGGCACTGTCCCGCGGGTCACCCCGGGTCGGCGTTACCGACCACCCTGCCCTGTGGAGCCCGGACCTTCCTCGGCGGGCCCGTGGGCCCGACGCGGTCGCCCGGCCGACTCATCTGCTGAAGATTATCAAATCTCAAGTCGTTCCCAAGCCAACGACAAGATCGACCCGCTGGAATGGGCTGGTCATCGCCTGAGGGGGGCGGTGGCTTCAGGTGGCCGTGCCGGGTGTTCACTGGCGGTACCCGGCACGGCCCCGGTCAGCGCAGGTGCGAGGTGTCGTTGAACGACTTCACCACGGCGGGCCCGTCCGCGTAGTACTCGACCAGCGACAGGCAGGCCAGGTCGAGGTGCATGCGGTAGAGGGACTCCAGGGGCGCCAGCAGGGCGTCCCTCAGGAGCAGCTTGATGGGCGTCACGTGGGAGACCGCGAGCACCATCTTGCCCTCGTACCGCTCCACCAGCTCTTCCCTGGCCGCCTGCACGCGGCGCGCGGTCGTGGCGAAGCTCTCGCCGCCCGGCGGCGCCGCCTCGGGGTCGGCCAGCCAGGCGGCCAGCTCGGCGGGCCAGCGGCGCTGCACCTCCGTGAACGTGTGCCCCTCCCAGGCGCCGAAATCGGCTTCCCTGAGGTCTTCGTACACCTCCACCTCGAGGCCGGCCTGCTGGGCGACCGCCTCCGCGGTCTGCCGGGCGCGCTTGAGCGGCGAGGTGAGGATCACGTCGAGCCGGTACGGGTCCCGTGACAGCCTCGCGGCGGCCGCCGACGCCTGGGCCAGGCCGTTGGGGGTGAGCTCGGCGTCGCCGCGGCCGGAGAAGCGGCGTTCGAGGGACAGCTCGGTCTCGCCGTGCCGGAGCAGGAGCAGTGAGGTGGCGACGCGGGTGGGCGGGGCCCAGCCGGTGCCGGTGCCCTTGGTGCGGGTGGCGCGCTGCTGGGCGGTGGCGACGGAGGCAGTGGGGGCGGACAGTTCGGAAATGTCGCCCGCATCCAGGAGGTCCGTCTGCCGGGCGCTCTTCGAGGCGGTCTTCGGAGCGGTCTTCGGGGCGGTCTTCGGGGCGGTCTTCGGGGCGGTCTTCGGGGCGGTCTTCGCGGCTTTCGGGGCGGTCTGCGTGCCCTTCGCGCCGCCTCCGGACGCGTCCGTGACCGGTGCGTCTGTGCCTGATGCGGTGGTGCCTGATGGGGTGGTGCCTGATGCGGTGGTGCCGCCGGCCTTCCAGGACAGGCCCTTGGCGGCGGCGTCCATGGCCTCGTTGGCCAGGCGGTCGGCGTGCTTGTTGCGTTCGCGGGGGATCCAGGTCCACTCCGTGACCCGCAGCCGCCTGACCAGCGCCCCGGCCTCGGCGGCCAGCGGGCGCAAGCCCTCGTTCTTGATCTTCCAGCGGCCCGCCATCTGCTCGACGACCAGCTTCGAGTCCATCCGGACGGCCACCTGCGCCCCGTCGCCGCCCAGCTCCAGGGCCGCCTTGAGGCCGGCGATCAGGCCGCGGTATTCGGCGACGTTGTTGGTCGTGACGCCGATCGCCTCGGCCGCCTCCGCCAGCACCTGGCCATCGGAGGCGTCTTTGACGACCGCGCCGTAACCGGCCGGCCCGGGGTTGCCCCGCGAGCCGCCGTCGGCCTCTATGACGTAGGGGCTCACAGGCCCGACTCTGCGGTACGTACGAGAATGCGCCGGCACTCGTCGCACCGGATGACCTCGTCGTGGGGAGCGGCCTTGATGCGGTTCATCTCGGCGATGGACAGGGCCACCTTGCACCCCTGGCACCGGCCGCCGCGCAGCATGGCGGCGCCCACTCCGTACTGGTCCCTGAGCTTCTCGTAGAGCGCGAGCAGGTCGGCGGGGATCTCGGCGGCGACGCCCGTGCGGCGGCCCTGGAGCTCGCCCGACTCCTTCTCCATCTCGTTGAGCGCGGCGTCACGGCGGTCCTCGGCGGCGGAGAGCGCGCCGCGGATCTCGTCGCGCTTGGCCACCAGGTCGGTCACCTTGGTGTCGGCGGCCTCCCGGCGCTCCATGATCTCCAGCACGATCTCCTCCAGGTCGCCCTGGCGCTTCTGCAGCGAGGCGATCTCGGACTGGAGGCCGGCCAGGTCGCGCGGCGAGGTCACGGCTCCGGAATCAAGGCGCTTCTGGTCGCGGTCGGCCCGTGTGCGGACCGCGTCGACGTCGCTCTCGGCCTTGGTCTGCTCGCGCGCGAGGTCGCCGGCCTCGGTCTCGGCCTCGATCACCTGGGTGGCGAGCCGGGCGAACAGCTTCGAGCGCTCGTCGATCTCGGCCAGCTCGGGCAGGGTGCGGCGGCGGTGGGCCAGCCGATCAATCACGGAGTCGAGCTCTGCCAGGTCGAGCAGTCGCTTCTGGGCCTCAGGGGCTGCTTTCATGATCAATATCCTCTTGTCCAAGCATCGGTGACCGTGGCGGAGACACGCGTTTCAACGGTAACGCCACTGGCGTGCAGGATCGACGCCGCGCTGTCGAGCCAGGGCCACTCCGTCGCCCAGTGCGCGGCGTCGATCAGCGCCGGCCCGCCCGACTCCACGAACTCGCTGGCCGGGTGGTGCCGCAGGTCCGCCGTGAGGAACACGTCGACCCCGGCGGCCGCGGCCGTACCGAGGAGCGAGTCGCCCGCTCCCCCGCTGACCGCCACGCGCGTGACCGGGCGGGACAGGTCGCCCGCCACGCGGATCCCCCAGGACGTGCGCGGCAGCCCCTTGGCCGCCTGCGCCGCGAACTCCCCCAGCGTCGTCCCCTCAGGCAGCTCCCCGATGCGGCCCAGGCCCCGCCACGGGTCGTCGGGGAACGGCTGGAGCGGGACCAGGTCGCCGACCAGCCCCACGGCCCTGGCCAGGGCGTCGGAGACGCCCGGGTTGGCGACGTCGGCGTTGGTGTGGGCGGTGTAGAGGGCGACGTCGTTCTTGATCAAGGTGTGGACGAGGCGGCCCTTCGGCGTGGTCGTGGCCACGGAGGTGGTGCCGCGCAGGTAGAGAGGGTGGTGGGTGACGATCAGGTCGGCGCCCCAGTCGAGGGCCTCCTCGGCCACGGCGGCGACCGGGTCGACCGCGAGCAGCACCCGTCGCACCTGCTGTGCGGGATCCCCGCTGACCAGCCCCACCGCGTCCCACGACTCTGCCCGGGCGGGCGGGTAGGCCGCCTCCAGCACCTCGATCACGTCTGTCAACGTCACAGCAGCCACCTGCGCAGACTACCGGCCCGCGGGGTGGGGCGCGGCGGGCGTCGGGAGGGGTGTCGCCAGAACGGGGTTCGGCGTAATGTAAGTGGATCCTGACTTGCGTGCGGAGGATGGCATGTCACCTAGCGTCGCGATCATTGGGGCGGGGTTCGGCGGGCTGTGCATGGCGATCCAGCTCGAACGGGCCGGGATCCGTTCGTACACGGTCTTCGAGAAGGCCGGCGACCTGGGCGGCACGTGGCGCGACAACAGCTATCCGGGGGCGGGGTGCGATATTCCATCGCACTTGTACTCCTACTCCTTCGAGAAGTACGCGAGCTGGACCCGCCGTTACCCCGAACAACCCGAAATCCTTGGCTATCTCCACCATTGCGCCGATAAATACAACGTCAGGGGGAAAATTCGCTTCCGCACCGAGGTTCGGCGCGCCGTCTTCGACGGCTCGAAGTGGCAGGTCAGCACGGCTCCGGCGGAGGAGGACGGCGGCGAGCGTACGGAGGCGTACGACGTGGTCGTCATGGGGGTGGGGCAGCTCAACCGGCCCCGCCTGCCGGACATCCCGGGCATGTCGGAGTTCGAGGGGGTCAGCTTCCACTCCGCCCGCTGGAACCACGACCACGATCTCACCGGCCGCCGGGTGGCGGTGATCGGGAACGGGTCGTCGGCGGCCCAGTTCATCCCGCGCATCGCGGAGCGGGTGGAGCACCTGCACGTCTTCCAGCGCACCCCCAACTGGGTGATCCCCAAGCCGGACGCCACGTTCGGGCCGCTGGCCAGGCTGGCGTTCCACTTCGTCCCTGGGCTGCAGCGGGCGTACCGCGAGTGGATCTACCGGTACGCCGAGGGCACCCTCTATCCGGCGCTCGCTCAGGGCTGGAGCGTGGGACTGCTCAAGCAGCGGGCGCAGCGCCACCTGCGCGACCAGGTGCCGGACCCGGCACTGCGCGCCAAGCTGACCCCCGACTATCCGCCGGGCTGCAAGCGAGTCGTCATCGACAGCACCTTCTACCCGGCCCTGACCAGGCCGAACGTGTCCCTGGACACCGACAAGATCGTACGGATCACCCCGAAGGGCGTCGAGACCACCGAGGGCCTGCGCGAGGTGGACACGATCGTGTACGCCACCGGCTTCAGGAGCACGGAGTTCCTCGTCCCGATGGAGGTCGTGGGGCGCGAGGGGCGCTCGCTGGAGGAGCAGTGGAAGGGCGGGGCGGAGGCGTACCTGGGCATTTCAGTGCCGGGCTTCCCGAACCTGTTCATGCTGTACGGGCCCAACACCAACCTGGGGCACAACTCGATCGTCTTCATGATCGAATGCCAGGTGAACCACATCATGTCCTGCCTGCCGCGCCTGGCCGCCGACGGGCCCATCGAGGTGCGGCCCGAGGTGATGGCGGCGTGGAGCGCGCGGCTCGACGCGGCGATGGCGCGGATGGTGTGGGGCGGGGGGTGTCAGAGCTGGTACAAGACTGCGGACGGGCGCGTCACGAACAACTGGCCCGGCCCCACGACCCTCTACCGGCGGCTCACGGCCTCACCCCCGCACCCGGCCTATCGCCCTGTCAGCACGGCCTAGCTTCCCGGCCCACCGCCCGCCACCCCGGGACACCGAGCACCACCAACGACCCCTGCCGACAGCCCACCCTTTGCCCGGCTGCTGCGTCCTCCGGACACGGCTCCCCGCTCTGCCGGGATCCCGTTCTCCCCGAACCCGACCTCGGCTGCTGCGCGCCCCGGGTATCGCTCATCGCGTGTCAACCCTGGGTAGGACGTGGTTCCAGACGCGTCGAACCCCGGTCGTACGGTTGATCCAGAAGATCGGACCTGGGATGCATTGGAGCAGGTCGTGGCCTCGCGATAACGTCCAAGCATGACGCTTCCCCTGCACCAGCGCGCAGTCGTGGCCGACACGCACAACGACCTGCTCATGGCGGTATCCGCCCGGCCTCCGCAGCAGTGGGCCTCGTTCTTCCGGGAGAGATGGCTGCCCCAGCTCCTCGACGGCGGCGTGAACCTCCAGGTGCTGCCCGTCTTCATCGACGACCAATACCGGCCCGAGGGCGCGCTGCGGCAGACGCTGCGCATGATCGAGTGCGCCCACGTGCTGGCGGAGGGAAACGCGGACCACGTGCGGCTCTGCCTCGACGCCGCCGGGATCGACCGGGCGCTCGGCGACGGCAAGATCGCTCTGGTGCTCGCGATGGAGAGCATGCCGGGCCTCGACGCGAGCGTCGAGCTGATCCCCACCATGCACCGGCTGGGCGTGCGGGTGGCCTCCATCGCCCACTTCGGCCGCACGCCGCTGGCCGACGGCAGTGCCGAGGACGCGACGGGCAGCGGGCTGACCTCCCACGGCGTCGCCGCCCTGGCGGAGATGGAGCGGCTCGGCATCATCTTCGACATCTCCCACCTGGGCGCCTCCGGCGTGGCACACGTGCTGGAGCTGGCCACGAAGCCGGTCATGGCCACCCACTCCGCCGCCCGCGCGCTGCGCGACCACCACCGCAACCTCACCGACGACCAGCTCCGCGGCGTGGCCGACAGCGGTGGCGTGATCTGCGTCAACTTCTTCGCCCCGTTCCTGGCCGAGGACAAGGCGGACATGACGCTCGACCGGCTCCTCGACCACATCGAGCACGTCGTGTCCGTCGCCGGCATCGACCACGTGGGGCTCGGCCCCGACTTCATCCGCGAGGTGATGGACGATCTGACGCCGCCGTGCTGCGAGGACGTCCACGCCAGGGGCGTCGATCCGAAGTCCGCCGTCCCGGGGCTGGAAGGTCCGTCCGGGCTGCCCATGGTGACCGAGGGACTGCTCGCGCGCGGCCTGCCGGAGAAGGACGTCATGCAGATCATCGGCGGGAACGTACACCGGTTCTTCGGGGAGCGGCTCGCATGACCGGCACCACCTCGCCAGGGACCGCCGGCATGCTCGCGGACCTCGAGGAGCTGGTCCTGTGCGAGTCCTTCTCCAGCGATCTGGAGGCGGTGGCCCGCAGCGCGAAGGTGGTGGCCGCGATGGGCACCCGCCATCTGGGCACCGCGCCGGAGTTCCTGGTGATCGACGGGGTCACGCATCTGCGGTGGTCGTTCGGCACTCCCCGGGTTCTCCTGCTCGGACACCACGACACGGTCTGGCCGATCGGCACCCTCACCACGCACCCCTGGTCCGTGGTGGACGGGGTGGCGCGGGGGCCGGGCGTGTTCGACATGAAGGCGGGGCTGGTGCAGACGTTCCACGCGCTGGCGGGGCTCGGCTCGCTCGACGGCATCACGCTGCTGGTCACCGGGGACGAGGAGGTCGGCTCCATCACGTCCGCGCGACTGATCCAGGAAACCGCGCGGGGCCTGGCCGCCGCCTTCGTCATGGAGGCCAGCGCCGACGGCGGGGCGCTGAAGACGTCCCGGAAGGGGACCTCGCTCTACACCGTCAACGTGCACGGCAAGGCCGCGCACGCGGGGCTCGAGCCGGAGAAGGGCGCGAACGCGGGCATCGAGCTGGCTCACCAGATCCTGGCCGTCGCCGCCATCGGCGCCGGACCGACGACCGTCACGCCGACGGTCCTGACGGGTGGCACGACGCTGAACACGGTTCCGGCGGCGGCCTCGGTCGGGGTGGACGTACGGGTGGCGGAGGTGGCGGAGCAGCAGCGGGTGGACGCGGCGATGCAGTCCCTGCGGCCGGTCGTCCCGGGCACCCGCCTGGAGGTCCTCGGCGGCCCCAACCGCCCACCGCTCGAAGAGGCGATGTCGGCCTCGCTCTTCGCCCTGGCGCAGGAGCTGGCAGCGGGTCTGGGGTTGGAGCCGCTGACGTCGGCTTCTGTGGGCGGCGCCTCGGACGGCAACTTCACGGCTGGAGTGGGCTGTCCGACGCTCGACGGGCTGGGGGCCGTGGGGGGTGGGGCGCACGCGAACCACGAGCACGTCATCGTGTCCGAGATGCCCGGACGCACTGCCCTGCTCCGGGCACTGATCGAAGCGGTCCGCTAGACCCGCCAGATCCCGCTGCACCTCGGGGCGGCGACCGGATCCGGCGCCGCCAACGAGGCTCCGTGACAGCAGAGCGCCACGACAACGGAGCACCACGACGCCGGAGCACCACGACACACCGGAGCAGCGGACACCGGGGCAGAGAGGCATCAGGGCGTGAGGTTGGGTGGCGGATCGCCGGGCCGTCGCGTGGGTTCTGGGGACGCGGGGCGCTCCGGAACCGCTCCCGGCCTGTCGGGGTTCGGGTTCGGGCTCGGGGGCATCGCGCCTGCGCGGCCGGGCTGGATGGGGCCGTTCGTCGTCCTGCTCGGTGTCGGGGTCCTCGGGAACTTCGTCCGTTTCTGGCGGCGACAGCTGAGAGCCGGCCGGCACCGGCTCGCCGAGCTGCGGCAGGTGCGGCGGTGGATTCGGAGGTCAGGCGGTGCCGCCGGGAGAGACCAGGCCGGTCTCGTAGGCGACCACCACGGCCTGGACGCGGTCGCGCAGGCCGAGCTTGGACAGGATGCTCGCGACGTGGGTCTTCACCGTGGCCACGCTGAGGGTCAGCCGGCCGGCGAGTTCGGCGTTGCTCAGGCCGGTGGCGAGCAGGCGCAGCACGTCCAGTTCCCGGGGCGTCAGCTGGGACAGGTCGCGGTGGAGGGTGGGCTTGACGTTGTCGCGGCGGGCGAAACGCTCGACCAGGCGGCGGGTGATGGTGGGCGCGAGCAGGGCGTCGCCGGAGCGCACCAGGCGTACCGCGGCCACCAGGTGCTCGGGTGAGACGTCCTTGAGCAGGAACCCGCTCGCCCCCGCGGCGAGCGCGGCGTACACGTAGTGGTCGAGGTCGTAGGTGGTCAGGATCAGCACGCGGGTGTCCTCGGCACCGCCCGCGAGGATCCGCCGGGTGGCTTCGAGGCCGTCCATCTGCGGCATCCGGATGTCCATGAGCACGACGTCCGGCCTGGTACGGCGGACCGCGGCGACAGCTTCGCTCCCGTTGGCCGCCTCGGCCGCCACTTCGATGCCGTCGGCGGCGAGGATCATGCGGAATCCCGTGCGTACCAGTGCCTGGTCGTCGACGATGACGGCGCGCAACCGCTCGGTCATGCGGACCTCCACGGGACGCGGGCCTTGATCCGGAATCCGCCTTCGGCCGTCCGTCCGGCGTCCAGGGTCCCGCCGTAGACGGCGAGCCGCTCGCGCAACCCGATCAGTCCCCTGCCGTCGCCGGTCCGCGGCCCGGCGCCCCGTGTCCCGCCGGTGTCGGTCACCTCGATCTCCAGCCAGTCGCCGTCATGGCCGACCGTCACGGACGCGGCGGCCCCGGGCGCGTGCTTGATCGTGTTGGTGAGGGCTTCCTGCACGACGCGGTAGGCGGCGAGGTCGATTCCGGGAGGCAGTGGCCCGGGGGGCGACACCGCGACGCGGACCGGCACCCCGGCGGCGCGGACTCGTTCCACCAGGGCGTCGAGCTGGTCGAGCCCGGGCTGGGGTTCGAGTCCGTCGGAGGGCCCGTTGGAAGGCCCGTCGAGGTGTTCGCCGCCCGGACCGGCGAGCAGACCCATGACGTGGCGCAGCTCGGCCATGGCGGCCCGGCCGCCGGACTCGATCGCGAGCAGAGCCTGCTTCGACTGCTCCGGCTGCACGTCCATCACTTTGCGGGCCGCGCCGGCCTGGATCACCATCACGTTGACATTGTGGGTCACCACGTCGTGGAGCTCTGCGGCGATCCTGGACCGCTCCTCCGCGACAGCCCTGCGCATGGCGTCCGCCTGCGCCTGCTGCAGCTCGGCGAGCCGGTGCCGGTCGGCTCTCAGCTGTCGCCGCCAGAAACGGACGAAGCTCCCGAGGACGCCGACGCTCAGCAGGACGACGAACGGCCCCATCCAGCCCGGCAGCGCAGGCGCGATGTCCCCGAACCCGGCACCGGCGAGCCCCGCCGCCAGCACGATGCCACCCATCGCCAGGATCCGGTGACGGCTGTGGGCGGCGGCGCCGTACGCGGCGACCGCGCAGGTCAGTACGGTGATCCAGGTCGCATCCCCGTGCGTGGCCCGGGCCGCCACCAGCACCACCCAGAAGGCGACGAGCGGGTACCGGCGCCGCGCCGCCAGCGGCAACGCCGTCAGGGCCACGAGGAACACGGGCGGCGGGTCCTGGGACGGAAGCCGGGCACGTGGGTCGCCAGCGCGTGGGGATGGGCCGTGGGGCAGGACACCGGGAGGTGCTGCGTGGTCGGCCGCGGGACCGGGCCGTAGCGGCAGGTACTCGATCGCCGCGGGATCGGGCCGCAGCCGCAGGTACTCGATCGCCGCGGGCTGGTTCGCGGCGGAGCCGATCGCTGGATCCCGCGCCGACACGGTCACGGCGAGGACGGTCAGGACGACCGCGAGCACCACGTCGGCGGCGAGCGCTCTGCGAGACAGCCTCGGGGGTCCGTCGCCGCTCCGCACCGGCGCGTCCCGTACGCCCCGCCGATCCGAGTAGTCCTCGTTCAGCCGGTTGTACAGGTCGAGCACCTGCCGCCACCACGGCCGTCGTTCACCGGTTTCCACCGGCACATTGTCACGCCTGCACTGTTCGTCCGGCATCGGCCGTCGTGATGGCTTCCCGGTCTCCGGGAGTACATCGCAGGGATGAGCCGGCGACGCCTCGTTCCCAGGCGGGAGGCGATCTCGGTACGACGGCCGACGCGCACCCGCATGAGCGGTGCCTAGTTTCGTTCCCGGCACCACGCCGCCTCGACGGTGGAGGCGCTGTTCCTGATCACCCTTTCGGACCTCTGCACAGGAGGACATAGCGTGACCGCTGTCCTGCAGGCCCAGCAGCTGGGCAAGAAGTACGGCAAGCGCTGGGCGCTGCGCGAGTGCACCATCGACATCCCGCGAGGCCACGTCGTGGGGCTGGTGGGGCCCAACGGGGCGGGCAAGACCACGCTGCTGAAGCTGGCCGGCGGCCAGCTGGAGCCGACCGCGGGTGGCATCACCGTGCTCGGCGGCCGGCCCGCCGCCGGCCCGGCGCAGCTGGCCAGGGTCGGCTTCGTCGCCCAGGACACCCCCGTGTACGCGGGCCTGAGCGTCGCCGAGCACCTGCGGCTGGGCGCGCGGCTCAACCCCCGCTGGGACAGCGTGATGGCGCGCGAACGCATCGCCCGGCTCGGGCTCGATCCCGCGCACCGGGCGGGCAAGCTGTCCGGCGGCCAGCGCGCCCAGCTCGCCCTCACCCTGGGTCTGGCCAAACGGCCCGAGTTACTGATCCTGGACGAGCCGGTCGCCTCGCTCGACCCGCTGGCCCGCCGGGAGTTCCTGCAGCATCTGATGGAGGCCACCGTCGAGCACGAGCTGAGCGTGCTGCTCTCCTCCCACCTGGTCTCCGATCTGGAACGGGTCTGCGACTACCTGATCGTCCTGGTCGACTCCCGCGTGCGGGTGGCCGGGGAGGTGGACCGGCTGCTGGCCACCCATCACCGGCTCACCGGCCCGCGCCGCGATCCCGACCGGCTGCCCGCCGACCAGCACGTCATCTCCGCCCGGCAGGGCACGTATGTGGTCAGGACCGACGGCCCGATCCACGACCCCGCCTGGACGGTCAGCAGGCTCAGCCTGGAGGACCTCGTGCTGGCCTACATGGACAAGCACACCGCCGACCACCGGCGGGTCGCCCTGGAGGTGCGGCGATGATCTGGCTGACCTGGCGCCAGTTCCGCGGCTCGGCCGCGATGACGGCCACCGTCCTCGTCGTCCTCACCGCTGTGCTGGCCCTGACCGGCCCGGATCTGGCTTCCCGTTACGCTGCCGGAATCGCCGGCTGCACCCCGGACGACACCTGCGACGACTTCTACGACCGCTTCTTCGACGAGAACCAGATGCCCTTCCTCGCCCTCGCCCTCGTCGTGCTGCTCCTGCCGGCGCTGGTCGGGCTCTTCTGGGGAGCCCCGCTGATCACCCGCGAGCTGGAGGCGGCCACGCACCTGCTGGTGTGGAACCAGAGCGTCACCCGAGGCCGCTGGCTGGCGGTCAAGCTCGGGCTCACCGGCCTGGTCGCCGTGGCCGCCGCCGGGCTGTGCGGCCTGGCGGTGACCTGGTGGTCCGAACCCCTGGACAAGTCAGCCGTTCCGGAAATGGCCCAGATGGCGCCCCTGGTGTTCGGGGCGCGCGGCATCGCCCCCATGGGGTACGCGGCCTTCGCCTTCGTCCTGGGCGTGACCGTGGGCATGCTGGTGCGCCGCACCCTGCCCGCCATGGCCCTCACCCTGGCCGTCTTCGCCGCGATCCAGCTCGCCATGCCGCTGCTGGTCCGGCCCCACCTGATGCCCCCGGTCACGTCGACTTTCGAGCTCGGCCGGACGAACGTGGAGGGGCTCGTGCCGCCGGGTCAGGGAGGCGGCGCCATGCAGGTCTTCCTGAGCACGTCGGCCGTTCCCGGACATGCTGGCGCCTGGGTCCTGTCCAGCGACCTGGTCGATCCGTCCGGACGTACCGTCACCGGCGGCGCCGGCGCCTCGGGGCCGTCGTCGACGATCGCGCGGTCCGTCCCGGTTTCCACGACGTCGGGCCCCTGCGCACCATCAGGACGACAGGGCACGGACGCGTGCACGGCGGAGATCAACCGGCTCGGTTACCGGCAGCAGGCGACCTACCATCCCCTGGACCGGTTCTGGCCCTTCCAGTGGATCGAGACCGGGATCTACGCCCTGCTCACCCTCGGCCTCACCTGGTTGTCCTTCTGGTGGATCCGCAGGCGCCTGTCATGACCACCATCATGACCACCGCCAGGATCACCGCCGCCAGGATCACCGTCAGGATCACCGTCAGGATCACCGCCGCCAGGATCGCCGCCAGGATCGCCGCCGCCGGGCTCGCCCTCCTCCTGGCCGCGGCCTGCACGGCCCCGACGCCACCCCGCAGCCAGGCCAGCCCGGCGGCCGGTACGGTCTGCGCGCCGCCCCAGGGACCCCCCGCAGCCCAGACGGCCACCACGATCGACGTGATCGAACAGGCCTACTTCTGCATCCTCGGCAACCACTACAGCGGCGCCACGCTGGACGCCCGCGCCCTGCTCATCGCCGGATTCGCCGCCCTGACCCAGGAACTCAACCGCCACGGCCACGACCTGCCGGGAGCCACCATGCCGGCGCTGACCGGCAACCGCACCACCGACTGGACCGCCTTCGAAACCACCTACCGAAAGATCACCGACCAGGTCCCCCACCTGCACACCAAACTCGCCGTCGCCACCCTGGAAGCCATCGTGGCCGCCCTCGGCGACAACCACGCCTCCTGGACCCACGACATCGAACAACCACCCGACCGCTACGACGGCGACGGCTACGGCCTGGGCCTGCACGCCAACCTCACCAGCCGGCAGGCAACCGGCAACCCCGAAGCCGCCCTGCCCCCGCTGTTCATCACCACCGTGCACGGCGGCGCCGCCCAACAGGCCGGACTCCGCCCCGGCGACCTCATCGAATCGAT
>NZ_JBQQCB010000131.1:0-27039 GCF_052246675.1 Nonomuraea sp. KM90 | reverse complement strand
CCCCGGGGGTCGTGCGTGACGACCGTGTGGTCGGCCGCCAGCGCCTCGGCCAGCGGCACGAAGTGGGCCGCGGCCATCGGCGCGCCGACCAGCAGCAGCAGCGGCCCCGAGCCGCGTACCTCGTAGCGCAGCCGCACGCCGGGACGCTCCAGGAAGTGGGTGGCGGTCGTCATGGCGGGTTCAACCTTCCTCCGAGGTCACGTGTCGGACATTGGACCTCCGCCGCCCGGAGAACTCATCGGTCATGGACCCTCCAGGGTGGTGATCGCCCACGACTGGCCCTGCGCCAGGCCGGCCAGCTCGCGGCCGCACTCCTGGAGCATCTGCGGTCCTGCCAGGATGTGCTGGGTGCCGGCGTGCACGTCCCTGAACAGCCGCTGGATCAGCCCGTCGCGCAGCGCCGAGGTGCCGCCCGACGCGTACACGAACCTGGCCACCTCGGCGAGCATCGCAGTGAGGTGGTTGAGCGTGAGCCGCATCATGGTCTCCTGGCGTACGTCGAGCGTCCCGCCCGAGTCCAGGGTGCGTTCCGTGTCCTCCCACGTCTCGCGCACCAGGGCCTTCGCCGCGCGGAACTTCGCCTCGGCCCGGGCGAAGTCGGCGTGGAAGGCGTCGGTGTCGGCGATCTGGCCCGGCCGCCCGGTCCGCGCCGCCGCGTAGCGGGCCAGCTCGTCGAGCAGCCGCCGGCCGACGCCGAGCGCCCAGCCGGTGTGGCAGATCAGCGCCTGGTCGAGCAGGCCGAGCCGGTAGATCGCGCCGCCGCGCAGCGGCTCGGCCAGGTCGAAGACGTGCGTGTACGGCTCCGGTACGAAGGCGCCGTCGATCGAGTAGTCGATGCTGCCCGTCGCCCGCAGGCCCAGGACGTCCCAGTTGCCGAGCATCTTGACGTCCTCGACAGGGGTGATGAAGATCCGTACCTCGTCGGTGCCCTCGATGGCGCCCAGGCTGTGAGCGTACTGGGAGTGGTACATGCCCGAGGCGAAGCCCCACTGCCCGGTCAGGCGGAAACCGCCGTTCTCGCGTACGGCGATGCCCGCCCGCGTGCCCTGGCCCGCGATCAGCGGCATCCGGGGGCCCTTGAACATCTGCTCGACGGCCTCGTCACCCAGGTACGCGCCGGCGGTGCCGTTCTCCAGGTTGGTGGCCATGACCACCCAGCCCGTCGAGGGGTCGGCGTACGAGAGCTGTTCGAAGACGGCGAGCAGTTCCCTGGGGGACGATTCGGCACCGCCGAGCGCCTCGGGCACCCAGAGGCCGAAAAGTCCCGCCTCGTGCAGGGCGTCCACGACGGGGGTGGTGAGCCTGCCCAGCTTCTCGGCCTCGGCCGCCTCCCCCTCGATCAGCGGGCGCAGCTCGCGGGCGCGGTCCAGCAGGGTGGTCCCGGCGGAGTGAAGTCGCGGCGTATCGCTCATTTCCAGGTGCTCCTGTTCCTGATCGTCGGCGCTCTTACTCCGTCAGATCACGTATGCGGCACGTTGTCCATAGCCCCGAGTGCCAACCTCCCGGAGGTCAGCCCAGCGGGAGGCGGCGGACTCCGGTCATGGTCGGCGTGGGGATGAACTCCACCTTGTCCTCCGGATCGGTGCGCAGCGGGTCGAACCGGTCGAGCAGGATGTTCAGCGCGACCCGTCCCTCCAGCCGGGCCAGGGGCGCGCCCAGGCAGAAGTGGATGCCGCGGCCGAAGCCGAGATGCGGGTTGGGGTCGCGAGTGGGGTCGAAGACGTCTGGGTCGGGGAACTGGCGGGGATCCCTGTTGGCCGCCCCGAGCCAGGCCATGACCACCCGGTCGGCGGGGATCGTCACGCCGCCGAGATCGACGTCGCGGGTGGTGGCCCGGCCGAGGGCGGCGAACGGGGTGAGGAACCGCAGCGATTCCTCGATCGCGGCCGGGATCCGGGCGCGGTCGGCCCGCAGATCGTCCTGCTGCGCGGGGAAGGCGTCCAGGCACAGCACCGTGTTGCCGAGCAGCATGGTGGTGGTCACGTGCCCGGCGAGCAGGAGCACGATCGCGAAGTTGACCACCTGCTCGGCGGGCAGGCGTTCACCGTCCACCTCGGCCTCGACCAGCCTCGTGAGCAGGTCCGCGCGCGGCCGCCGCCGGCGCTCGGCGGCGTGGCCGGCGAGGTAGGCGCTCATCTCGTTCCACGGCTTCAGCGTGGCCTGGAGGTCGATGTCCTGCCGCTCGGCGGTCTCGTTGAACGAGATCTTGGTGTCGCGCTGGAACAGCGCGTCGGCCCACCGCTTGAACAGGGCACGATCGCTCGCCGGGACCCCCAGCAGCTCGGCGATGACGATGACGGGGAGCGGGTAGGCCAGGTCGGTCACCAGCTCGAACCGGCCGCGGTCGCGCGCCGCGTCGAGCAGCTCGTGGGTGACGGCGGCGATCCGCGGCTCCAGGTCCGCGACGACCCTGCGGGTGAAGGCGCTGGTGACCAGCTTGCGCAGCTTGCCGTGCTCCGGCGGGTCGATCTGGGTGATGAAGCCCTCCAGCGAGAAGTCCTCCATCTCCGCCAGCATGCTCTTGGGGACGACGCGCATGGTGTTGGAGGAGAACGTCGCCGGGTCGCCGAGCAGCTCCTGCAGTTCCGGGAAGCCGTAGACGTTCCATATGCCGGTTTGCGCGTCGAACTCGACGGGCGCGCCCGATCGCGGGCCGCGCAGCCAGAAGTGCTGCTCGGGGATGTCGTACCGCTCGACGATGTCGATCATTGACGCTCCTTCGTGGCGGGACCCTAGGTCGAGATAAGCGTACTTAGACGTCTAGATGCGCGCAATACATCTGGATGCTCCCAGCGCGTCGTTACACTTGCGGGATGCGAGGTGGGCGGCTCTTCCCCGTCGGGGAGGACTGGTACGAGTGGCGACAGGAGCCACCGCTTTCCAGCACCGTGCTCGTCCAGATCGCCGTGGCCGCCGGTGGCCGCCTGGTGCTCACCGGGCTGCGCATCGACGGCGCGCCGACGGCCGGGCTGCTGCGGTCGATCCCCGTGGGGCGCATCGAGGTCGCCGCCAACGCGCAACTCACCGCCGTCGACGACGTGATCACACCGGTGACCGTGAGCCGCCTCCGCCAGACCGAGCTGCCCTCGCTCGACGGTGAGGGCTGGGAGATGACCGCTCCCGACCGCGCCGTTCCCCGGCCGGCGCCGGTCCGCAAGCGCGGCCGTCCGGACGACTTCTACCGGGAGATCGCCGACACCTATCACGAGCTCGCCCAGGTGTCCGCACGTCCCGCGGCCGAGCTGGCCGAGCTCCGCGACGTCCCGATCACCACCGCGCACCGGTGGGTCAAGGAGGCCCGGCGGCGGGGATTCCTGCCGCCCGGGCGGCCCGGCACGCCCGGGTGAGGCGGGTGTAGCGTCGAACCGTGCCGAATCACGCACTCCTCCGGGCCAGGATCAACCGGCTCATCTCCGGGTACCTCGATGGGCAACCCCTCACCGCCGACATCTCCGCCGAGCCCGTCGCCATCCGATCCGGTACGGCGGTGGTCTACGTCCGCCTCGTGGAGGCCACGCCACCCGTCGTACGCGTGTTCTCGCCCCTCCTGCGCGGGATCGACCAGTCGCACGGGCTGCTGGCGGAGCTCAACGAGCTGAACGGGCGGCTCAGCTTCCTGCGCGTCTTCTGGCGCGACGGCACCGTGTTCGCCGCCACGGAGCTGCTCGCCCAGACGCTGACCAGTGCCGAGCTGGCCAACTCCTGCGACTGGCTGGCGGAGGCCGCCGACTACTACGACGTACGCCTGCGCTCCCGCTTCGGCGGAGACACGGCCTTCGCCGAGCGCCGTCCCTCATAGAGGTGATATTTCCCGAGATGGCAACGTCTGGACCAGGAGAAGGCAGGCACGGCGCGTCGAGGCTGACGGCAATTGCCGCGATATGCCATCGTGGCCCTGCTTTCACCTGCGCCCCTGGAATTACCGCGTGGCCGTCACGGCCATGAGCGGCGCGCCATCCATCACCCTGTGCGGGAGTCGCGGTCCGGCCCCGATTCTGGATCACCTCTGATACTGGCGCGCGCATCACCGACATGCCTGGGGGCGCCCACGCGCCCGATCATGAGGAAGGCTGGCCAGCGCAAGCATGACCGGCAGGCACCAGACCCCGACCACCACCACCGGCAGCACGACCACAACCACCGAAGAACGCAGAAGGGCACACCGTGCGCGGCTCAATGTCGCGAAGATCGTCGGCGGCGCCCTGGCCGCATTCACCGCCGCGATAGCCGCCTCGTACCTCGGGGTGGCTGGCACGATGATCGGCGCGGCCGTGATGAGCGTGGCCACCACGGTGGGCACCGACATCTACACCCACTACCTCCGGCGTACCGGCGACAAGGTCAAGCAGCACACCACGACCGGCCGGCGCAGACGCCCGGCCGACTCCGCGACGGCCTGGTGCGAGCGTGCCGCCGACCCTGCGCCGGGCCGGCGCGGGCGCCCGGCCGATCCTGCGACGGCCTGGCGCGGGCGCCCGGCTGACCCTGCGCCAAGCTGGCGCGGGCGCCCGGGCGACTCCACGCCTGCCGGCTCCATGCCGGCCGACTCCACGCCTGTCGACTTCACGCCGGCGGACGCGTCACTGACGGCGGATCCGTTGCCGGCGGGTGACGCGTCGCTGACGGCGGGTGACGCGTCGCTGACGGCGGACGCGGCACCCGCCACGCAGCCGCCCGCCGCATCGCGCGCCCGTATGGGCTGGCTGCGCGTGGGGGCGGCCGTGGCGCTGGTGCTCACGAGCAGCTTCGGCAGCATCCAGATCTACCAGGTCATTGCCGGCCGGACGGTGGCCGACCAGGCGAACGGCACGACCGGCCGGCAGGCCGAGCCGGCCAGGCAGCACGCCCCCAAGGCCCGGCGCACCGAGCCCGCCACACACCGGCAGCTCTACCCGTCGACCCCGACCCCGTCGGCCACCCGATCACCGTCCGCCTCGACCACACCATCGGCGACCAGCACCCACACCACCCCGACACCCGGTACGACCGCCACACCTTCGGCCACGCCCGCGTCCCCGGACGCCCCGACGACGACCGCCACACCGCAGCCCTCGGCCGCCACACCGCCCGTCCAGCCGCCCTCCGAACAGCCACCCGAGAGCATCCCGCCCTCCTCGACACCGGGAAGCCGCCCACCGGCGGATGGGGACACGGAGACCACTTCCCGGCACCGAACGCCGCAGCCACACTGATCGGACCGCATGGACCCGTACGGTGTCGGCACCAGCCGTCAGCCCGTCCGCCGCCTGGCATTACGGCATTGAACGGAGTGAGATCACATTGGCGACTTCCCTTTCCAGGAAACCTTGGCAAATCCCGGTGAACGACGAGGCGGTCGACGACCTGCGTACCCGGCTCGGACGGGTCCGCTGGCCGGACGAGATCAACGACGCGGCCTGGGGCTGGGGTGTGGACGGGTCCTACCTCCGTCACGTCGTCGAGGAGTGGGCGCGTTTCGACTGGCACCGCAAGGCGGCGGAGCTCAACGAGATTCCCCAGTTCATGGCGGACGTCGAGGGTCACCGGCTCCATTTCGTCCACATCGTGGGCGCTCCGGAGACCCCCGGCCACGCACGGCTGCCACTGCTCCTGCTCCACGGATGGCCAGGCTCGTTCGTGGAGATGCTCTCGGCCGTACCGTCCCTCACGGCGGCCGCGGCGTCGCGCGGGCTCGTGCTCGACGTGGTGATCCCCTCGCTGCCCGGGTTCGGCTACTCCGCGCGCCCCACCGCCCCGGGCACGTCCCCCGAGGTGACCGCCCGGTTGTTCCACACACTGATGGAGGGGCTCGGCCACTCCCGGTACGCCGTCCAGGGCGGGGACATCGGCGCCGGCGTAGCCATGCGCATGAGCCTGCGTGAACCCGGTGCCGTCATCGGCGTCCACCTCAACTTCCCGTCGTTCAGGTTCGAGGGCGGTACGGAGGAGGCGCCGGACGGCCCCGGGCCCCGCTACGACGCCCGCCGGGAGGCCTGGGCGCGCGAGGAGGGCGGCTACTCGCACATGCACGCGACCCGCCCGCAGACCCTCGGCTACGCGCTCGCCGACTCGCCGGTGGGCATGGCCGCGTGGATCGTCGAGAAGTTCCATGCGTGGACCGATCGGAGCGCGACGGGCGGAGCGGTCCCCGTGGGGCTCGACGAGATCCTGACGAATCTCAGCGTGTACTGGTTCAGCCAGACCATCACCTCGTCGATGCGGATGTACAAGGAGAGCGCGGCGGACCCGCTGGTGCTCTCCCCACGACGCCGCATCGAGGTCCCGGTCGGCGTCGCCGCGTTCCCGTACGAGTTGCCGATCCAGCCGAGAGAGCGGGTCGAGCAGGCCGCGAACCTCGTCCGCTGGACCGACATGCCCCGCGGCGGCCACTTCGCCGCCTTGGAGGCGCCTGACCTGCTGGCCGCGGACGTCATCGCGTTCTTCGTCGGCCTGCCCGCCGCCCGCTGAGCCGCTGACACGCCACGACCCCCCAGGGATCCCCGGGGGGTCGTGGCGTCAGCAGGCTCTAGGAGATGGGAACCTCACGGACCAGCCGGGAGCTCCACGGGCACCAGTGCCCCCCGGGCAGGAACGCGCCGCCGGCCTCGTCCAGATGGTCCTCAAGGTATTGCATGCTGGAGTCGCAGACCTCGATGGCCATCTCGAAGAAGTCGATCGTCTCAGGCTGCAGGTGGTAGCTCCACCGGGGGTTGTACGCGACGGTCCTCTTGAGGATCCGGCCGTGGACGTGGATGCGCTGCGTTTCCTCGCCACTGAGGATCCGGCGCGCGTGCGCGATCTTGGCTTGATCGGTGAGCTGGAAGACGAACCGCGGGTAGCCGTTGGTGTCGGTGAACTCGAAGTAGGCCGGCCCGGCCGCATGGGCGGGGGTGGCGGCGGAGAGGCTGAGCATGGCGACCGATACGAGTGCAGCGATGATCTTGGCGGGGATGCGTGGCATGGGGGAACCTCCGATGTTGTAGGTCTCGCTCTGCGACGCCTCCATTACACAACGTAGTTGACTCAATTCATAGAGTTATTTTCGCAGGTTGGCCGGCCCCTACCCCGTGCCTGGCGTCGCGGTGTGCCGGGCCCGGGCGGTGAGGTCGCCGATGCGGGTGGCGGCTCCGGTGATGAGGACGGATCAGGAGGTGGGCCGGACGAGCTCGACGCGGAGGATCCGATCGTCGCCCGGCCGGGCGGCGGTGCCGCCCCACGTCGCTCCGTCGGTGTTGGAGGTCGTGATCCACAGAGAGTCGTCGGGTGCCGGCTCCACCGTGCGGATCCGTCCGTAGCGCTGGGCGAAGTAGGCGACGGGGTCGCCGTCCGCCCGCGGGCCGTCGACGGGCAGGCGCCAGAGCCGCTGCCCCCCGAGCGCGCCCATCCAGACGGCCCCGCCCGCGATGGCGATGCCGGACGGCGAGGCGTCGTCGGGATGGATGGTGAAGAGCGGCCGTTCGCCGTGCGAGCCGTTCCGGCCCTCGGACTCGGGCCATCCGTAGTCGCGTCCCGGGCGCAGGACGTTCAGCTCGTCCCAGGCGCGGTGACCGAGTTCGGACGCGTAGGCGGTGCCGTCGGGGCCGAACGCGATGCCCTGCACGTTGCGATGGCCGCTGGAGTAGACGGCGGTCCCCGAGGGGTTGTCCGGCGGTACGGATCCGTCGGGGCGGATCCGCAGGATCTTGCCGTTCAGCGACTCGTCGTCGGCCGCGTTCTCGGGCGAGAAGGCGTCGCCGGTGCCGATCCAGAGGTTGCCGTCCGGCCCGAAGCGCAGGCGCCCGCCGTGATGGCGGTCGGCGGTCGCGATGCCGTCCAGGACCACCCGGTCCTGGCGCAGGGAGCGCAGGTCGGGGGTGAGGCGCAGCGCCACGACGCGGTTGGTGGGCGAGGCCGACACATAGGCGTAGACGGTGCGGTCGCTGTCGAAAGACGGTGAGGCTGCCAGCCCGAGGAGACCGCCCTCGGCGCTCACCTCGACGCCGGGAACCGTGCCGATCGGCGCGGGATCGCGGCCCTGCCTGACGTGCAGGATCCGTGCCGACGACCGCTCGGACACCAGGGCGGAGCCGTCCGGGAGGAACGTCAGGCCCCAGGGCATGGTCAGGCCGCGGGCGATCTCGGTGACCTCGCCGGGGACCAGGCCGCGCGTATCCCGCGCTGTGCTGTTCTGTGACGCGCGGGGTTCCGGATTCGTACACGCGGACAGCGGAACCAGGGCGCAGAGGAGAGCGGCGACGGCGCTGAGGCGGCCGCCGGTACGTGGGATGAGAAGCATGGCGGATCTTTCCTTCATGTCGGTCGGGCGCGCCGGGCGGGGGGACGGCACGCAGTCCCCACCCGGGCCGCTACGTGGCGAACCGTCCGATGGGGGATCCCCTTCTCTATGGCCGAGCGCGGGGTCAGGCGGCGCCGCCATTGGCGAACACGATCTGGCCGTTGACCCACCGGCCGGGGCCGGCCAGGAAGGCGACGACCTCTGCGACGTCCTGCGGGGTGCCGAGCCGGTTCATCGGGCTCAGCGCGGCGATCCGGTCGATGACCTGCTGCGACTTGCCGTCGAAGAACAGCTCCGTGGCTGTGGGGCCCGGCGCCACCGCGTTGACCGTGACGTCGCGGTCGCCGAGCTCCTTGGCGAGGATCGGGACGAGGGCCTCCACCGCCCCCTTGGTCGCGGCATACGCGCCGTAGGTCGGGAGGTGCAGGCGGGTGACGCTGGTGGAGACGGCGACGATGGCGCCGCCGGGGCGGATCCGCCGCGCGGCCCTCCTCGCCATGACGAACGTGCCCCGTACGTTGACGCGCAACTGCCGGTCCAACTCGGCCAGGTCCAGCTCGCGGGTCGGCTGCAGCGCCATCACACCCGCTGCGTTGACCACGACGTCGACAGGGCCGAGGTGCTGCTCCACGGCGTCGAAGGCGGCGGCGACCGCATCCTCGTCGGCCACGTCGGCCCGCAGCGCGATCCCGCGGGTGCCGGCCGCCTCGATCTCGCCGACGGCGGCGTCCGCCTCCTTGGCATGGGACGCGTAGACGACGGCGACGTCCTGGCCTGCCGCGGCGAGCCTGGCGGCGACGGCGCGGCCGATCCCCCGCGACCCACCGGTGACGATGGCGACCCGTGATCCGGTACTCATGAACACCCTCCTCGCTACAAGCGCTAACAATTTAAAGTTAGCATCGATAATACATCGATAACAAGATGGCGTTATCAGAAATGTTATCCATGGTGACGAACATCTGTTATCATCGATAAATGACGGCGAGCATGGACAAGCGGGAGGCGATCCTCGACGTTGCGGCGGACCTGCTGGCGCGTGCGGGAAGGGACGCCGTCTCGACCAGGGCCGTCTGTAAGGCCGCCGGCGTGCAGGCGCCGATCCTGTACCGGCTGTTCGGTGACAAGCAGGGCCTTCTGGATGCCGTCGCCGGACGAGGGCTCATGTCGTACCTCGCCGAGAAACGCGGCATCACACCCAGCGGCGACCCCGTGGAGGACCTGCGGCGCGGTTGGGATCTGCACATCTGGTTCGGCCTCGCCGAGCCCGCTCTGTACTCGCTGATCTACGGGAGCCCACGACCGGGTGCCGAGCCCGACGGGGCGAAGCAGGCCGCGGAGGTCCTCGCCGGGCTGGTGCACCGTGTCGCCCTGGCCGGTCGGCTCCGCGTCCCGGAGCAACGGGCGGCGCGCGTGATCCACGCGGCGGGCCGCGGCACCACGCTCGCCTTGATCGCGACACCGGAGGCCGAACGCGACATGGACGCCGCCCGGATCGTCCGCGAGTCGGTCATCCACGCGATCACCGAACCCGCCCCGACCGGATCTTCCCGTACCGGGGACGACGTCGTGTCCGGCGCCATCGCCCTCAGGGCCGCCCTCCCGGACCTGAAGGTCCTCAGCCCCTCCGAGGGCCAACTGCTGGGCGACTGGCTCGATCGCATCATCGACGGTTAGAGAACCCGCCGGCGGTCGTCCCGAGGTGCCGGTAGGCGTCGCCCTGCCCAAGTGACTCTCTCCTGAAGGCAAGGGCAAGAGCACCTTGAGGACATGTGCCCCATGTCAACCACGTGGAATAACAATTAGTAGTCAATAAACCACGATAAGTGACATGGGAGGAACTGCATCATGTCATCCGACCCCCGGCACAGCGACGAACTCATCACCAGCATCTCCGTCTACCTGGCCACCGGCGGCGACGATCCCGACGACGGCACGCAGGGCGGCGTCTCCAACGACCGCGCGTCCATCAGCCTCGGCATCGCGGGGCGCGAGTTCGGCCTGGCCCGATCAGACGTCACCGACCAGCAGAGAGACTCCGCGGACACCTATGTCCTCGGCGAGGGCGGCAACGTCGTCAAGCCCGACTGGAACGACCCGCGCCGCCCCCGGCGCACCCTCGGCGACCTGATCGACCACCCCGTCTACGTGCGCTTCACCCCACCGCCCGACGTCCCCGACGACGACTGGCATCTGAGCCGCGCCGACGTCACCGTCACCGGCGCCAACGGCAGCAGCGTCACCTACTCCGCCCAGCTCGGCGAGCCGGGAGTCTGGCTCGGCAGCACCTCCGGGCAGGTCGTCCACCTCGACCGCCGGCACGGTTCGGCGGAAGGCACGAAGATGCGGGCGTCCGACCGGAACCTGAAGACGGCGATCACGCCGGTGGCATGGCGTTGAGCCCACCATCGCGGCCCACTCCCGCGCCGGCCGACGGCGACCGTCCCCTCGACGGCGACGAGGTCCTGGCCAAGGTCGTCGCGCTGCCCATCAGTACCTGGCGCTACAGCTGGGATGACGAGCACGTACGTCATCTGGGCCCGATGGCCCAGGACTGGTGGGCCGCGTTCGGGCTGGGCGGCACCGACACGGCCATCAGCTGCATCGACGCCAACGGCGTCGCTCTGGTCGCGATCCAGGCACTGCATCGCGAGCTCCAGGCCCTCAAAGCCGCGCATGGCAGGGCGGGCCAACCGCCTCGCGACGCTCGGGGGGAGACACCGGCCATCGAATAGAGCGAACAGCACGCAGCGAGTTACAGACACCGGGCGCTCCCCGGAGCCCCTTCCCGGTCCGTCCTCCCGGCCGACCACACCGATGAGGCCATCTCACCTGCCGTGCAGCTCAACTGTCCGAGATCGTCGACCTAGGACTTCGTGCAGGTAAGGCGGGGCTCGACGTCGTACACGGTGTGGAAGCGCTGCTTGCGGAGGACTTTCCCGTCCTTCTTGAAGATGCGCCACACGTCGATGGCGAACCCCTCCGCGCCCTCCATGGGGATGCACTCAGGATCGGAGTCGGTGAGCTCCGTGACGGGCTTGACGTTGTAGCGCCCGGAACTCTGCGATTCGATCTCGTAGCGCTTGGTGCTCCAGAAATCCACGGTGATGGAGGTGCCGGTGTACGACGTCTTGATGAGCACCCCGTACTTCGAGTCGTTGCGCCAGCGGAAGTCCGGTTGCGGATACGAGACCGTGGACTCGCGACCGGCCGGGTAGCGGGAGATGTAGAACTGGTGGGCACGATGCTGGACGTCTTCGAAGCCGCCGAAGAAGACGGCGTTGAACATGGTGGTGGCGAACTGTGAGACGCCGCCACCGACGTCGTTGACGAACCGGTTGTTGAGGATCATCGGCGCCTCGACGAACCCACGCGCCCTGTCCCGCCGGCCGACCACGCCGTTGAGCGAGAACGTCTCCCCGGGCTGTACCACGTAGCCGTCCACGATATCGGCGATGCGGTGGATGTTGGTCACGCGCGGGGCGCAGCAGGGGTGCTGGGTGGTGTACGAGCTGACCTTCTGCTTGACGCCCAGCTTCTTCGCCTCGGCGGTGGTCACCCGCGGTTGCCGCGCCACCGCGGGCAGCTCGACGCGCCGGTCGTCTGCCGTCACGGCCTCGTTGATCGCCGGACCGAGCGCCTCGACCTCGGCGCCACGGCCCGCTCGGGAGGGGATGACCAGTGGCCGGCCATTGACGATCTTGAAGGAGGCGTCCTTCGGCGGAGTGCTCACCAGGGCCTTGGCCAGGGCCGGGGTGACGTCGGAGGCGTTGAAGGAGGGCCGCAGGCCGCCCTTGCCGTCGGAGACGAAGCGGAGGCCGGCGGCCAGCTGCTCTCTCGACACGGTGGCTTCCTTGCCGCCGCTGGCGACCGTGACAGGAGCCGCGACCGCCGTGCGCGCGGTGCTCGCGGCGACGCGACGGACCTCGGCGGCGGTAAGGGCGGGTGGCGCCACCTGAACGTCCAGTTCGGCGGAGGTGAGGCCGGCCACGAAGGCGGCCCGTACGGCCTGCGCCGACCCGTCGCGATCCAGCGTCCGGCCGGGCTTCGGCAGTGTGGCTCGCGGTTCCAGCCCCTGGTAACGGATGCCGCCCTCCACCGGCTTCTTGTCCACGGACTTGGCCAGGCCGGCGAGTCCGGCGGCGAGCCGCTTGTCGTCCACGGTGACCACGGGACGGATCTGCCGGGTGCCGAAGAGGGAGCGGGCGATGCCCACCGGCGTGGTGGCGCCCTCCATCGCGGCCGCGACCGTCGCCTGCGTGTCGAAGCCCAGCCCCAGCTCTGCGGGCGTGAGCTGTTTCCGCTTGTTCGCCGCGATCAGCGTCATTGGCTGCGTCAACCGCCCGCTCAGGCCCTCTTCGAGGCGGGCGCGAGCGGATTCGGATGGCAGCCCGCCGATATCGATGCCGTTCACCCGGGTGCCGGGAGGGACCTTCCCGGCGAGCGCGATGGCGGGGACGACGTAGGCGAGCGCCGCGATGATGACGACGGTGGCCAGGATGAGCACGAGCGGCGAGCGCAGGACGCTCATGAAGCCGCCGGACCTACGACGGGGGTTGGGCCGGGGAGCGCTCATGGGGCTGCCGGGCGGAAGACGTCCGTGCTCACCCGCGGCCCGCGCAGGATGGTCGCGTAGCTACGGTCCAGCTCGGCGTCGCTCTCGGACACGGTCGCCCGCGTGCGTTCGGCGTCGCTGCCGTGGATGAGGCCCAGGCGCGGGTCGGTGGCCTGCGGGTCGTCGGGGTGGCCACCGATCAGGTGGCCTTGGACAGGCCGTAATGGCCTGCCGGGCAGAGGACCCCGTCCCCCGGATCGACACCCAGCCCGTGGATGCGGCCGATACCCGGATCGTCGGGGGCGGGTGCTGCCGCGGAGCTGGAACGAAGCTCTACTAGCCATGATCGTAGTTAAGGTAGGTCCTGTGCCGCGCTCGCAGGCACCTGCCGAGGGAGTCGTCCGGATCCGCGTGGCGGGGACGGCCGTCGAAGCCGGGGGCGTCTCTTCTGCCGGGGCCGGCCCGTACCCCACTCTCGCGGCGCTCGCCGAGCCATCGGCTTGCCGCATCACGGGAAATGTCCACACTGACGGTCTTCGCGTCCGGATGTGCGGCTGGGACGAGCAGGGCAAAGGTGCCCTCGCTGCGACGCACGTCCAGGATTCGCATGCAGTCTCCCTCCGGCGCGCTGGCCAGTGTGGTGTATTTCTACCACTCGCCGGCACTGGCGGCCTGCCGGGCACCACATGCCAGGGGCATCGGCGGTCCGCTCAGGGACGAACAGCGCCGAGCAGGCGGTTGCGCCAGTAGTCGTCGAGGTCGACCACCTTGATGATGTCTCCGGTCTGAGGAGCGTGCACCATCTTCCCGTTGCCGGCGTACATGCCCATGTGTCCCAGTCCCTTGCTGAAGAGCAGGTCCCCAGGCTGCAGCGCGTTCAGGGGCACGCGTCGGCCGGCACCCCAGGCCCATTGGGTCCAGGTCGTCCGGGGCAATTCGACCCCGCCGGTGCGCCAGGCGGCCTGGGTGAGGCCGGAGCAGTCATAGGAGCCGGGCCCGGTGCCGCCGTATCGGTACGGTTTGCCGACCTGCCCGAAGGCGAACTGGAGCGCGAGGCGGGCGTTGCCCGAGGCCGGGCCGGTGTATTGGATGCCAGGGCTGTTGGGGTCGCCCGCCTGGAAGGTGCCCAGCCGTCGCAGGAGCTTGGTCTGTTCGTCGACCAGCTTGTCCACCTTCGCCTTCTCGCCGCGCACCCTGTCGCGTGCGTCGTCGGTCTCCGACAGGACTTGTTCGGCCTCGGCACGTCGATCCCGCAACTCCTTCGTGGTCGCCTCGTAGGCACGTATCTTGGCCGCCCTGTCCTGTGCCAACTGCTCGAGAGCGGCCATGCTGCTCAAGGCCGTTCCCGGGTCGCCCTGGAAGGCGAACCCCTGCCAGCCCGTGAGCGGGCCGTTCTGGTAGCCGTTGATCGCTATCGCGGTGAGTTCTTCGCGGAGAACCTTCGCTTGGGCGTCCTTGCGGCTGAGCTCGGTGTTGAGGGTCTCGTACTTCTTCTTGGCCGTCTTGTACGCCTCGTTCGCCTGGTTGTACCGCTCAACGAGCTGATCGGCCTGTTCGTTCAGCTTCACCAGTTTGGCCCGGACCTTGGCCGGTGACGGATCGGCGAAAGCGTCGCCGGGGGTCGCGGCCAGTGCGATCAAGGCTAACGCTGCGGCTACCGCTGCTCGCCCGAGCCTCGTCCACACGGCCACTACGATGCCTCCTCGTAAGTATCCGAACCTGGGGCGAAATAGTACAGAAAGCGAGGAGGTTATCCCCCAGTTCCGGGCAACTTGCGCCATCCACGCGACGTACTACGGCTGATAGCGGATGACGCCTCTGCCTCTCGGACGGCGGGCCGCTCAAAGACGTCGAACGTCGTGGCGTGGGTGTCGCGCAGAATCCTGGTCGCGTGTGACGTGCATGCGGGCCTTGGTCAGGACGCGCCAGGCTGTCAGGTCAGCGAAGGCGTGTGCTCACCTGGCCGGAGTGCCATGGCTGCCACGGTCGTGCGCCGGGCGGGCGCTCGATGACCACGGTAATCCGATCTTGAGGGAAGCCCCGTGGTCGGCGGGTGACAGCTTGGGCGTTCCGCTTGGGCCTGGCGGGGGGAAGGCCGGTACGCGGCCGGCCTCCCCCCGCTGGTCGTCACGGGCGAGGTGCCCGGCGGTCCCGACGCGCCTCGAGCTCTTCCGCGCTCACCGGTATGACCACCGGCTGCCCGGGCACACCGAGCAGCGTGGCGAGGTATACGGTCTCGGCGTCCGGGAGGTTGTTGCCGCCCTGGTAGTGGATGACGTCGCCGCCCGGCTCCCAGAACGTCTCTCCGGCCTTGATGACGCGCTCCGGTTCGCCCTCCAGCTCGAAGATCATCTCGCCTTTGACCACGTATCCGAACCCGGGGCCGGTGTGGCGGTGCGGCGGGTTGCCCGGGCTGCCGGGCGGCAGAGTGATCAGGACGGTCGTCGCCACGGCATTGTCAGGGATCGGCGTGTTCGGGACCGATGCGAGGATCTCCACCGTCGGCGGCGGAGTCGCATTGGAGTTTTCGCTACTCATGATGGGGACCTCACGTTGTGCGGTTGTGTGGGCTTTCCTCGATAACGACAAGGCGGCACGGGGATCTGTGACAGCCGGATCAGCTCGAAAACTTGCCGGCCCGCTCCCGGCCGATCCATTCCGTACAGCAGAACGCGGCCTGCGTTCATGCGGCTCCCAGTCGGGCAGCAGCACGAACGCCAGGGCGGCGAGCACGATGCCCGGTGTCATCAGCCACGGGGTGGCGTCGATGCTGGAGGCCGAGACGATGGCGAGAACCAGCACGGCCCCGAGGGCGAACCCGATCATCCTCGTCAGCCGTGAACCGCACCACGTCGAGGGCCCGATCCGGCGCGGTCGAACCTCCCGCCACCAGGGGGCGCGACGCTGAGCAGGCTGAGGAACAACGAGGCCAGCAGCACGCCCGCCGCCCCGACGAGGCGCAGGCTGCGATCCTCCGCCAACGCGCCGAAGATCGGCTGTCTGACCGATGACGAGATCGAGTGGACGGCCACGATCAGGACCAGCGGGACCGGCCCCAGATCGAACCGGGCTCGCGACGTCGGCAGCAGGGCACTGCCTTCCGTTGCAGGGAATACGGTAGGGGGGTATGGTGTTGTTCTGAGCGATCGACAGGGGAGAGGGGTGGACATGGCCGGATACAGCGGCACCAAGCAGGACCACGCGATGCGGTTGCGCCGGATCGAGGGGCAGGTCCGCGGGTTGCAGCGGATGGTCGAGGACGACAAGTACTGCATCGACATCCTGACGCAGGTGTCGGCGGCGACCAGCGCGCTGAAGTCGTTCTCCCTGTCGTTGCTGGAGCAGCACCTGGCCCACTGCGTCGCCGAGGCCACCCAGAAGGGCGGCCCGGAGGCCGACGCCAAGGTCAAGGAAGCCTCCGACGCCATCGCCAGACTTGTCCGTTCTTGAGTGAAGGAGAGACCGCCATGAGCACCACCGTCACCTACACCGTCAAGGGCATGACCTGCGGCCACTGCGTCAGTTCGGTCAGGGAAGAGGTCGGCGACGTGGCCGGTGTCACCCATGTCGAGGTGGATCTGGCGAGCGGGTTGCTGACCGTGGACAGCGACGGCCCGGTTGACCCGGCGAAGATTGTCGCCGCGGTGGAGGAGGCCGGTTACGAGGTGGCGAAGCAGTGAACACCGCGACCAAGCTTGGTTCTTACGTTTTGGGGCTGGCCGTGGTGTTCGGCGGCGCACTGGGCGTGGGCAAGGTGGTGGGGCCGGTCGGGTCGCCCCCGGCCGAGGACCACGCCGCGATGGCGGTCCCCGTCGCGAGCCCGGCGCACGGCGATGAGCATGGCGCCCAGCCGGCGGAGAACGATACCCCCGGGGGGCTCCAAGTGTCCGAGAACGGCTACACCCTCAATCCACTCACCACGACGCTCAAGCCCGGCGAGCCCACCGACTTCCGCTTCTCGGTGACCGGCCCCGACAACAAAGCCGTCACCGACTACCAGGTTGAGCACGACAAGAAGTTGCACCTCATCGTCGCCTCCCGCGACCTTGGGACGTTCCGGCACGTGCACCCGGAGATGGCGCCCGACGGCGTCTGGTCGGTCAAGCTGACCTTGCCCAGCGCGGGCGCGTACCGGGTCTTCGCCGACTTCGCGCCCACCGGCGGCAGCGCCCTCACGCTGGGCGCCGACCTGGTCGCGACCGGCGGCTACCGGCCGGAGGCGCTGCCCAAGCAGAGCCGCACCGCGAAGGTCGACGGATACACCGTCAGCCTGGACGGCGAGCTGACGCCGGGGCAGTCCAGCAAGCTCACCCTGAAGGTGAGCAGGGACGGCAAGCCGGTCACCGACCTGCAGCCCTACCTCGGCGCCTACGGCCACCTGGTGGCCCTGCGCGCCCGGGATCTGGCCTACCTGCACGTGCACCCGGACGGGGAGCCCGGCGACGGCAAGACCGTGGCGGGCCCCGAGATCGTCTTCTACGCCGAGGTGCCGAGCACCGGCGACTACCGGCTGTTCCTCGACTTCCAGCACGAGGGGAAGGTCCGTACCGCGGACTTCACTCTGGGCGCGGGCGAGCGACCGGCCATCCCCGAGGCCACACCCACCCCCACGCCCACATCCGATGGGCACGCCGATGACGGCCACGGCCACTGAGCGAGAGGAAGGAGAAGGGTGATGTCCCAGGTCACCGATGACCGGCAGAACGCGGTCGAGCTCTCGATCGGCGGCATGACCTGCGCCTCGTGCGCCAACCGCATCGAGCGCAAGCTGAACAAGCTGGACGGGGTGAGCGCGACGGTCAACTACGCCACCGAGAAGGCGAAGGTCACCTTCGCCGAAGGCGTCGACCCGCAGCAGCTGATCGCCGAGGTCGAGAAGGCCGGCTACACAGCCGCGCTGCCCGCCCCGCCCAAGACCGAGACCGATACCGTCGAGCGGGAGCCGGAGGACGAGCTCCGGCCGCTGCGCCAGCGTCTGATCACCTCGGTGGTGCTGTCGGTGCCGGTGGTCGCGATGGCGATGATTCCGGCGTTGCAGTTCACCAACTGGCAGTGGTTGTCGCTGACGCTGGCCGCCCCGGTGGTGGCGTACGCGGGCTGGCCGTTCCACAAGGCCGCCTGGACCAACCTGCGGCACGGCGCCGCGACGATGGACACGCTGATCTCGGTCGGTACGCTGGCCGCGCTGGGCTGGTCGTTGTGGGCGCTGTTCTTCGGTACGGCCGGCACGCCGGGTATGACGCACCCGTTCGCGTTCACCATCGAGCGCAGCGATGGCTCCGGCAACATCTACCTGGAGACGGCCGCGGCGGTGACGGCGTTCATCCTGGCCGGACGATACTTCGAGGCGCGCTCCAAGCGGCGTGCCGGCGCCGCGCTGCGGGCGCTGCTGGAGCTGGGCGCCAAGGACGTGGAGCTGGCCGACGGCCGGCGGGTGCCCGTCGATCAGCTCAAGGCGGGGGACCGGTTCGTGGTCCGGCCGGGGGAGAAGATCGCCACGGACGGTGTGGTCGAGGAGGGCTCCTCGGCGGTGGACGCCTCGATGCTCACCGGCGAGTCCGTGCCGGTCGAGGTCGGCGCGGGCGACGCGGTCACCGGCGCGACCGTGAACGCGGGCGGCCGGCTGATCGTCCGGGCGACCCGGGTCGGCGCCGACACCCAGCTCGCCCAGATGGCCAAGCTGGTGGAGGAGGCGCAGACCGGCAAGGCGCAGGCGCAGCGGCTGGCCGACCGCATCTCCGGGATTTTCGTGCCGATCGTGATCGCGCTGGCCCTGGGCACACTGGGATTCTGGCTCGGTACCGGTGACGGGGTGGGCGCGGCGTTCACCGCGGCGGTGGCGGTGTTGATCATCGCCTGCCCGTGCGCGCTGGGTCTGGCCACCCCGACCGCGTTGCTGGTCGGCACCGGGCGTGGCGCTCAGCTCGGCATTCTGATCAAGGGTCCTGAGGTGCTGGAGTCCACCCGCCGGATCGACACGGTGGTGCTGGACAAGACCGGCACGGTCACCGAGGGCCGGATGGCGCTGGCGGCCGTGCACGTGGCCGAGGGGGAGAGCCGGGAAGAGGTGCTGCGCCTGGCGGGGGCGCTGGAGCACGCCTCGGAGCACCCGATCGGCCAGGCCATTGCCCGCGCGGCCGCATCCGATGCCGTCGTGGAGGACTTCGCCAACGTCGAGGGCCTCGGCGTGCAGGGCATCGTGGACGGCCACGCCGTGCTGGTCGGCCGTCCCCGGCTGCTGGCGGAGTGGTCGCAGCACCTGCCGGCGGATCTGGAGCGGGAACTGCACCAGGCTCAGGCGGCCGGCCGTACCGCGGTCGCGGTCGGCTGGGACGGCCGGGCGCGGGCGGTGCTGGTGGTGGCCGATGCGGTCAAGCCGACCAGCAAGGAGGCCATCGCGCAGTTGCGTGCGCTCGGTCTGTCGCCGGTGCTGCTGACCGGTGACAACGAGGCGGTGGCCAGGACCGTCGCGGCCGAGGTGGGCATCGACGAGGTCATCGCCGAGGTGCTGCCCGCCGACAAGGTGGAGGTGGTCAAGCGGCTGCAGGGCGAGGGCAAGGTGGTGGCCATGGTGGGCGATGGGGTCAACGACGCCGCCGCGCTGGCCCAGGCCGATCTGGGGCTGGCCATGGGCACCGGCACCGATGCCGCGATCGAGGCCAGCGATCTGACCCTGGTCCGCGGCGACCTGCGGGTGGCCGCCGATGCCATCCGGCTGTCCCGCCGCACGCTCGCCACGATCAAGGGCAACCTGTTCTGGGCGTTCGCCTACAACGTGGCCGCCCTGCCGCTGGCCGCGATGGGCCTGCTCAACCCGATGATCGCGGGCGCGGCGATGGCGTTCTCCAGCGTCTTCGTGGTCAGCAACAGCCTGCGGCTACGCCGCTTCAACTAGCACCACACAGGGATGGCTCCACGCCGAACGGCGTGGAGCCATCCTTCATTGCTGGGTTGCCGCAGTTCGGGACGCGAGTTGTCCGGGGCCTGAATCGAGTCCGGCCCCGTGGCTTCGGCCGGCTGCGGAATCGCGCCGGGCGCACATACGGCGGAGGGGTGGCGGTGGGCCGATGGAGGGCGGGGCATGGCCGGGCACATCCAGAGCAAGAAAGACCACCTCACACGGCTGCGCCGCGTCGAGGGCCAGATCCGTGGCCTGCAGCGCATGGTCGAGGAGGACACCTACTGCATCGACATCCTGACGCAGGTGTTCGCGGCGACCAGCGCGCTGAAGTCGTTCTCCCTGGCCCTGCTGGAGGAGCAGCCGGCCCACTGCGTCGCCGAAGCCACCCGAGAGGGCGGCCCGGAGGCCGCGGCGAAGGTCAAGGAGGCCGGCGACGCCATCGCCAGGCTGGTACGCGCATGAGGGGATCGGCCCGGTCGCCGACGTTCTCATCAGGTGGGTGAGAAAGCTGTGGCGAAGGTCTTGCCGCCGTCCTTGGATTCCAGCACCGTGCCGTCCTCCATGGCCGCCAGCAGACGCTGGCGGTCCACGGCGGTGAACGCGGCCGCCTGGCCGGGCAGCTTTCCGGCGATCGACCAGGTCTTGCCGGAGTCCCGGCTGATGTGGACTTGGCCATCGGCTGCCGCGCCCACGAGGATTTCGCCTGGCAGGACGTCAATGTGACTGAGCAAGGGGGCCTTGGTGAGGTCGTTGTAGTTCAGCCCGCCGTCCTCGCTGACCTTCAGCCCGTCGGGTGTCGTGGCGTAGATGCGGGACGACTCCTCGGCGCTCGCCCCGAGGTCGATCACCTTCTCCACGGTGCCCTGGGTCCAGGTGCCGCCGCCGTCGATGCTTCGCCAGACCTTCGAGGTCTGGCTGTCGTAGGCGTACAGGTTGTCGCCGGCGGGTTGGATGGAGTGAAAGTCGGCCGAACCGTCTTCCGAGACCGTCTTCCAGGTGAGCCCGGAATCCGTCGACTTGATGAGGCCGAGGTGCGGCGGTCGTTCCGGTGAGACGTCCTCCGCTGAGGGGTGCCCGCTGGCCAGGAACGTCTTGGGTCCCATGATGGTGAAGCCCATGTGGTCCTGATCGCGGTCGGCGACCCGGGTGACCGTCGTGGGGGAGGCGACCTTGAACAGGCCATGGTGGCCCGCGACGTAGAGGGCTCCATCGGCCGGGTCGATGCCGAGCCCGTGCACGTGTCCCATGCCCACATCCGCATCGGTCGTTCCGCCCGGCTCCTGCGCCGACTGGCCGCAGCCTGTCAGCGCGATGCCCAACGCCACCCCGACGGCACCCATGCGCAGCCGCTGTCCCGCGAACGTCATGCCGCAAGTCTACAACTACCTACTATCAACCATCGTAGTAACCCGGAAGGAACGGCAGCGACGGGCGGCCGGCGAGCGAGCGCAGCGCGCCGGTGGTGATGACCGCGTGCCCGTTCCGGCCGGGCAGGCAGCACGCCGGCCGCTCGTCGTGATCCACACGAGCGCGTCGAGGTCGAGGTCGTGTTTGCCGAGGAGCGACAGGGCTTCGGTGTGCTGCGACGTGACCCACCACGGAGGTGGGCACGGCGACGGCGAACGCCGGCAGCTGGCGGTGCAGCAAACCCTTCTTGTGGAGGTTGTCCATCACGGTCATGACCGTGGTGTAGGCGATGGTCCTCCCCTGCCGCAGGTCTCGAACACCTAACGGACTGCTGCGGGGTGCCCACGCAACCACAGGCGATCCATGATCTCAGTTTCGAGCCTGCCGGGACCGTGCATCCTCCGGACTCCCATCGGCGCCACTCAGTCCTTTGGCAATCGTAGGAGGGGTCGGTTCCGTCATTAACGCGATACCTGTGACGGTGCCTATAGGAGCAACTTGCCCGGCGCGACGGGGAGGGTCCTGACGCGCGTGCCGGTGGCGTGGTAGATCGCGTTGGTGATGGCCGCCGCGACCCCGACGATGTCCAACTCGCCGATGCCCTCGGCGGCGGGTTGTCGGATGGCTCGCGGCCATGACGCCCCTCCTAAGTGCCGGTGTCCCAGCGATTGAGAAGCGTGACGACAGAGTGGCTTTTCCGCAGCCGAGCCACCTCCGTGGCCGTCAACGAGGCCGCGCTGGGGAAGGTGCTGCCTATCTTCCAACCGGCGTGAAGCACCGCGTCCTGGAGCGCCGACACGGGATTTCGCGTGGCGAGCCAGCTGTGCAGGAACGACGCGAAGAGGGCGTCTCCTGCCCCTGCGGTACTCACGACGCCGCGTGGCGCGACGGCCGAGACCTCGACCAGGGCCCCGTCGGGCAGCCCCATGACGCACCCCCGCTCGCCGAGGCCAACGGCCGCGACCGTGCAGCCGGGGTAACGACGGAAGATCTGCGCCACCCACTGTTTTGGAGAGCAGGGCAGCCGCTCGTGGCTGCAGAAGATGATGTCGGCGACCTCCAGCCAAGGCCGGTTGTACGCGTCGTCCACGTCCGTGATCAGATGGACGTCGACCGCGATCGGCACACCTTCTTCGCGCGCGCTTCCCAGCAGGGGCCGGACGAACGAGGTGTTGGTGAGCACGGCGAGGTCGGCGCCACGGGCTAGGCGACGGAACATCTCAGTGGGATATTCCAGGGCGTTGACGGCTGCGACATACGGGTGGCCCGAACACTGCCCATCCGGGGCTACCAGCACAACGCCGAGGGAGGATCGTGGCGCCGTCACTACCCCCGGACCCCACAACCCTCGGGCACGGAGCGCCGTGCCGATCGCCTCTCCCGCCGGATCCTGCCCTACGAGAGTGCAGAGGCGGGCTTCGTCGCCGAGGGAATGGAGGGTGCTGGCGATATGGCACGCCGCTCCGGACACCTCGGCCCTCATCCACTCGGGAAACTGCTCCCGTACGTAGGGCAGCGGAAAGTCCATCACGGGCATGGCCATGTACAGGCTGGTGACACCCGCTACGACTATCGAGCTGCTCATCTTCTCTCCTCGCAGGCCGTATGGTCGGGCGAACTGAGCAGAAACGGTGGGGGGACTGGATCGGCTCGCGGCAGGATGAGCGGCTGCGGCAGCCGCATCAGCCGGTACATCAGCCGCCGCATGTTCCGGTCGAAGCGGCCTGGAGCCGAGGTGAGCCGTTCCACGACCGCGGCATGCCGTCCCGGATGGTGATGCGCGGCCGCCCAGCGCAGCTGGGCCGGCAAGGGCTGATCGAGTCGCAACCGGGGTGCCGACGACGCCAGCAGTCCGCTGGCGGACTCCGGATCCACGTCGCCCACCGCATCGCCCACCAGTGAGACCGGGGCACCGCAGACAGTGCCGTACACCGCGGCTGAACCGTGATCACCCACCACGTGATCGGCGGCGACGAGGACACCTCGCCAATCCGCCTCGGGCGGTACCAACGCCAGTTCGTCCCGCAGACAGTCGGCCAGCCAGCTGCGGACCTGCCAGATGCCGTGACCGAACCAGATGTTCGGGTGGAGAAGGGCGGCGATGCGGTATCGGTCGCGGGGAAGCTCGGTGAGCATCCGCCGGAGCAATCCTGCGTGTCTGCCGAAGAGCGAGTTGGATCCCCAGGTGGAGGTCACCACCACGAGTTCATGCTCGTCCGTGACTCCGAGGGCACGTCGATAGGCGTGTCGCTCATGGGAGCTGGCGATCAACCGATCATGGGAGGCGTCCCCGATGATTGCGGCAACCCCGACAGCCTCTGGGCAGCTTCTCGCCAGCCGCTGACGTTCGGCGTTGTGGGCCAGCACGATAGCTGACGGGATCACTGTGCCGTCCCGGACGAGTTCCTGAGCACTGAGTCCGTACAAGCCTCGGGCCGCGACTGCTCCGCCGCCCAGCCGCCGGCTGACCAGCTTGTTGTAACCGGCCCCGTGGGGGATCACCACGAGCGGTGCGCGGACGCTCTCGATCCCCCCGTAGGCGGCGCAGATGGCGAGGTCGAATTGCTCGCGGACGGCCAGGTGCCACGGCAGGACGACGACGCCGATACGCCGGAGCAATTCGGTCACGCCATTACTGAAAACGTCGGGAGCGATCGTGAAGACCACCTGGACCCGGAGGTCGGCGGCGAGAAGGCGGGCGACGTCCAGCAAGCGTTGCCCCGAGGTGACCGTGTGGACGACTGCCAACACGGTTTTCCGGCTGCGACGTGTCACCCAGCGCGGCGCATCCGGCCCGACTGGCACGCGGTAATCCTCTGAACACGACATCGGACTGTCGACCCCCTGTCAGCTGTGTGCGGTTCGCATCGCCGCATTCGCCTGGCCGTAATCCCCGTTCAACGGCACAATCCGAGAATCCCTCGGATCCCTGGACAGAACCTTGCAACAACCGTGAAGCGGAGAAGTCAGGTAACGGATGACATATGGACCGTTAACCAGCTCTGCGAGAAACTGGCGGCGAGGGCCCTCTGATCTCTGGAAGGACATTCATGGAGTTCCGAATACTCGGCTCCGTGGAGGCCTGGGCCGACGGAGAGGCATGTGAGCTCGGCTCGGCCAAGGAACGGCACGTGCTCGCCGTGCTGCTTCTGACTCCTGGACAGCCCGTGTCCATCGAAACTTTGATCAACCGGGTCTGGGACGACACACCGCCGTCGAAGGCGCGCGAGAGTATCCATAGCTATATCGCACGCTTACGCGGTCGTTTGAACCGGCGATCCGGCGACACCGCGGTACGGCTGAGCTCTCGTTCAGGCGCTTACGTGCTGGAAATCGACCCGCAAACGACCGATCTGCATCGATTTCGCCGCCTGACCGCACAAGCACGAGCCATCTCGGACAGTGGGGATCAGGAAGATGCGCTGCGGCTACTCCGGGCGGCGGAGAAACTCTGGCGCGGCGATCCACTTTCCGGCTTGTCCGGAGAATGGGTGACCAAGCTGCGGACGAGCCTGGAGAGCGAGCATCGCGCCGCGGTCGGTTTGCGGCTCGCCATGGAACTCGACACGGGCCACCATGCCGACCTGGTCGGCGAGCTGTATGGTCTCATTCACCAATATCCCTACGACGAGTCGTTCGTCGAACACTTGATGGTCGCCCTTTATCGCTGCGGGCGTCAGGGCGAGGCACTGGAGGCCTATCACCGGGCAAGTCATCGCCTCGTCGAAGACCTCGGTGCCGAGCCGGGGCCCTCTCTCCGCCGAACGTACGAGCGCATACTGCGCGGCGACACCGACCTGGCCGCGTCGCCCAAACGTCCCCGGGGCCACGCGGGACCTCTCGCCGACAACCTGCCCCGCGACATTCCTGACTTCACCGGGCGAGAGACGGAGCTGAGCCAACTGTACGAGGAACTGGAGCGTTCCCCTGCAACAGTGATGATCAGAGCCATTGACGGAATGGCCGGCGTCGGTAAGACGGCGCTCGCTGTCCACGTGGCTCATGAGCTCGCGGACCGCTATCCGGACGGACGGTGGTATCTCCATCTTCGCGCCCACGATCCCCATCAACCGCCGATTGATCCCGCCCAAGGCCTCGAGGCCCTGTTACGGCTTCTGGGAGAGGATCCACAGCGGATCCCCGAGGCGTTGGAGCCGCGTGCCGCATTGTGGCGCGCGCGGCTCGCCAACCGCCGGATGTTGATCGTGCTCGACGATGCAGCGGGTGCCGACCAAGTGAGACCGTTTCTGCCGGGCGGAGCCGGTTGCCTCGTGCTGATCACGAGCCGGCGGCGGCTCGCCGGATTGGAGGGGGCAAGGCCGCTGTCGCTGGACGCGCTCATGCCGCTTGAGGCAGCACTACTCTTCCGCCGGATCGTCGGTCAGGATCGACGGCTCGATTCCGGCGACGTCAACCAGCTAGTCCGCCTTTGCGGTCATCTGCCGCTCGCGGTCACGATCATGGCGAACAGGCTTCGCCACCGGCCGGCTCGAGGCGTCGGTGACCTGGTGGTGAAGCTGTCGCGGTCCAAAGACCGGCTGGCCGAGATGTATGCGGGGGACAGCGACCTCCTCACCGCGTTCGAACTGTCGTACAGGGAATTGTCGTCCGAACGGCGGGAGGCCTTTCGTCGTCTCGGGCTGCACGTTGGAGCCGACCTCTCGGTCGGCGCAGCCGCCGCCCTGATCGGATGCGATCCCGCTCGGGCGGAACATGCCCTGGAAGAGCTGATCGATCGTCATCTCGTGGAAGAGCCGGATTCCGGCCGGGTGCGCTTTCACGATCTCCTGCGGGCATACGCCCGGGAACGTGCCACTGAGGAGGAGACTCCGAAGGAACTGGAGCGAGCCGTCCACCGGCTGCTCGACTTTTACCTGTACGCCGCTGACCAGGCCGACCGTGCTCTCTATCCGTACAGGCGCCGCGCCGGTGTGACCGTCGCCCACAGGCCCGATCTGACGCTCATCGACAGGCCGCGCTCAGCCGCCGAATGGTTGCGTGCCGAGCGGTCCAACTTACTGATGTGCATTCACTACGCCGCCGAGAACGGCCATCCCACGCACGCGATCCAGCTTTCGCATGCCGTCGCGACGTATCTGGAACGCTCGGCGCACTGGGAGGACGCCGCCCGCGTTCACGAACTGGCCCGTCGCACCTGCCAGGAAACAGGTGATCGCGAGGGTGAGGCGCGCGTGGATCTCGAACTCAGTCTGGTACGTAGCCGCATGAGTCATTACGACGCAGCCTTCGAGCACGCCGGCAGAGGCCTCGACACCTTTCGAGCAATGGGCGACCGCCGCGGAGAGGCGGACACGCTGGATCACCTCGCCCGCGTGTCCTGGCTCTCCGGCCGCAACCGGGAGGCCCTGGGCTACGCGGAGAAGGCACTCACCTTGTTTCGCGCGATCGGGGACCGGCATGGCGAAGGCAATGCGCTGCTGCATTGGGGAATCGCCTTGTCGTACCTTGGACGTGCCGAGGAGGCGATGGCTGCCTTCGAGAACTCACTCGAGATCGTGAGCGAGACAGGCGATGTCGCCACAAAGGCAATGATTCTGAACAACCTGGGCGAGCTGCATTTCAGCCATGGCGATTATCGAAGCGCGCTCGGGCTCTTCAGGGAGGCGCTCGTCATTCTGCGAGAGGCAGGCTGGCGTCAGAACGAGGCTGTGGCACTCAATAACATTGCCAATTGCCTGGAGCGCGAGGCGCGTCGCGACGAGGCTCTGCACTTCTACCGCGAGGCACTGACGTGATCTCAGCGAATTGCCGGTAGGTAGTTGTGCTCGAAATGCGTGAGGACAAGAGCGGCGCGTGCGATGTCGCCGATTGCGCTGGGGCTGGCGGTGATGTGCTGGAGGATCCGCCAGCGGCCTTTGAGCAGGGCGAACCCGCGTTCGCCGAGACAGCGCAGGGCGCGTA
>NZ_JBQQCB010000130.1:0-27752 GCF_052246675.1 Nonomuraea sp. KM90 | reverse complement strand
GCTGTCACCCTGCTGCCGGTGTGATCGTTCGCCACTGATCTCTACGGTGGTCACGACCATCACGGGAAGCAGGGGAGCATCGATGTCGATCTCTCGACGTACCGTTCTGAGCGGCCTCGCGGCGGTCGGCGCCGTCGGGGCAGGGGCGCCCGCGGCGTGGGCCGCCGGATCACGCCGGGCCGGGCAGCCGGCCAAGCACGTCGTCCTGGTGGACTGGGACGGCTTCGACCCGCGTTACCTGGGGCGCGTGGCGACCCCCAACCTGGACCGGCTGATGGCCCGGGGTGTCCTCGCGACCGCCGAGGCGACGTTCCACACGGTCTCCAACCCCTGCCGCGCGTCCATGAGCACGGGCGCCTACCCGGAGGTGCACGGCAACGTCGCCTACGTGTACGACCCGGTGAGCGGCAGGGCGCAGGGGCAGAGCCGCTTCCTGGCGGCCGAGACGATCGCCGAGACCCTGGCCGCGGAGGGGCGCACCGTCGCCTCCGTGCAGTGGTACATGATCCAGGACCACGGCGTGCGGTACGGCGACCCGGAGCACCTGTACGTCCAGCCCGGCGGCGGGTTCGGGCAGCGGGTGGACGTGGCGATCGACATCCTCAACCTGCGGCCGGTGCTGTCGAACGGGCAGCCGGTGACCGTGCCGAAGATCCCGGATCTGCTCGCCGTCTACAGCTCCGACCTCGACGGGCTGGGCCACGACGAGGGGCCGGACAGCCCGGGCGTCGCCGCGCTGCTGGCCGAGCACGACCGCCAGCTCGGCCGGCTGGTGCAGGCCACCAAGGACGTCGGCATCCACCGGGACACCGCCTTCCTGCTCACCGGCGATCACGGTATGACGGCCTGGAACCGTACGTTGCTCCCGCAGGTCATCGGGGCCGTCGAGGCTCTCGGGCACAGTGTCGAGGTCGTTCCGTCGGGTGCCGCTCCGGCTGCCGGCACCGAGGTCGTCATCGTGCCCAACGCGGTCCGGGTGGGCGACATCACGCTGCGCGGCGGCGCGTCCGATCCGAAGGCCAAGGCCAGGATCCGGGCGGCGCTCCGCCGGCTGCCGGAGATCGGCCGGGTGCTCGACGACCGCGACCTGCGCTCCCTGCACGCCGGCGACAAGCTCGGCGACCTGGTGGCCGAGGCGAGGCCGCCGTGGGGTTTCGCCCTCTCCGAGCCGCCGGCCGGGCAGTGGCGCGGGGCGCACGGCAGCCTGAGCGAGAGCAGGGTGCCCCTGCTGCTGTCGGGGGCGGGGATCCGGCCCGGCACGCGGCTGCACCGTCCGCGCCTGATCGACGTCGCCCCCACCATCGCGGCCCTGCTCGGCACCCGGCCGCCCGCGCACGCCCAGGGCCGCGACCTGACCGGAACCGTGCGGTCCGACCTGCTCTAGCGGGTCCCGCCCGCGCCGGCGGCCGGCCGGAGCGGGCGGAGTGCGGTCAGGACAGCAGCCCCCGTACCGGAGTACGGCGGGAGAGACGCGCGGAAGAGCGGGCCTGGAGGCGCTGCCCCGCGTGCGCGGGCATAGCCTTGGATCATGGTGCACTTCGCGGTGGGGCTGCCGAATGTCGGCGCGTTCGGGGATCCTCAGGTGCTGGTCGAGTTGGGTGTCGCGGCCGAGGAGCACGGCTGGGACGGGGTCTACGTGTGGGACCACCTGCTCTACCACGATCGCGGCTGGCCGGTCGCCAACCCGACGGTGGTGTTGTCGGCGCTCGCGGCCCGCACCAGCCGGATCCGGTTGGGCGTGCTGATGATGGCCCTGCCGCGGCGGCGGGTGCAGACGGTGGCGAAGGAGACCGCGACGCTGGACGCGCTGTCCGGCGGGCGGCTGGTGTTCGGCGGCGGTCTGGGGTCGATGGACGCGGAATACGCGGACTTCGGTGAGGACCCCGACCTGAAGGTGCGCGCCGCCAAGCTGGACCGCGGTCTGGAGGAGCTGACGCGGCTCTGGGCCGAGCTCCGGCCGGCGCCGGTGCAGCGGCCGCGGATCCCGATCTGGTGCCCGGGCCGGTGGCCGACCCGGGCGGGGTTCCGGCGGGCGGTCCGGTGGGACGGCGCGATGCCGACCTTCCACGACTACGGCCAGGAGCGGCCGGTGCCCGTCGCCGAGTTCGCCCGGGTGGTGGACTTCCTGGCCGCGGAGCGGGGGTCGCTGGACGGGTTCGACATCGCGCTGGAGGGGCGCGCCGCGGACGGGCTGGTCGACGGGTACGCGGCGGCGGGCATGACCTGGTGGGTGGAGGCGATGGGCTGGTGGCGCGGCGGCGTCGAGGACGCCCGGCGGACCATCGCCGCGGGCCCGCCCCGCTGACCCGCCCGGTCGGCGGGCGGGGCGGAAGAGGGTTCCCCAGACGTCGGCGCGACAAGCGTCACTTCGCTGCGCCCCGCGTCAGGCCGTTGTAGATGAAGCGCTGCAGCAGCAGGAAGGCGGCCAGCGTCGGGACGATCACCAGGATGGCGCCCGCCGAGATGTTCTCCCAATGCGCGCCGAAGGGCCCCTTGAAGCGGAACAGCGACGTCGAGATCGTGCCGAGGCTCTGGTCGGGCATGTAGAGGAAGGGGATGTAGAAGTCGTTGTAGACGGCGATGCCCTTGACGATGACGACCGTCGCGATCGCCGGCTTGAGCAGCGGCAGGATGATCTTCCGGTAGATGGCGAACGCGGAGGCGCCGTCCAGGCGGGCGGCCTCGTCCACCGAGACCGGGATACTCCGGATGAACTGCAGGAAGATGTAGATGGCGACGATGTCGGTGCCGAGATAGAGCATGATCGGCGCCAGCCGGGTGTTGAACAGCCCAAGCTGGTCGATCACCTGAAATGTCGTTACCTGCGTGGTGATGCTCGGCACGAGCGTGGCGAAGAGGAACAGGCCGACGACAAGCCTCCTGAACCGGAAGGTGAACCGGTCGATGGCGTACGCGGCCGCCGAGCCGATGAACACGGTCCCGACGATCGACACCACCAGGATGACGAAGGTGTTCGACGCGGCCTCCGCCATCCGCCCCTTGTCGAAGGCAGTGACGTAGTTGGCGAGGTTCAGCCAGTCGGACGGCGGCGTCAGCGGGCCGCTGCCGGCCGCCAGCTCGTCGGAGGTCTTCAGCGAGGTGAGCAGCACCACGCCGAGCGGCAGGAGCACGACCACGCTCGCCGCGACCAGGGACAGGTACTTGAGCGCGCTCGCTACCCGGGCGCGGGCGGCGGTCATGACGGGGTCACCCTTTCTTCGGGTACGAGCCGGCGCTGCAGCCAGGCCACCAGCAGGATGATGACGAGCAGCACCACCGCGGCGGCCGAGGCGAGCCCGGTCTTGTTGAAGCGGAAGGCGAGCTTGACGGTCTGGATCACGAAGGTCTCGCTGGCGCCGGCCCCGCCGGTCATGATGTACGGGATCTCGAAGACCGACAGGCAGCCGGAGATCGCCAGGATCGCGGTCAGCCCGATGATCGGCCGCAGGCTGGGCGCGATGATGTGGCGGAACTGCTGCCACCGGCCGGCCCCGTCGAGCTCGGCGGCCTCGTACAGCTCCGGCGGGATCGACTGGATGGCGCCGAGGAACAGCACGAAGTTCAGCCCGAGAAAGCGCCACACCGACACCCCGGCCAGCGAGAAGTTGACCAGGTCGGGGTCGCCCAGCCACAGGTGCTCCCCGCCGACGCCGAACAGCCGCAGCACCGAGTCGAACGTGCCGCCTTCCTGGAAGAAGTAGAGGAAGACGAAGCCGATGGCCACCCCGTTGACCAGGTAGGGGAAGAACAGGATGCCCTTGAACAGGTTGCGGAAGCGGGTGTTGAAGCTGAGCATCGTGGCGAAGTAGAGGGCGAGCACGATCTGCAGGACGGCGGCGCCGAGGTAGTAGGCGCTGGCGACGAAGACCTTGAACAGTTCGGGACGGGTGAAGATCTCGGCGTAGTTCTCCAGCCCCGTGAAGGTGTAGTCGGGGCTGACGCCGTCCCAGTCGGTGAAGCTGTACACGACCATGTTGATGATCGGCACGTAGGAGAAGGTGACCAGCAGCGCCAGCGGCACGAGCAGGAACAGCCACGGGGTCAGGCCCTGCCTCCAGTCGCGGCGGCTCCTGGAGTGGCGTGCCGCGTCCCGTGGTCGCGTGCCTCCCGCGGCGCCGCGCCTCAGGGTTGACGTCATCTCTGCCTTTCCGTTGGTCGGGCCCGGTGCCGGCGGATCGCGCCGGCACCGCGGGCGGGAGCGTCAGGCGGCGGACTGCTGCCCGGCCTTCCACTTGGCGGACAGGTCGGCGAGCACGCTGTTCAGATCGCCCTTGGCGGCACCCCGGGCGACGTCGATGAGCTTCTGCCGGTAGTCGGGCGACTTGATCCCGACCTCGGACTCCTTGTCGATGTTGTCCACCAGGATCCGCTGGTCGGTCTCCATCTCGATGAGCTTGACGCCGGCGTCGCTGTACGGCTTGAGCGCCGAGGGCAGCGGGTCGGCCTTGACGCTGGAGACGCCCTGGTTCACGGCGGAGAATCCGGACCTGTCGACGAACCAGTCCAGCCAGGCCCGCGCGGCGGCCTTGTTCCGGGAGTGGCTGTTGACGGCGTACTGGTAGTCGGGGTTGAGCACCGAGCAGAACGAGCCGCCGGGCTGGGACGGGAAGGGCATGAACCCGATGGAGTCGGCGCTGCGGCCGGCCGTGGTGGCGGCGGCCTGCATCTGCGGGATCGCCCACGACCCGAGCCACATCGCGCCGACCTTGCCGGTGGCGATGAAGTTCTTGGAGTCCTCCCAGTTGGTGGTGGTCGGGTCCTTCTCGGTGAGCTGCTCGCGCACGGCGTTGAACAGCAGGGAGTCGATGACGTTGAGGTCCTTGCCGGCGACCCACGGGTCCTCGGTGGTCATCGCCCTCTCGGCCTTGACGTCACAGGTGACCGAGCCCAGGGCGTTGGTCCAGTTGCTGAGCGGCCAGCCGTCCTTGTAGTTGGTGTACAGCGGGGTCGCGCCGGTCTTCTCCTTGACGGCCTTGAGCGCGGCGAGGAACTCCTCGGGCGTCTTGGGCCATTCGGTGACGCCGGCCTTGGCCCACAGGTCCTTGTTGTAGACGAAGCCGTTGGCCGAGGCGAAGGAGACGATGCCGTAGACCTGGTCGTTGACCGTACCGGCCTGGACGAACTTGTACTTCTGCGACAGCTCCGCGGCCGGGCCGAGCGGGGCGAAGAACTTCGGGTAGTCGCCCTTGGCGATCGCGTTCGGGATGAGCAGCACGTCACCGTAGTTGTCGGTGTTCATGCGGATCTTGACTTCGCCCTCGTAGTCCGTGATCGCCTCGAACTTGACCTGGACGTTCGGGTGGACCTTGGCGAACTCGTCGGCGTACTTCTTCATCGTGCCGTCGTTCACCAGGTCGGTGCGGTTGGTCAGGACCGTGATGTCACCGGAGATCTTCGCGGGGTCTCCCGCCGTCGCGGTCTCCTTGCTCGCCCCGCTGCCGCCGCAGGCGGCGGCCAGGGCCGCGACCGCCGCGAGGGCCAGACCGGTCAGCGCCGTTCTGCGCATCTCACACCATCTCCTATCCGAAGCGCGTTGATTGCGGTGAACAGTGGCATGTCGTGTTTAGTCGCAACAGGGACGAAGTTTTGAAGATACAGAACCGTTACCGGCAGTTCAGACAATGAGCGAATAGGCATGCCTGTCTACCTGGGGAAATATGGACTTGAACGGTTTAGGTCGATGAGGGCGTGCGGGGGTGCCGTACGAGCCGGAGCTGGGTCAGCGGCGCCTGGCGGTGGTGCCGCGCGGGACGAGCACGGGGGTCGGCACGGAGCCGACGTCCGTCTTCCCGTGGTCGATGAGGTCCATCAGGCGCCGGGCGACCTCGGCGCCGAACGCGAAGACGTCGTGGCTCATCGCCGACAGCGGCGGGTGGGTGAGCCGGCACAGCTGCGAGTCGTCCCAGGCCAGCAGGGACAGCTCGGCGGGCACGGGCACGCCCATCTCCGTGGCCACCGACAGGCCGGCCACGGCCATGATGTCGTTGTCGTACAGGATGGCCGTGGGCCGCTGGGCGGAGGACAGCAGCGCGCGCGTGGCGCGCGCGCCCTGCTCCCCGGAGAAGTCGGTGGGCAGGATGCGGCCCATTTCGAGGTTGAGGTCAGCCACAGCCTTGGAGAACGCCTCGCTCCTGATCGCGCTGTGCCCCAGCGCGGCCGGGCCGCCCACGCGGGCCAGCCGCCGGTGCCCGAGCGCGGCCAGATAGCGCACCGCCTCGGTGACGGCCGCGGCGTCGTCGGTCCACACCGACGGCAGCCCGCCGGTCAGGTCCGGATGCCCGACGGCGATCACGGGCAGGCGCAGCGCGCCGGCCGCGGCGATGCGGGGGTCGTCGATGGTGAAGTCGACCATGATGGAGCCGCTGATCTGCCTGCTGCGGCCCCAGCCGTCGAGGACGCCGATCTCCTCGCCCACGTCGCGCACCAGTCGCAGCAGCAGCGAGTGGGCCCGCTCGGCCAGCACGCTCTCGATGCCGGAGACGAACTCCATGTAGAACGGCTCGAGACCGAGCATTCGGGCCGGCCGGGCGATGACCAGGCCCACGTTGCTGACCTGCGTCGAGGCCGACGACAACGACCGGGCGGCCTGGTTGGGCAGCCAGCCGAGCTCGCGGGCGGCCTTGAACACCTTCTCCCGCGTGGCGGCGGACACGCCCGGCTTGTCGTTCATGGCCAGCGAGACCGAGCCCTTCGACACCCCTGCTCGCTGGGCGACCTCGGCGATGGTCACCTTGCCGTCGGGCCGGGCGGCGGAGCTCATGGCCGGGGGACCCCTTCCGCCGCGTTGACGCAGAACAGCGCCGACCGTACGGAGGTCTCGTCGGAGGTGTCCAGGCCCGTCACGGAGATCGTGACGCTCTCGCCGGGCAGCAGCGTGACCAGCCCGCGGTCGGCCACGGCGGCCGGGCCCAGCCTGTCGGCCTGCAGCAGCAGGTCACGGACGAAGGAGCGGGCGGTGATCACAACGTCGAGCGTACCGTCCGCGGCGTCCAGGCGCAGATCGAGCTCGGGGGCCGGGTAGGCGAAGTCCTTGTCCGCGCGGCCGAGCACGACATCGCGCAGGCCGCCGGCGTCGGCCACCAGCAGCTCCTCCCCCGCGTCCTTGAAGTCGGCCACCGTCAGCGGCAGCAGCCCGACCGAGCGCGGCGGCACGGCGAACGGCAGCCGCTCCTCGGCCAGGCCGGAGCCGTCCGCGCGCAGCCTGCGCACCACCGCGGTGCCCTGCCACGGCTCCGGCGACTGGTTGTCCACGGCCAGCACGCGGGCGCCGTCCCTGCGCTGGAAGGTCAGCAGCCGGTCGGCGTAGAGCCGGCGCAGCTCGTGATAGAGCGGCTTGGGCCGGGCCGCGCCGTCGATCGCCGCCCACGAGGTGACCGGCCAGCAGTCGTTGAGCTGCCACACGACGGTTCCGGCGCACACCGGCCAGTGCGACCGCCAGTGCGCGACCGCGGTCGCGACCGCGCGCGCCTGGTTGACCTGGGTGAGGTAGTGCCAGTGGTCGAAGCTCGCGGGGGCGGTGAAGTGGTGGGCCAGGCCGCGGTCCAGCTTGCCGTTGCCGTCCTCGGCCTTCTGGTGGTGCAGCATGCCGGGCGAGGTGGGGGTGAGGGGGTCGTCGCCGAGCCATTCGCGCAGCGTGGCGTGGGCGGGCGGCGCCTGCCAGCCGAACTCGGCGGCGAAGCGCGGCACGTCGTTGAGGTAGTCGGTGTAGTCGCGCCGGTTCCACGCCTCCCAGAAGTGCGAGGGTCCGTGGGCGGGGTCGTTGGGGTGGTGGTTCCAGGAGCCCGACCAGGGACTGCCCGCGTTGTACGGCCGCGTCGGGTCCAGCTCGGCCACCACGCGCGGCAGCAGCCCGAGGTAGTAGCCCTCACCCCAGCTGTCACCGGCCAGCGCGGCCTCCCACTTCCAGTCGCGGAACCCCCAAAGGTTCTCGTTGTTGCCGTTCCACAGCACGAGGCTGGCGTGCGGGCTGAGCCTGGTGACGTTCTCGCGGGCCTCGGCCTCGACCTCGCCGCGCAGCGGCTGCTCCTCCGGGTAGGCGGCGCAGGCGAACAGGAAGTCCTGCCAGACCATCAGGCCCAGCTCGTCGCAGGCGTCGTAGAAGGCGTGGTCCTCGTAGATGCCGCCGCCCCAGACCCGGACCAGGTCGACGCCGGCCTCGGCGGCCTGGCGCAGCCGGTGCCGGTAGCGCTCGGGGGTGATCCGGGCGGGCAGGGCGTCGTCGGGGATCCAGTTGACGCCCCGCGCGAAGATCGGCTCGCCGTTGAGGCGGAGGGTGAACGCGGTGCCGTGCTCGTCGCGCGACTCGTCCAGCTCGACCGTGCGGAACCCCACGCGCCGCCGCCAGCGGTCCAGGACCCGGCCGGTGCCGGTGTCGGACAGGACGACCACGCAGTCGTACAGGGGCTGGTCGCCGTGGCCGCGCGGCCACCACAGGTCCGGGTCCGGGACCTCCAGCACGGCGACCGCGCCGTCCTCGCCCGCCGGGATGGCGCGCCTGACCGCGTGCCCCGCCGCCTCGACGGTGAGCGTCAGCTCCCGGCCCGCGCCCGTCCCGGTGCGCTCCAGCTCGACGTGCGCCTCGATCCGCCCGTCGCCGCCGGCGACGGTGACCAGGGGCCTGACCGAGGCCAGCCGGGCGGTGCTCCAGCTCTCCAGCCGCGCCGGGCGCCAGATGCCGGCCGTGACGAGGGTGGGCCCCCAGTCCCAGCCGAAGCCGGCGGCCATCTTCCTGATGTAGTTGAACGGGTCGGGATACTCGTTCGGCCGCGGGCCCAGCCGCTCGCGCAGCGCCTCGGCCTCGGTGTAGGCGGAGGTGAAGCGGACCGACAGCGCCGAGCCCGCCCGCACGCGCCCGGTCACGTCGAACCGGTACGACCGGTGCATGTTCCGGGTGCTCCCCAGCTCCACCCCGTCCAGGAGCACCCGGGCGACGGTGTCGAGCCCGTCGAAGACCAGGTCCGTACGCTCGAAGCCGTTCGGCACCCCCTCCAGCACGGTGTCGTAACGCCAGTCCGCCCGGCCCACCCACGCCACCTCGAGCTCGTTGAGGTCGCGGTACGGGTCGGGGATCAGCCCGGCCGCCAGCAGGTCCGCGTGGACGCAGCCGGGCACCCGGGCGGGCACGGCCCTGTCCCGGAGCCGTTCGAGGCCGGCGGGGGCCTCGCCGCCCGTCAGGCGGAGCGTCCATCCCGAGTCCAGTGCCTTGCTCTGCTTCGTCACCCGCTGCTCCTTGATCATGGCAATGGGACAAAAGCCCCGATACGCCGGATCAAGGTAGCGATTCGCCCTGAACATGTCTAGACCGTTTTAGGTATCCACTAAACCAGCAGGCCGCCGACCTGCCCGGCGACGCTCCGGCGCCGCCGATGCCGGTTCAGGGCGCTGAACCGGGTAAATCATCGGCAACTCCTGCGTCACATCCCGTTGACATCGTTGTCACACTCGTTCTACGGTCAGGCCACTTATCCGGTAAAGCATTCGTTCAGTCGCTTGCCCGGCCTCCGCACCCCCCACGAAAGGTGCCGACATGCGATCCCTCACCTGGGCGGGCCTGGCCCTGCTGGCCCTGGCCGTCTCCTTGGCCCCACCCGCGCACGCCGAATCCCCCGACTTCCGGTCCCTGAACACCCGCTTCGTGACGCGCACGGAGTCCCGTCTCGACCTCGGCGGCGAGCAGTTCCGCTTCGCCGGCACCAACATCTACTGGCTCGGCCTGGACGAGAACGTCGGCGGCGTCGGATACCCGACGTTCTTCCGCATCCGCGACGCGCTCGACACTGCCAAGGCCATGGGCATGACCGTGGTGCGCTCGCACATGCTGGCCTCCACCGGCAACGAGCTGTCGATCCTGCCGTCGAAAGAGGAGGGCTTCAACGAAAGGGCGTTCGCCACGGTGGACTACGCGATCGCCTACGCCGGCTCGATCGGGATCCGCCTGGTGCTGCCCCTCACCGACGAGTGGTCGTACTACCACGGCGGCCACCGCGACTTCGCCGACCCGTACGGGCTGCCGTCACCGGCCTTCTACACCGACGAGCGCGTGATCGCCGACTACCAGGCCTACGTCGAGCACGTCATGCACCGCGTCAACCCGCTCACCGGCCTGGCCTACAACGCCGACCCCACCATCATGGCCTGGGAGTTCGGCAACGAGCTCGAAGGCATGACGCTCGACTGGCTCACCGCGAACACCGCCAGGTTCCGCCAGTGGGCGCCGCGCCAGCTCATCGCGGCCGGCCGCCGCTTCGACATCGACCCCGACACGCTCGCCGTGCCCGGCATCGACATCGTGGACGTGCACTACTACCCGCCGACGGCCGAGCGGGTGCGCGCCGACGCGGCCACGGTGACCGGCGCGGGCAAGGTCTACCTCGCCGGCGAGTACGCCTCCACCTCGGCCACCAAGGACCTGCTCACCCCGCTGGCCGGCGACCGGAACGTCACGGGCCTGCTGTCGTGGTCGCTGTTCGGCCACGGCGACCGCAACGGGTTCGTCCAGCACGACGACGGCTTCACCCTGCACTACCCGGGAGACGACGAGCGGATGCGCGCCTCGGTCGAGGCGCAGATGGCCTTCGCGGAGCAGCTCGGGGACGGCCGCCCGGTGCGGGTCGGCCCGCCGCTGATCACCCAGGTGGGCAAGCGTGCCGGTCTGAACGAGCTGCGCTGGCGCGGCACGGCGGGCGCGAGCGGCTACGTCGTGGAGCACCGGTCGCACGGACGCTGGACCTCCGCCCACGAGGGCACGCTGAGCGACAACCAGACGCCGTGGATCGACCCGGTGGCGCGAGGCGACGTCACGTACCGGGTGGTGCCGGTCGACCGGCACGGCCGCCGCGGCCACGCCTCCGAGCCGATGCGCGTGACCGGGGCGCAGATCGTCCTCATCGACCCCTTGCAGACGACCGGCCTGGCCAGCGGCCACGAGAACGTCACCATCACCCCGGACGGCGCACGGGCGGACGGGAGCGCCTGGATGTCGTGGAGCAGCCCCGGCCTCCGGCGCGTGCGGTTCGACCTGGCCGGCCGGCCGCGGGTCCGGGTGCAGGTCTCGGACGACGGCTCCGGCTGGCGGACCGTACCGCATGAGAGCGGGAACGGGCAGGTCACGGCCGACGCCGAGGGGGCCGGTCACGTCCGCGTGTCATGGAGCGGCCGCACCGGGCTGACCCGGGCCACGCTCTGGTCCGCCGACCCCGCCCCGGTCACCTCTCCCCCGGCCGCGTCCGCCCCGCTCACCCCCGCTCCGGGCGCGCAGGACGTGCTGGGCTCGCCGGCGTTCTCCTGGGAGCCCGCCGCGGGCGCGGGCTACTACACCCTCACCGTCTCCGGGCACGCGGACCTGAGCGACCCGGTGCTGTCGGCCACCGCGCTCACCACCACCGAGTACGCCACCACCGGCGGGCTGGAACCCGGGGTCACGTACTACTGGCAGGTCACCGCGGTGAACGCGGCCGGCCGGACGAGCGGGAGCGTGGCCTCGTTCACCACCCGGCCGCTGCCCACCGCGCCCGCCGTCGTGGACGACTTCTCGTCCTACGCCGACAGCGAGCAGCTCGCGCGGACCTACGTGCGCAACGCCAACGGCGACCAGATCACCCCGCGGCTCCAACCGGGCGAGGCCATGCGGCTGGACTACTCGCTCGGGTCCGCCGGGTACGCGGGCGTCACCCGCACCTTCTCCCCTTCCCTCGACCTGTGGGGGCATCAGGGCCTGGAGCTGCGGCTGAGCGGAACAGGCGGGCCCGCGAAAATCACGATCCAGTTCGTCACCGGCGGCGTCTACTTCGAGCACACGCTCGACGCCGCGCCGGACGGCACCGTCCGCATCCCCTTCACGGAGTTCGCCCACCCGGGCTGGGCCGGGTCCGGCCCGCTCGACCTGACCCGGTTCGAGCAGCTGTCGTTCTACGTCGGCGGCGGGCCGGGCGACGGCACGCTCACCATCGACGAGGTCACCGCCTACCCCACCGCATAGGAGGACCACGATGCGCACCCCCCGATCCCGCCTCTTCCTGGCCCTGCTGCTGGCACTCGGCGTCGTCGCCGGCCTCACCGCTCCCGCCCACGCCTTCCCCGCCGCCACCCGAGCCGACCTGATCGCCTACCTGGGCGGCATCTCCGGCCGGTACACCCTGTCCGGGCAGCACAACCGCGAGCCCAACAGCGACCCCACCAGGTACACCCGCCTGGCCCAGGGCATCACCGGCCAGACGCCGGGCCTGTGGGGCGGCGACTTCCTGTTCGCCCCGGCCGACGTCGCCGCCCGGCAGACGATGGTCAACGAGGCGATCCGCCAGTGGCAGGGCGGCTCCGTCGTGGCCCTGACGTGGCACATGTGCCCGCCCACCACCGGCCCCACCTGCGGCTGGGACTCCGGCGGCGTGCTCGGCCACCTGTCCGACAGCCAGTGGAGCCAGCTCGTCACCGACGGCACGAGCCTCAACACCGCCTTCCGGAACCGGCTCGCCGAGGCCGTGCCCTACCTGCGGCAGCTCCAGAACGCCGGCGTGCCGGTGCTGTGGCGGCCCATCCACGAGATGAACGACGGCTGGTCCTGGTGGGGCGGCCGGCCGGGCGCGAACGGCAGCCGCCGGCTCTACCAGATCACCTACGACTACTACCGGGCCCAGGGCCTGACGAACCTCGTCTGGGTCTGGAACGTCAAGGACGTCTCCATGGGCTCCGTGGGCGAGTACTGGCCCGGCGCGGCCTACGCCGACGTGGCCTCCCTCGACGTCTGGGCGAAGATGGAGCCCTCCGCCTCCGACTACCAGGCGATGCTGACCGTCGCCGGCGGCAGGCCGATCTCGCTGGCCGAGGTGGGCCGCGCCCCCAGCCCCGCGCTGCTCGACACCCAGCCGCGCTGGACCTGGTTCATGGTGTGGGCGGAGTGGCTGACCGACCCGGCCTACAACACCAGCGCGAGCGTGCAGGCCAGCTATTTCGGGCCGCGCGTGCTCAACCGGGGCGAGTTCACCGTCGGCGGCGGCTCCCGTACGGGGAAGATCAGGGGCGTCGGCGGCAAGTGCGTGGACGTCGCCGCCGCCGATCCGGCCAACGGCACCCGGGTGCAGCTCTACACCTGCGACGCCAACGGCACCGCCCAGGCGTGGACGGTCGGCGCCGACGGCACGCTGCGCGCCCTGGGCAAATGCCTGGACGTGGCGGGCGGTGTGAACGCCGACGGCACCAAGGTGCAGATCTGGGACTGCGCCGGCGGTAACCCCAACCAGCAGTGGCGCCACGACGGCGTGACCCAGCGCCTGGTCAACCCGGCCACCGGCAGGTGCCTGGACGCCACCGGGCAGAGCTCGGCCGACGGGACCCCGCTGCAGCTCTGGACCTGCACGACGAACGCCAACCAGAAGTGGACCCTGCCCGCATGAGCGGCAGACGTTCCCGGGTTTGACGCCTGTGGCCGCCCTGGCCCGGTCGGCGGCACCACGCCGTACACCGGAGGGCGGCCTTCGGCCATCATGGCCTGCATGTCGATCAGAACCGCCGTTCCCGATGATCTGCCCTCCCTGCTCGCGCTCGCCGTGGACTTCTACGCGGAGGACGGGTTCACCACCGCCGAAGCCGATCTGCGCGCCAACCTGACCACGCTGATCGCCTCCACCGCCGCCCGCGTCGCGGTGAGCGAGGAGGACGGCCGCCTGGTCGCGTTCGCCATCACCACGACCACGTTCGGGCTCGAGTCCGGCTTGATCGCCGAGCTCGAGGACCTCTACGTCGCCCCCGGCGCGCGTCGGCGCGGCGAGGCCCAGCGGCTCATCGAGGACAGCCTGAGCTGGTCCGCCGGCCGGGGATGCGGTCAGCTGGAGATCGTGATAGCCCCGAACGGGCAGGACGTGAGCCACCTCTTCGACTTCTACCGCAAGCGCGGCTTCCGCGACGAGGGCCGCCGGCTGCTCAGCCGGCCCCTGAAGCCGCACGCCGGCGGATGAGCACCGTGCGGGCCTCGCCGCGGGCGAATGGCCGAACCCGCGCGAGCGACCGCCTTTCCGACCCATACTTGCGGGAGAAGCACGACGCCCGTCATGCGGCCGGAGGCTCCCGTGGATCAAGATGCTCCGCCACCTCGCCCAGAGGGGCAGCCGACTCCATCGGGCCAGCCGCCGTACGGCGGATATTACGACGCGTGGTGGCCGCGCCCGAGCCGCCGGGCCAGATCCGCCGCGGCGTCCTGGCTCTTCCGCATCGCCCTGTGGCTCACCCCGATAGTCGTCACCGGGCTCCTGGCCCTGATCACCACGAGAAGCCAGCCGGGCGAGCGGCCGGAAATCCATCTCGGGGTCACCTATTCGAGCCATCTGAGCTGCCATGACGCCTGCACCGTCTGGGCCGGCACGGAGACGATCACTCTCGAGCTGCCGGCGCAGGTGCCGGAACTGAGCGGCGTGACCGGCACATTGTCGGGAAAGGGGTGGGTGAGCGCGCCGACGCCCGCGCGGTTCGACAAGACTCGCGCCCAGGCGTTCACCCGTACGGTGCACCTCCCCCAACCTGCCACCCCCACCGGCTTCCCGGTCACCATCACCCACCGCATCCCGATCCCGGCCGTGGTCGAAGGCCGGGAGAGCATGGGAGTCGTCCGCGGGACCAGCGAGAACGTGATGATGGTGAATGCCGCCGGCCTGCGGCGCACGAGAGAGTTGATCGGCAGGCCGTTGCCGGTCTTCCTCATCCCCGGCGAGGGATCCAAGGTCGTCCTCAGGCATCCTCGCCTCTCCGTCGAGGCCACGACGCCGACCTCCGAACCCGTCGCCATGTCGGGCGGGCGCGAGGAACGCACCATCGACGTCAGCGAACCCGACGCCTACGACGACCACGCGGTGACGGTCGACGTCCGCGCCACGGCGCTGCGGGAATCGACCATAGCCACGGTGCTGGAGGTCCGGCACTCGGTGTGGGCCTGGCTCGTCGTCCTCGCCCTGCTGGGTCTCGTCGCCGCGGCCGTGCGGAGAAGGATCGACCTGAGACTCGACCGGGTCCGCCTGCCCGCCCCCGCGACGGCCGCGCAGCCACCGCCCGCCGCCGCGTCGGCCGCACAGGCGCCACCCGAGGCCGTGCCCTTCACCCGGCCACCGCCACGGGGCAAGCGGAAGCGCCGGAAGAAGCGATGAGCCGAGCGATGAGCCCGAGGAGCTGACGGGCGGCCGGATCAGGCCGTGGAGACGGCGACCTTCGGTGTCGCTCGCATGCCGAAATAGACGTAGGGCGTGCCGTCCGGAAGCGTCCCGAACACCAGGGGCAGCCAGGGCGCGCTGACGGGACCGAGGCCCGGCATCGCGAGCACCGTGTCGGACACCGGCACCAGGTCGGTCTCGATCGGCGGTGAGTAGGCGGCCATCCCGCCCGTCAGCTGCAACCGCAGGCGAGGGACGCCGTCGCGCTCGCCGATCGTGAGGCGGACCCCCTCGCGTTCGTACGTGCCCGCGAGCCCCGCGACGTCGACCGGCCGCCGCGGTTCCGGGGCGGGGGCGAAGGCGTCGGGCATCCGTACCCCGGCCAGTTCGCCGAGCAGTTCCTGGAACAGGTCGACGAACAGGCCGGTCGCGCCGCCGCCGTTGGTCAGCAGGGCGGCGACGACGCCGCTGCCGGGCACGACCCGCAGGTACGAGAACTGCCCGACCGCGGCGCCGTCGTGGCCGTAGCCGGCGACGCCGTCCCAGTCGTACAGCGCCCACCCGTGGCCCCAGCCGTCCGCCATGAACGACCACCTGTCCGGGCAGCCGGCCACGCGGCGCCGCATCGTCGCCGCCGACTCGCCGGACAGCACGCGCGTGCCGTCGGGCGCGGTGCCGCCGTCGAGGTGCATCCGCGCGAAGCGGACGACGTCGGCGGCGGTGATGAGGACGCGCCCGTACGGCCCGGCCGAGCGCGGCAACATGTCCCACGCCGGCGCCGGGTCCGGGTCGGCGCCCAGCTCGCCGAGATGGCCCATCGCCACCCGGAAGCGCAGCGCCTCCTCCGGCAAGGTCATCGAATGCTCGAGGCCGAGCGGTGCCAGCAGCCGGTCGCGCAGCGCGTCGTCCCAGGTCCGGCCGGTGACCACCTCCACGACCCGGCCGAGGATCGCGTACCCGGTGCTGCAGTAGGAGATGACGGTCCCCGGCGGGCAGTCCTGGCCCACGTCCGCGCACGCCGCCACGTACCGGGCGAGGCAGTCGTCGCCGCGGCCGGTGTCGTGGGTGAAGTCCCCGGCGATCCCGCTGGTGTGGCTGAGCAGCCGCCCGATCGTCACGCTCTTGGTGACCTCGTCGTCGGCGACCGCGAAACCCGGCAGGACGTCGGCGACCCTGGTGTCGAGCCGCAGCTCACCGGAGTCGACGAGCTGCATCACCAGCGTCGCCGTGTACACCTTGGCGATCGAACCCGACTGGAACACCGAATCCGTGGTCACCTCCACGCCGGTCCCCCGGTGCAGCACCCCGCTGGCCAGCTCATGGATCCTCCCGCCGGCCAGCACCGCCAGGGCGGCCCCCGGCACGTGGTGAGCGGCGCGCAACGCGTCCAGCCTGGCCTGCCAGCGGTCGGCGTCGAATGGCGATGACGGCATGAGGACAGCCCCTTTCACACAATGAGCCGCACAGTGTGCGGCAGGTCCGCACACTGTACGGTCACCGCACAGTGTTCGCAAGTCGTACGCTGTGCGGAACGGAACGTCGTGAAGGAGACGCGCATGCCGGCCGACCAGCAGCCGTACCCGTCGGTGTGGGCCCGCCCGCAGCGGACCCGGCGCGAGCAGCCGCCGCTGAGCCGGGAGCAGATCGTGTCCACGGCGCTCGAACTGCTCGACGCCGAGGGCATCGACGCCCTGAGCATGCGCAAGCTCGGCGCCCGCCTGAACGCCGGGGCCACCTCGATGTACACGCACGTGACCAACAAGGACGAGCTGCTCGAACTGGTCGTCGACGAGGTCTACGGCGAGGTCGAGCTGCCGGTCGCCGGCGATCCGGCGGGCTGGCGCGCGGCCGTCACGCGCTACGCGCACAGCATGCGGGCCGCGCTCCTGCGCCACCCCTGGATCGTCTCCGTGCTCGGCGAGGCCGGCGTGGCCTACCTGGGGCCGAACGTGATGCGGCAGAACGAGGCCGTCCTCGCCGTGTTCGAGCAGGGGGGCTTCACGCTGGCGGCGGCCGATCGGGCCCTGAACACGGTCGTGGCGTACGTCATCGGGGTGTCGACCAGCGAGGCGGCCTGGTTGACCCGGCTCGCGCGCAGCGGCCGGAGCGAGCAGGAGTGGGCCGAAACCCTGTGGCCGGCCGCCGAGCGGGCCGCGCGGGACTACCCGCGGCTGCGGAAGCTGTACGCCGCCCAGCGCGACCGGCACTCGAGCGCCACCCGCGACGACGACTTCGACGCCGGGCTGCAGTGCGTCCTCGACGGCCTGGCCGCCCGCTTCGCGCCCACGGGGGATGCGTCGTAGCCGAGCACGCCACGCCCCGGTGACGGCGTCCGCGCCCGAAAAGGGCCATCAATCCCCCATCCGGAAAGCGGCCTCTCACGAACCAACGGCAAACCACTGGGGCGGTCACGGCGGCCTCCGGACGGCCACGGCCAGCGTCGTCAAGGTCGGCGTCGTGATGGCGCTGCTGCTCAAGGCCCAGCGCGAGGGGCGCGACCTGCTCGGGCTGATGGCCGGGGTGGTGGAGCGGGTGAGGCGGCTGGTCACCGACGCCCCGGCCACCAGGTGACCGAACCATCGTTTGAGGGTTGCACCTGGCGATCCGGGCCGTTACGACGGCCAAGTCTCCATCGAGAGTTCAGCGATAACGTTTAAGGCATGGATGCTGACATCAAGGACATCACCCATGCCGTCGAGGCCGCCTCCCTTCTGAGGCTGCTCCCGGCCCGGCCACGGCTGCTCGGCCTGGGCGAGCCCACCCACAGCGCGGAGATCCTGCTCGACCTGCGGAACGAGCTCTTCCGGCAACTCGTGGAGCAGGAGGGCTACCGGTCGATCGCGATCGAGAGCGACTGCCTGATGGGCCTGGTCGTGGACGACTACGTCACCTCCGGCACGGGCACCCTCGACGAGGTCATGGAGCGCGGCTTCAGCCACGAGTGGGGCGCGCACGCGGGCAACCGCGAGCTCGTGCGCTGGATGCGCGCGTACAACGAGGGCCGGCCCGCGGCGGAGCAGGTGCGGTTCGCCGGTTTCGACGGGCCGCTGGAGATCAGCGCCGCCGCGAGCCCTCGCCAGGTCCTCACCGCGCTCCACGGCTACCTCGCCGCCCGGGTGGACGCGGACCTGCTCCCCTGCACCGCGGAAACGCTCGACCGCCTGCTCGGCGCCGACGACCCGTGGACGAATCCCGCCGCGGCCATGGACCCGTCCCAGTCGGTCGGGCGGTCGGCCGAGGCCAGGGAGCTGCGGCTGCTCGCCGACGATCTGGCGGCGCTGCTCGACGCGCACCGGCCGCACCTGGTCGCGACCTCCGCGCCGGACGAGTGGGACCGGGCCCGCCTGTACGGGCGCACCGCCACCGGCCTGCTGCGCTACCACTTCTGGATGACCGACGCCACACCGGTTCGCTGGTCGCGGCTGGCGAGCGTGCGGGACTCGATGATGGCCGCCAACCTCCTCGCCGTCGCCGAGCGCGGCCCGGCGCTGGTCCACGCCCACAACACCCATCTCCAGCGGGAATCGAGCACGATGCGGATGGGCGACCACCTGCTGGAGTGGTGGGGCGCCGGCGCGATCGTGAGCTCCCACCTGGGCGAGGGGTACGCCTTCGTGCCCACGGCCCTCGGCACGATCCGGCACCAGGGAGTGGACGCCCCGCCACCGGACACCCTCGAAGGTCTCCTGTACGCGCTCCCGGAGGACCGCCACGTCGTCGACGCCCACCGGCTGGCCGCCGCGCTCGGCGACCCGAGGCCCGCCCCGCGCGTGTCCCCCTGGTTCGGCTACGCCTCGCTGGACCCGGCCCACCTGGACGGTTTCGACGGGATCGTGTTCGTCAAGGACGTCCCGGAGAGCTAGGCACGGGCATCGGTCCAGGCCGTCAGCCGTAGACGCCGAACTCCCACAACGAGTAGCCGTAGGCGGTGCCGCGCCGGGTGAGGTTCAGCCGGACGTATCGGGCGGACGCGTTCAGGTCGATCTCGTCGAAGCCGCCGTCACCACCGGCCGTGGTGACGGCGTTCGTCCAGTCCGTGCCGTTGACCGAGGTCTGGAGCTGGTACGACGTGGCGTACGCGCCCTCCCAGCCGAGCTGGACGTGCTTGATCGCGCTGGTCTGCCCCAGGTCGACCTGGATCCACTGCGGGTCGGCCCACTCGCTGGCCCAGCGGGAGGTGAAGCTGCCGTCGGTGGCCCGATCGGGGGTGAAGGGGCCGCCGTCGCCGGTCTGCTGGTAGGTGGAGGCGGTGGTCGGCTTGCCGCGGGCGAGGTTGGTCCCGGCGACGACCGGCGGCACCACGCGGAAAGACCGCTGCTCGATGCCGACGTTCCCGTGGCCGTCAAAAGCGTAGACGTACACCTTCCACACGCCCATCCGCTCCGGCGCCGTCACCGAGAACCTCCCGGGGCCGGTCTGGGTGAACCGCGCGGCGGCGAAGCCGCGGTTGCCGGTGATGTGCTTGTCGCCGAGCATCACGTTGTAGCGGATCAGGTCGCCGTCCCGGTCGGACGCGGCGACCTCGACGGTGAACGTGCGGCCGGCCGGCACGGCGGTCTGCGAGCCGACCGTCATCGAGGTGATCTCCGGCGGCGTGTTGCCCGTGGCCTGGCCGGTGTAGGCCTGCTTGAGCGCGTGGTAGCCGTGCCGGCGCCAGCCTCCGGGCGTGGTGTTGAGCCAGACGCCGCCGAAGTCGTTCTCCAGGCCGTAGTGGAACTCGGTGGCGCCGAGCGCGACCCCGGCGTGGCCGCGTACGGCGTTCCAGCTCGCGGTGTACATGTCCCGCTTCTCCAGGTCGCCCGGCTCGTCCGGCACGCCGTTGACGTCGGCGGGCACCTCCCACTCGCCGTCGGGGCCGGCCTCGGTGACGATGTACGGCCTGGTGTGCCCGCCGTTGATCCAGTCCTGCCTGACGGTGTGGATGGCGCCGTAGGAGTTGACGGCGAGCAGGTCCAGCGCCGGGGAGTGCGCCTTGTAGTAGGTCCAGGCGTGGGTGTAGGCGTCGGTCGAGGTCACCGGGTGGTTCGGGTCGGCGGCGTGGATCGCCTGCGCCACCTCGTTGACGAACCTGGCGTACGCGACCCGCCGCTGCTCCACCACGTCGGCCGGCAGGCCGTGGTCCTGCATGGTGAGGATGACCTCGTTGCCGACGTCCCACATCAGCACGCCCTGGCGGTTCTTCAGGGCGTTGACGCGGGCCACGATCTCGTTCTTCACGCCGGTCTTGTACGCGGTGTCGTTGACGTAGTCGGCGCCCTGGTTCAGCCAGTGCCCGACGATGACCTTGATGCCGTGCCGGGCGGCGGTGTCCAGCAGTGTCGGGGTGTGGGTGTCGTCGACGCCCCAGGTGCGGATCGTGTTGACCCCCATGGCCTTCAGGTCGCGCAGGTAGCCGTCGGCGGCGGCCTGCGGCGGGCCGTACGTCATCCCCTTGATCAGGTACGGTGCGCCGTTCACCGTCAGCCGCCAGTCGCCCTGGGCGCCGGTCACCGCGACCACGCTCGGCCCGGCGGGGACGGGCGGGTCGGTCATCGCGGCGGGGACGGAGCCGGTCTGCCGGGACACCGCGATCCAGTCCACGCTCAGCACGCCGCCGGAGGTGGTGTCGGCGGTCGGCGTCGTGACGCCCGCGATCGCGTTCGGCAGGGAGCCGCCGATGGCCAGGTCGAGGCGGAGGTAGAAGCCGTGGTGCACGGCGGCCCGCCAGGCGGTGACGCCGACCTGGCTCTCGCGCACGACCCAGGTCTGCCGCCCGTCGAGGTAGAAGCGGATCTCCTCGTCGGTCCTGGTCCGGTCGATGACCTGCGTGTACTCGTGGTAGCCGGTCTGGCAGCCCCCGCAGGTGGCGAAGCCGCTGCTGCGGCCGGTGTACTCGTTGCACACCCCGTCGGGGGCGGTGCCGCAGTGCAGGGTGTTGGCGAACTGGTCGCGGCCGTTGACGTCGGTCATGATGTCGGTCTCGCCGACGCCCGGCCAGTTGGTGTAGTCGCCCCGGTAGGCGGCGCCGGTGGCGCGGAACCCGGGCCAGTAGCCGAGGGGGTTCACGACGTCGGGCTGCTTGAGCCGGGCGCTGAACCGCAGCAGCTCGCCCGGCCTCGGCTCGAAGTCGGTGCGCTGGGTCTCGATGCGGCCGGAGGTCCAGCGGCCCGCGCCGTCCTTGATCGCCTTGATGTTCAGGTGGCCGTTGCCGTCGAGGGAGACGTTGGCGGTGGCGGCGCTCATGGTCTCGACCTCGCCGGTGCCCCAGTTCGCGGCTCCGCCGGGGTAGGAGGTGCCGGTGCGCAGGATCCAGTTCGCGGCCGACGGGGAGGTGCCCGCGGGGCCGGTGAAGTCGTCCTTCCACACCTCGGTCCACGTGCCGGGGTCGGGGTCGGGGTCGGGGTCCGCTCCGCCGCTGCCGTAGATCTGCATCTCCCACAGGGAGTAGCCGTAGCCGGTGGCGCGGGTGGTGCCGTACATGCGGATGTAGCGGCCGGTGCCGGTCACGTCGAGGGTCTGGGTGCCGCCGGTGCCGGTGGTGGTGGTGTAGGCGTCGGTCCAGGTGGTGCCGTCGCCGGAGGTCTGGATCCGGAACGCTCTCGCGTACGCGCTCTCCCAAACGAGGACGACCCGGTTGATGGTCGCGGGGGCGCCGAGGTCGACCTGCAACCACTGCGGATCGCTGAACGAGCTGGACCACCGGGTGCCCGTCAGGTCTCCGTCGACCGCCGCCGCCGCGCCGTAGGCGGCCCCTTCCACCGACGAGGCCGTCGCCTGCTTGCCCTGCGAGAGCAGGGTGTCGGCCGCCGCCGGACGGGGGAAGGCCGCCACGGACACGACCAGGCCCAGCAGCACGGCGATGATCAGGGAACTGCGAGTTGGACGCACGACCTCTCCTAGCGACCGGGGGTATTGCGGGAGAGCGCTCTCCGTAGAGGAGAGTCCTCCCGCCCCGGAACGGCGTCAAGGCCCATTTCTTCACCGGTGCGAAACGTCCTGCTCACGAGTGCGAAACGCAGCAAACGGGTCGGCCCGGCCGGGATCCCGTGCTTGACAGGGGCTTACCCGGGCGGTCAGTCTTCAGGAGAGCGCTCTCCGACCTGTCGGCCCCCGTCGGAGGAGAGACCATGCACCCTTCCCGAAGTCCCGCCAGGCTGCGCCTGCGGGCGGTGTTCACCGCACTGGCCGCCACGGTCGCGATGACCGCGGCCGGCCTGGCCGCCGTCGTCCCCGCCGTCGCGGCGGACAGCCTGCTCTCGCAGGGCCGGCCGGCGACCGCATCCTCCGTCGAAGGCGGCGGTCACGGCGCCGGCGCCGCCGTGGACGGCCTCCCTGGCACCCGCTGGTCGAGCGCCGCCGCCGATCCGCAGTGGTTGCAGGTCGATCTGGGCGCCCCCGCGGCCATCAACCGGGTCGTCCTCGTTTGGGAGAGCGCGTACGCGAGAGCGTTCCGGATCCAGACCTCCGGCGACGGCACCACCTGGACCGACACCTACACCACCACCACCGGCACCGGCGGCACCCAGACCCTCGACATGACCGGCACCGGCCGCTACATCCGCATGTACGGCACCACCCGCGCCACCGGCTACGGCTACTCCCTCTGGGAGATGCAGATCTACGGCAGCGGCGGCGCCACGACGACACCGAGGCCCAAGCCCACGTTCACCGACGAGGTGACCCATCACGAGTTCCAGGCCAACTGCTCGTGGACGGCGAACCGGCCAGACGACCCGATCGTCTACCCGGGGCTGCCCGGCGCCTCGCACATGCACACCTTCGTCGGCAACCGCACGACCAACGCGAGCAGCACGGCCTCCTCGCTCCTCGCCGGCGGGACCTCCTGCACCAACCCGCACGACCGGTCGGCCTACTGGTTCCCGAGCTTCTACAAGGGCGACCAGCTGATCCAGCCGACCGGCCACCAGGTCATCTACTACAAGTCGGGCATCCTGGAGTACTGGCGCGTGCAGCCCTTCCCCCAGGGCCTGCGCTTCATCGTCGGCAGCCCGGCCGCGACCCTGGAGGAGTTCCGCGACTCCCCCGGCGCCGTGGAGGGCTTCGAGTGCGGGGACATCTCACGCAGCTGGGACATCCCGCGCTCGTGCGCGCCCGGCACCCAGGTGAACGTCCGCTACCAGGCGCCGAGTTGCTGGGACGGGGTCCGCCTGGACAGCGCCGACCACAAGAGCCACATATCCTACCCCACCGGAGGCTACTGCCCGGCCAGCCACCCCGTGGCGGTGCCGATGCTGGAATTCAAGATCGCCTTCCCCGCCGACGGCGACCTGTCCCAGGCGCGCCTGTCCAGCGGGCGCGGATACACCTGGCACTACGACTTCTTCAACGCCTGGGACGACCCGGCGATCCTCGACGCGCTGGTGACCCACTGCATCAACGGCGGCCTCCAGTGCAACCCGCGCGGCTACGACCTGTACAAGCCGCACCGCGGCGCCGCCCTCACGGAGGACTTCCAGCTTCCCCGACCCTGAGGTCCCGAGCCGGCACAGAGACTGGAGAGCGCTCTCCAGCCTCTGTGCTATAAAGGGCTGATGAGGCAAGATCCCTCGCCGGCATCGGGCTCATCCATCACCCTGGAGGACGTGGCCCGCGCGGCGGGAGTCTCCCGTGCCACGGTCTCCCGGGTGATCAACGGCATCCGCAACGTCGACCCCGCGATCCAGGAGACGGTCAGGCGGGCCATCGCCACCACCGGATACGTCCCCAACCACGCGGCCCGCTCCCTCGTCACGCGCCGCACCGGGGCCATCGCCCTCGTCGTCTCCGGAGCGGGCGGTGAGGGCGAGGACGCCCCCTTTCCGAGCCAGGTCTTCACCGACCCGTTCTTCGGCCGCGTCGTCGGCGGCATCGTCAGCTTCCTGCGGCCGCGCGGCATCCATCCGATCCTGATGTTCGCCGAGACCGCCGAGATCCAGGCCCAGGTCCTCACCTACCTGCGGCACGGCAACGCCGACGGGGCCCTCCTGGTCTCCACCCACGCGGCGGACCCGCTCCCCCGGCTCCTCGTCGAGGCCGGGCTGCCGGCCGTGCTCTTCGCCAGGCCCGCCGAGCCGATCCCGATCAGCTACGTCGACGTCGACCACCGGGCCGGGGCCGAGCTCGCGGCCGGCCGTCTCGTCGCGCGCGGCCGCCGGCGCGTCGCGACGATCTCCGGCCCCCTCGACGTGCCGGCCAGCCAGTCCCGCCTGACCGGCTTCCGGGACGCGATGGCCGCGCACGGCCACCCCTACATCCCTTGCGCCGAGGGCGGCTTCACCCATCGCAGCGGGGAGGCGGCCATGGAACGCCTGCTGGCCGAGCATCCCGACCTCGACGGCGTGTTCGCCGCCAACGACCTGATGGCCCAGGGCGCCCTGCTCGCCCTTCGGCAGCACGGCCGCCGGGTGCCGGACGACGTGGCCGTGGTCGGCTTCGACGACAGCAGCGCGGCGACCGCCTGCAGCCCCCCGCTCACGACCATCCGCCACCCGGTGGAGGACATGTCCGCCGAGATGGCCCGCATGCTGCTGACCCACATCGAGCAGCCGGGACGGCCGGTGACCTCGCGCATCTTCGAGCCGGTCCTCGTCGTCCGCGACTCCGCCTGACCTTCGATGGGCACGGCACCCGCGGTGGATCAGCCGGCCTCGTAACCGGGAACGTCCTCGACCCGGTGGTAGACGGGCAGCCCGCGCTCGGTCGCGATCCGGACGTCCTGATCGGCGCCGGTGGACTCGCCGGGCAGCCGCAGGACCGCGTCACAGTGCCGCAACAGGCGCTCCGCGGTCGGATACATGATCTGCTCGGCCACCGGGTCGGCCGGCCCTTCGCCGCCCGCGCCACGCAGCACGGGCAGGGCCACCCACTCCCCGATCATCGGCACGTGCCCGCCGCGGAAGATCGGCCACGCCGCCTCCTCCAGCCGGGCCAGGTTGTTCGCCATCATTTCCGGGTCGTCACCCGTACCGGAACGGTAGGCATGCTGGCCGCCCAACGCCGTGACCTGCGCGATCTCGCCGCGGCAGGCCTGTGCCAACGCGTGTACGGCGGCGCGTTGCCCGCCTCTCCCGCGATCGCCGACTACGCCACCCGCCAGGGCGTCCAGATCTCCGGAAAGGAGCGGGTGGCCACCGCCGCGGCGGCGCTGATCAGGCCCGGCAGCACCGCGATCCTGGACGGCGGCACCACGACCCTGGCGGTCGTCCGCGCGCTCCCGCTCGACCTGCGCGCCACCATCGTCACCCACAGCCCGACCGTGGCCAGCGCGCTGGCCGGCCATCAGGACGTGGAGATGTACCTGATCGGCGGACGGCTGTTCAAGCACTCGATGGTCGCCTGCGGCGCCGCCGCCGTGGAGGCCGCGCGGGGGCTGCACGCCGACCTCTTCCTGCTCGGCGTGACCGGCGTGCATCCCGAAGTGGGGCTGACCACAGACGACGCCGACGAGGCCGCGATGAAGCGAGCGCCGGCACGCCAGTCCGCCGACACCTACGTGCTGGGCAGCTCGGAGAAGATCGGCGCGGCCTCCCGGTTCACCGTCCTGCCGCTGACGGAGGTCGCCGGGATCGTCACCGACGCGGACGCCGGCAGCGCCACGGTGCGGGCGCTCAACGTACCCGTCATCCACGCCCCCTGACATCGTGCACGATTGTGCACGATCTCGCCGGACCGCCCGGCCCACCGGCGCGGGTCAGCCGGCCAGCAGATCGTCCAGCTCGGCCTCGAAGTAGAGCGCGGGGTCGAAGCCCATCCCGGCGAAGTGGCCGGCCAGCTCCAGGGACAGCACGCCGTGCAGCCGGCTCCAGCAGGACAGGGCCCGGTGCAGGACCGCGGGCGGGGCGGGGTGCCCGTCCGCCCACTGCCGATGATCTTCGATGTGCTCGTCGAACGGCGTCGCCGGGCCCTCGACGGGCAGCGCGGCGCAGGCGTCGAGCAGGGTCGCCATGATCTCGGATGAGATGCCGGTGATCTCGTCGGGCGCGTGATAGCCGGGCACCGGCGTGCCGTAGATCAGCAGGTAGCGCTGGGGATCGTCCAGCGCCCATCCGCGCAGGGCACGTGCCAGCCCGGCCACGTCGGCGCCGGACGCGGCGGTCGCGCGGAGGGTGTCGGCCAGGCTCCGGTAGGCGTCCCTGATGAGCGCGGTGATCAGCTCGTCGCGGCCGGCGAAGTACCGGTAGAGCGCGGGCCCGCTCATGCCCATCCGCTTGGCGATCGCGTTGAGGGAGAGCGCGGACGCCCCCGCCTCGGCGATCTGCTCCCACGCACGTTCCTTGATCTCCGTACGCACCTGATCGCGGTAACGCTCACGCGGGGCCTTCGTGCCCGTTTCCGCCATGGTCTGCCGCCTCTCAGCTCCCGCGCTGCTACAGCTTCCAAGTTCAGTTAGAAGCTATCACGAACCTTATTGACACTCTCCATGCCGTGCGTTACAACTTCTAACGAACACGAGAACCTGTAGCGAAACGGAGCACACCATGTCGAAGCACAGCTCGCCGAAGCCGTCCGTGCGGCGGACCCGCACCCGCGCCGCCGCGCTGGCGATCCCCCTGACCCTCGCCGGCGTCCTGGCGAGCACCGTCCCGGCCGCCCAGGCCGCCACCACCTCCCCCGGCAGCGCGTCCCAGTGCCGCGGGCACGGCGTCGATCCCAGTGCCCGCATCCGCTACGAGTCCGACATCGTGATCAAGGCGCCGCTCAGCACCGTCTTCAAGCTGCAGACGGACGTCGAGCGCTGGCCGGCCTGGCAGGCCCCCGTCCTGACGATGAAGCGCCTCACCCCCGGCCCGCTGCGGAAGGGCTCGCAGTTCCGGTGGACCACCCCCGCGCCCGCCACGCCCACGACCCCCGCCACCACCTTGGAGATCACCTCCACCGTCCGGCAGCTCAAGCACGACTCCTGCATCCTGTGGAGCGGGCCCGCGATCGGTGCGGGGCTGCGCATCGACGAGGGGGTCCACCTGTGGACCTTCACCAGGGTCAAGGGCGGGGTCCGCGTACACACCGCGGAGACCTGGACCGGCGCGCAGGTGGAAGCCGACATCCCCACGGCGACCGCGGCCCTCGGCGGGGGCCTCGAAGCGTGGCTGCGCGACCTCAAGACCACCGCCGAAGCCCACGCCGCCGGTCAGCCGCGCGCCTCCCGCTGACGGTGACCGCGCCCCGGACCGCGAGCGGCTCGCGGTCCGGGCGAATGTACGTTTCATCGGCCGAGGCCGGGGCCCGGCCGGGGCTCTCCCGCATCGCCGCCGGTCAGAGGGTGCGCCGGCGGCCTCGGCGGCCTGGTGCCGTTCCCGGCGGCCGGAGCCGCGCTGGATGGGCCGGCGGGCGAGCGGATACCGTCCGGTCGGGACGCAGCCCCGGCCTCTGGAGTCCGACATGCCAGGAAAACGCTGGGCAGCCCCCGTGCTGCTCGCCTTGTCCCTGCCACTGCTCGCCCCTGTGAACGCACTCACCCCACCCGTCGCCGCCGCGACCTCCCCATCCGTCGTGGCCAACTCGGCCCAGGTGCCGCTGGAAGAGATCAACGCGACCAGCACCCAGGTCGCCTTCGGGCTACGCCGCCCCACCGCCATCGCCGCACCCGACGACGGCACGAACAGGCTGTTCATCACCGAGAAGCGCGGGACCGTACGCGTCTAC
>NZ_JBQQCB010000129.1:0-27832 GCF_052246675.1 Nonomuraea sp. KM90 | reverse complement strand
AACACTGCCCCAGCTTCCACACCGAACCCAGCTCGCTGCCCATCCTCGCCGCCCAGCGTGTCGACGCAGACGCGCTCGCCCAGGACGCCGAGAATCGAGGCTGGATCGCCGAAGCCGAACGACACCGCCGACTCATCACCCGACTCGACCACCTGATCAGCGAGGCCCACGCCGGATGACCAGCAGCGACACCCTCCACCGCGTCGAGAAGGCATGCGCCCAGCTCCACCACGACGGCCAACCCGTCACCTTCATAGCCGTCGCCAACCTCACCGGGCTAGGCCGCACCACCCTCTACCGCAGCCCCAGCCTCCGCGCCGTCATCGAGGAAAACCGCCGCCGCGCCGCCACCAACGGCACCCTCACCGGCCTTCTCGAGGAAATACGAAACCTCCACACCGCCCTGGAAGCCGTCGCTGCACGCGTCCGGCGCCACGAAGAGCAACTCCGCCGACTTACTACCCGGGTCAGCTGAAAGCGTTAACCGGCCAACGCCCAGAACCAGCGTCATTAGCCGGATAATGCTGGGACAACGCCATGGCCGAGTCGTTCTTCTCCGCCCTCAAGAACGAGTGGCTGCACCGCTTCGTCCTCACCACCCGAGCCAAGGCCAAACGGCAGGTCATCCGCTACATCGAAGGTTCCACAACCACCGGCGCCTGCATTCGGCGCTCGGCTACCGACCACCCTTCGAAGTGCTCAACGAGTCCCTTTCAACCACGACGGCCGCATAGGCTACGCCCATAAGACGGCTGTCCGGAATCTCCGTGGCCCCTCAGACTGCAAGGGCGGCACCCGCGGAGATCCCACCCACACCGTCACCAACGACGAGGGCGACGCCGGTTTCCTGACCCTGCGCACCGGCACCGAGCAGTCGGTCAACACGTTCTTCGTGGCGCTGGAGCAGCGGGTTGACCTGTGCGACGTGGTCAAGACCGCCAAGGCGCTGGGCATCAAGCGTTCGGACGGCTTGCCGTTGCAGGAGGTCGAGACCTTCACGCTCGGCGTCAACGAGATGGACCCGGTCACTGTGGCCATCGCTTACGCGGCCATCGCGGCGCGCGGCAAGTACTGCGCGCCGATGGCCGTCACTTCGATCACCGACCGCGACGGCAAGGTCACCGTCTACGAACCGAAGTGTCGCCAGGCCGTCGACGAGGGCGTAGCCGACGCCGCGACGGACATCATGTCGGGGGTCTTCACCCGGGGCACGATGAGTCGCGTCGGAGGCATCGGCCGCCCCGCGGCCGGCAAGACCGGAACTGCTGACAACTCCTATACTGCCTGGTTCGCCGGGTTCACCCCCGACCTCGCCAGCGCGGTCAGCCTCGGCGACCCCCGCGGCCCGATCGATCATCCGCTCAGGGGGGTGACCATTGGTGGCCAGGGCTACTCCACGGTCTTCGGAGCCGACATCTCTGGGCGGATCTGGAAGGCCACCATGCTCGACGCGCTGAAGGGCATCAAGAAGACACCCTTCCACCCCGTGGACAGCTCCCGGTTCGGCGGCTGCAACAGCTGTGCGCCCAAGAAGGCCGAGCGCGACGAGGGCGACGGCGTGGCCCTCGGTGACACCGAGGGCCAGGGCGATGGCTTTTGACGCGTCCTTCGCGGATCTTCAGATCTTGTCCGTATGTTCGTCCTTGGCCAACTCGATCGCCTACGCCACCGCGACGGCGCGCCGCTCCATCTCCGAATCGTCGCGGGGATAGATAGTCAGCAGTTGCCCGCAGCGCGGCGGGTCGCGTACCTGGCGTTGCGCATGACACCGTGAACGGGCCGCGCAGGAACTTGAGCGCAAGGCCGCAGCACGCAGTAGCCACGCACCGCGGTGATCAAGCGTTCGGCATTATCAGGCAAGCCCGAAACGTGCATCGACCCCTGCGTAGGCGGGTCCGCACTGCCGGGCAGGCAGCTCGTCGAAGCACGGATCAGCTCGGCAAAAGAGGTGTTACTCCCGGTTCACCGCTCACCTCGGGATGGAGCATCCTAGCACCAGCTCGGCGCGCGTGGCGGGCTGGACTGGTTGCGGTGCGCGGTCGGCTGCTCCTGCAGCCCTCATTCGCTACCGCCGGCTCACCAAATGAGTCACCGTCTTAAGTCCGTTGGCGCCTGCGGTAGCGATGGATCTTCAAGCTGCCCTGGCCCCTGCCACGGCTATGTCCAGATCACCAGCTCGTACGCGCCGGAGAGACGGAGGAGGCACTGGTAGGTGCCCCAAAGCTTGCCGTCTGCGTTGCAGTCCTGCAGCCCCCAGGTGTTGCCCGGATAGAACACCCCCGTCGGGGACCAGCCCATCGTGCCGACCTCGCCAGAGGGCGCAGTGTTGGGTGCCGTCTGGGTGGCGTGGGCGGCGGAGCTCATCGGGAGAAGGGCGGCGAGAGAGATCAGGCCGACTGCGGCTGCCCGGACCACTTGGTTCATGGAGCTCCAGGTGTGAGGTTCATTGCTATTTCTACGCTGATGATGTCCGTATGGGCGTGATATTCCAAGTGGGAAATTTGCCAGATGACGCTGCGATACGGTCAATCTTCTCGCGGGTTCCCACCTGCGAAGGGGGACGCCGGCGGGACGGCGTGGAGGGACATGCCTCTCTGTCCGGTCCGTGAGGAGCCATCTCCATGAGGGTGTCTCTATCCCCCAATTAACGATCTTGAATGGGTGACAAGACCTGTGCGGCGGAGACCGGAGTCTGCCGATCAACCAGCCTCGGTTCACTTTCGGCAGTACAGCGGGGTCCGGCGCCGCGATGGACCGACGTGTCGTTCGACTCTCGCGTCGCGTCGACCTGAGCGGCGCCAGGGGGCGTGCCGAGGAGGCGCTCATCGTCCGGGGATCTCCCTTCGCAAGAGTTCCTCCAGTACGGGTAGTGCACTGCTGAGCGCCGCGCGTTCTTCGGCTGTGCCCTTGCCCATTGCGGCGGCGAGCGGTGCAGTGCGGCGCGCATGGCCGTCGTGGATGGTCGCGCATCCGATGGGGGTGGGCGACAGGATGGCGCTGCGGCCGTCTTGAGTCGAGGCGATGCGCCGAATCATGGACAGCTTCTCGAGTTGTGACACGGTGCGCGCCATCGTCGGTCGTGACACCTCCTCCATGGCGGCGAGCTGGGACGGCGTGATCTCTTCCGCGTGCACGATGACTGCCAAGGCGGAGGCTTGGGCCCCGGTGAGAACCGGGTTTGGATCCGCCGCCCGCAACCAGCGGACCAGTTCGGCAGCAGCCATCGCCCAGCGTTGGGCCTCGTCATTGACCTTGTGACCGCTCATATAATTAGCATAAGCTAACTATATGTCCGACAGAGCCTTGATCAGCGGACCAACCGTCCCGGGTCTGGCCGCAGCCGCCGCTCCAGCAGCGGCGGCCATGTTCCTGGGCAGTCTCGCGGTGTTCGCCGCGTTGCGCGACGACGGCTATTCGCATGCCCACAAGGCGGTCAGCGAATTGGGCGCCTCAGGGGCGCAGCACGCGTTCGCGTTCAACGCACTGGGCTTTGTTGCACCCGGACTGCTGGTGATCGCGTTCACCATGGGGTTTGCCCCGCTGATCCGGGTCGGCGGCTCCGTGGTCGGGCCAGCCCTGCTCGCCCTTTCCGGGGCGTCGATGGTGATCGCCGGCGTCTTTCCGGTGGACATGGCGGCGCGTGACTCATGGACGTCCCTCGCGCACTTGGCCGGCGCCACCGCCTCGGGCATCTTCTGGGCTGCCTCCCTGTTTTGGATGGGCCGGCTACTGATACGCCTGCCGCCCGTCGCGGGCTTGGCACGGATCACACCGTGGTTCGTGCTGTTCCCGGTGGCGAATCTGGCTTGGCAGGCGATGTGGCAAGCCACGGGGTGGCCGGCGCCAGGCTGGGGCCAACGACTCGCGTTCGCTGGCTACTTTCTCTGGATAGCTCTTACCGGCGTGATGCTGCTGCGCGGGTCAAGTCCGGCCAACGGCGAGCAGGTGCGCCACGCAGGTCCCCCGTCTCCCCTCCGCAAAGGCGTCATCGATCCGTAAGCCACACACGGATCAGGCCACCTGGGGGTGAGTCAGGTCGATGCCTTGTCCATGCCGGGCCAGAACCATCAGCCTGAGTGGGCCTGTCACAGACTGGTGACCAACTTCTTGGTTCAGAGAAGCGTGATCGCGGCCCACGTCAGGTGGGCTTCGCTGTGCTGCGGGAGCCGCTCGTAGTCGATCACGTTGCGCGGGGCGTTCATCATTTACCCGATCGACCTTTCGACGATCCACCGCCGGGCCACTACCGTGAACCCGGTCTGGTCCCGCAGCTTCGTCACAATCGTGAGAGCCAGGCGCAGGAAGCGCCGGGCCCAGTCCGCCGAGATCCCGGCATAGCCGCTGTCGCCCCAGATGAGAGGAGCTGCGGGTGCAGTATCCGCAACCGGGCGAGCGGCTCGCGGGCGGCGTCGCGATCTGGCTGTCCGGCCGGGGACCCCGGCGTCACGGGTCGGATCTCTCCCGCCTGATAAAGCTGTGCACGAGCTGGGCTGCCGCCATCGAGGTGAGCGCTCGGTAGACGGTGAGCCCGGTCCGTTCGCCCTGCTCGTGCAGCTCGGCGTGGATCTGCTGGCCGAGACCGGTAGCAGGTGACGGCTCAGGAGGTCGAGCACCGGCAGCTGCTGGTTGGTCGTCCGGATGCCGGCCTCCTCCAGCATCCAACCCCAGGGTAAGACGTCGACCCATCCCCACTCCGCTCACACAGTTGACAATGGTTATCACTCTCTTGCAGGATCGGGGTTCGCCGCACAATGCCCACCGAAGGACAAATCACATGGCAGATGATCGCGTTCCGGTCACCGTGCTCACCGGATTCCCCGGATCCGGCAAGAGCACCCTGCTCAACGGCATTCTGACCGCGGAACACGGCAAGCGCATCGCCGCCATCGAGAACGAATTCAGCGAGGTCGGCGTACACGACACCGTCGTGCTCGACGCCGAAGAAAAAATCTCCGAAATGAACAACGCTGCCTCTACTGCACCATTCACGGCGACCTCATCGGTACCCTGGGCGCGCTCACGAAGCAGCGTGACTGCCTTGACGAGATCGTGGTAGAGACTACCGGCCTGGCCGATCCGGCCCCGGTCGCGCAGACGTTCGTCGTCGACGACGAGACCAAGGCCCAGTTGCGGCTGGACGCCATCGTCGCCCTGGTCGAGGCCGCACGCATCCTGCAACGCCTGGACAGGGAAACCCCGGACGGGGCGAAGAACGTGGCGGTCGAGCAGGCCGCCTTCGCCCACCGCATCGTGCTCAACAAGAGCGATCTGGTCAGCGAGCACGAGCTGTGCACGGTGAGGGACCGCCTGCGGCTGCGGCAGATCAACGCCCTGGCCGAGATCATCCCGGCACAGCAGGCGAAGGTGGACCTGGACAAGATCCTCGACGTTGGCGCCCTCCACCTGGACCGGGAGCTGGACAACGATCCCGCGTTCCTGACCGAGGCCGATCGCCAGCACGACCAGAGCGTCACCTCCATCGGCTTCGGCCTCCCCTTACGGCGGCTCCCACCTGGCCATCGCGACCACCCCGAACGGCCGCTGGATCAGCACCGGCAACCAGGACTGCAGCATCCACATCTGGCGCGCCCGCGACGCCTCCGAACTCACCATGTCCGGCCACCCCGAGAAGATCTCACGGCTGCCCTTCGACTCCACCACCCGAGGTCACCGTCTGGGACTTCGCCGGAAAGGGACCCGCGGGAACCACGTCCAGACTGCTGCCCGTCCATGACGGCATCGCCGGCCTCGCCTGGCGGCCCGGCCGATCATGCGTGCTGGCCACCGCAGGCCGCGAAGGCGGCGTCCAGCTGTGGCGCCCGACGTCAGGGCGACTCGGCCCGCACCATGTCACCCCTGGAAGCTGGGACATCGGTGCCGAAGCCGGCGCGCTGGCATGGCCGGACCCGCGGCACCTCGTCATCGGCAACCGCGACGGTGTCGTCACCTGCGCATCGGTTGGCGTGACATGACATCTGTCCTTACATCGAAAGGCACGACTTTGCGCATTGTCAGATGCGGGGCCTCGGCCGCACTTGTGCTCGGCATGGTGATCGCCGGAGTGTCCCCCGCACGCGCCGAACCAGAGAAGGCACCGGATTCGGCGGCAGGACAGCGATCGGTCACGTTGATCACCGGTGATCATGTCCTGGTTGACCCCCAAGGGCAGGTCACGTCCGTGGAGCCAGGCCAGGGTAGACGGGACGTGACCTTCTGGACCTTACGGGCCGATGATCACGTGCGCGTGCTGCCGTCGGACGCCGCGCCGCTCGTCGCCTCCGGCAAGCTGGATGAGCGGCTGTTCGACATCACCACCCTGCTCGACTTCGGCTACGACGACGCCCACCGAGATGATCTTCCCCTCATCCTCACGTACACCGGTGCCGGCACGCGTGCCGCCAGGCCGTCGGTCAAGGCGTCCCAACCCTTGCCCGCCATCGGCGGCGAGGCGGTACAGGCGTCCAAGAACGACGAGGTGGCTGCGCTGTGGGCGACGATGACCCAGGGCAGTACCACAACGCGGGCGTTTACCGGCGGCATCGACAAGGTATGGCTGGACGGCAAGGCCGAGGCCGTCCTGGACCAGAGTGTGAAGCAGATCAGCGCGCCCGCGGGATGGGCGGCCGGATATACCGGAGAGGGGGTCAAGGTCGCCGTTTTGGACACCGGCGTCGACCAGACCCACCCCGATCTGGCAAGCAGGGAGGTCGGCGAGAGGAACTTCACCGACTCTCCGGACGCCGTCGACCGCTTCGGCCACGGCACCCACGTGGCCTCCATCGTCAGCGGCAGCGGCGCGAAATCTGGCGGGAGATACGTTGGCGTCGCCCCTGGTGCTCGCATCCTGGATGGCAAGGTGCTCAACGACGACGGCAGCGGCCTGCAGTCGTGGATCATCAACGGGATGTCATGGGCGGTGGACCAAGGCGCCAAAGTGGTCAATCTGAGCCTGGGCGCATCGGACTCCGCCGAGATCGACCCGGTGGAAGAGGCCGTCAATACCCTGTCGGCGCAGCACGGCACGCTGTTCGTCATCGCGAGCGGAAACACCGCAGGCGCCGGCACGGTCAACTCTCCCGGATCGGCGGACGCCGCGCTCACGGTCGGCGCGGTCGACCGCGATGACACCATCGCCCCGTTCTCCAGCGGCGGGCCGCGCATCGCCGACAACGCCGTCAAACCCGACCTTACGGCCCCTGGCGTCGGTATCGTCGCGGCCAAAGCCACGCAAGGGAGCATCGGCACACCCGCCGGAGAAGGCTACGTGGCGCTCAACGGCACCTCGATGGCCACCCCGCATGTGGCAGGCGCGGCGGCTATCCTGGCCCAGCAGCATCCCGACTGGCCAGGAGACCGGCTCAAGGCTCTGCTGGCCGGCTCTGCCAAGCCCAACGCCACGGCGACGCCGTTCCGGCAGGGGGCAGGGCGGGTCGACGTGGCCGCCGCGACAACCCTGGACGTCATCGCCGAGCCCACCACACTCAACTTCGGTATCCATGCCTGGCCGCACGACGACGACGAGCCGGTCAGCAAAACCGTCACCTACCGCAACGACGGCGCCAGCGAGGTCACGCTGAACCTCACCGCCGAGTTGCGAGCGCAGAGCGGAGCCGATGTGCCCGCCGGGATGTTGAAGGTCGAGCCGGACACCGTCACCGTACCCGCCGGCGGCGTGGCGACGGTCTCCGTCATCGCGGACCCCCGGATCGGCTCCGCCGACGGAATCTTCGCCGGAACGCTGATCGCCACCACTGCACAGGGCAAGGGCTCAGTGCGCACGACGCTGGCGCTCACCCGGGAGGCAGCGACCTACGAACTGGCCTTGAAGTACACCGACCGAGCCGGGAACGCGCCGAGCCAGGCGAACACCATCGTCGTCGGCCTCGACGACAACAAGTGGCATATTCCCCGTCCGGAAAACGGCGCCGCCACCCTGCGCCTCCCCACTGGCCGGTACTTCATCGCCACCGACATCGACACCCCCCGCGCCACCGCAGGGACGGACAAAACGAAGCTGCTGTACCCGGAGTTGTCACTCGGCGGCGAGACGACGATCGCTCTGGACGCGCGCAAGGCCGAACAAGTGAAGATCAGCCCGCCCGACCCCGCCGCCACCTACGACGGCACGATCATCAACTACCAGCGCGTCGCGGGCAAGGTCACGATCAAGTCAGTGGGATGGACCGACGACCCGTCCGGTGTCTACACCGGCCACCTCGGGCCGAAGATCTCCACCGGCAACTTCGACGCTCAGATCAACGCCGCGTGGAGCAAAACCGACGCCGAACAACGGCACTCCCGCTACCACCTCGCGTGGAGCCGGACAGGCACCTTCTTCACCGGCCTCACCCGGCGAGTCAGCAAACACGAACTCGCCCGTGTCCGGCTGGACTACGGGACACGCCGGCCCGGAATGACCGGTTCTCCATCCGTCTGGGCCTACACACCCAACGGCTACTGGGGAACCACCCCCACGGGACAGGACCGGCCTCTGCCGTACTCCGTCACCGCATACGTCAACACCGACAACCTCCGCTGGCAGTGGGGCATCACCCAGAAAGACTCCGAAGGCGGCTACCAGGCGCTGGTCACCACCGAGCCTCGGACCTACCGGCCCGGCCGCGACTACCACGAGCGCCTCAACTCCGGCATCTACGGCCCCGCCATCGCCGAGCCCGCCGGCTACGGCCTGAACCACAACGTCACCACCTACGGACTCACCCGGAAGGGAGACACGATTACCCTCAACGCCTCGCTGTTCGGCGACGGCGCTGGCAACGTCGCCGAGACATGGCCTGCACCGGTCGGCACGACCATCCTCACCCGGGACGGCAAGACAGTGGGACAGCTCCCCACCCCCGGAGCGGCCGCCTTCACGGTGCCAGCGGACAACGGCACCTACCGCCTGACCACCGAAGCAACCCGACCCGACGCGACAGGAACGAGCACCAAGGTCAGCGCCATGTGGACCTTCACCTCCAACCGGCCCACAAACGCCGCCGAGATCCGGCTCCCACTGCCCGTCATCCAGTTCTCATCCCCGCACGCCGCCACCGGCAGGGCACGCATCGAGGTCGCCGTGCGGCACCTACCCAACGACGGGTACGGCCGGCTACGCGAACTCATGGCCGAGGTCTCCTTCGACGACGGAAAGACCTGGACCCATGCCCCAGTCCGCAACGGACACATCATCCCGCCGCGGCATCCGGCCAACGCAGACGCCGTATCCCTGCGGGCCAAAGCGAAAGACGATCGCGGCAACACCGTGGAACAGACCACCATCCGCGCCTACGCCATAGGTAAACAGCCGTAAGCCCACTTCCCCATGACGGACTCTCCGCGAACAACCGCCGCGAGCACATCCTGTCACCCAACGATGACGCGTCCGCTCAACGTCGCTCCCGGAGCACACCCCACCCAACGGCCCGATGCCGGCCTGGGCGTATTCGAGGGTCGCAACACGGTGATCACTTGCTGGCGGCGGCCGGCCTAGCATGCCGACGGGGCTTCCGTATTTCCCTGAGTTGCGGGGGATCCGGAACCCCCTGGCCGGAAGCCAGCGGATCTCCAACCTGGGCGACGAAGCCGGCCGGGATCAGGCCGGTCCGGTAGTCTCGGCCGGGAGCCGAAGATTTTGGTCGCGGGGATGTCGGGGCACCGGCACGTCCATGGCGTTCGAGGGTGCTCTTCCAACTCGGCCTTCCGGCCTTCATTGCCTGGCTGACGGACGCCCGCCGCAATGTGATCACTTTGAAGGTCACCCGGAGGAAGCCCGGCCCGGACCACGTATCAGCCCGACTCAGCCCAAGCGGCCTGATCCGCACGTCGGTTCACAACGGGGTAGGTCCGACTCGATCACACCTCCGGGCCCTGCAGGCTCTACCCGCCGCGCTCGGCGCCGGTCACCTGGGTGGTTGGACCCGGCAAGGTGGTTATCGGGCCACCGAGGAGTCGTTGTTCACGCAGGCGACCAGCCTGCTGTCCCAACTTCCGACGACTCCCAAGGTGCGGGCCGCGCTCTACCGCGTGCTGGCGAACCTTTCGAGCGTGAAGAACATCGGGACGATCAAGGACCCGCTGGGGCGCATCGGGACGGGGATAGAGTTGTCCGGCTGCGGAGAAAGACAGATCATCATCGATGAAACGTCCGGCCGGCTTTTGGCCGTGCAAGAGCACTCTCCTGGCTGCATCGGCGAACTGACCTCGTGGACCGCTGTGACAGCATCTGGCTGGACCGACGCCGGACCGGCGCTTCCCAAAACGATCGTGCCCAACGGCAGATGACCTCGGCGACTGGCCGAACAACCGGGGATCTCGCCGCACCCGGCAACGTCCCTACCCCAGCGGGGACTGGCCTCCGCGGCCCCGTCGGGTTCTCATTCTCGGCCGCTGTTGGCTCGAGCGCGGGCGCGGGCCTGGGCCAGGCGGTAGGAGTCGGTGCCAGTCTCGATGATGTTGCCGCCGAAGGTCAGTCGATCCACGATGGCGGCGCAGAGGCGAGAGTCGGTGAAGGTTTCGTCCAGGAAGAGAAGGACTCGTTGGACAAGATGGCCATGCTGTTGCTCTGGCACGGCCCGTGCTCGTCGCTCCCGCGCCCACGGGGGCGAAGGCGCCGTTCGGCCAATGGACGGTCTTCGCGCCGCGTGCGGTAGTGCAAATCGACTCCACCCCGCTGGACGTGCTGGTCCGTCTCGACGACGGCGTGGTTGGGAAGATCGAGCTCACGGGCATGGTCGATGTCGCGACCAGGACCGTGATCGCCGCGGTGCTGCGACCCACTACGAAGGCGGTGGACGCGAGCGTGTTGCTGGCTCGCACCGTCACGTCGGAGCTGATGCGGCCCGGCTGGGTAGACGCGCTGAGGATGTCGCACTTGGTGCTGCCGCACCGCCGGCCCCTCAGCCTGGACGAGCGGCTGGTGCACGCCGCCGCCAAGCCAGCGATCGTGCCGGAAATGTTCGTCTGCGACCATGGCAAGGCGTTCATCTCCCAGAGTTTCCGCGCTTCCTGGAAATTGACTTTCAGCTCACGCACAAGGCATCCCTGTTCCAGAAGGGGCACGTGGCGAAGATGCTCGACTCCGTCGGCACGCTCTTCGCCCAGTTCGTGTCCGGATTCACCGGTCGCAGCACCGATCACCGCGGCCGGAACCTGGAAGACCGCCGGTTGTGGTCGCTGCTGGAGTTGCAGGAGCTTCTCGACGAATGGCTCGTCGCCACGTGGCACAACCGCGAACACGATGTTTTGCGCGACCCACTGCACCCGGGCAGGTCCTTCACACCGAACGAGAAGTGCGCCGCGCTGGTGGAGGCCTGCGGCTACGTTCCAGTAGCTCAGCGGCGCCGACTGCATCCAGCTATTGCCGGCGACCTGGCGGGCAGTCAACGACTTTGGCATCACGATCAAGCGGCGCACCTACGACGGGCCAGGCCTCATCCGGCGCCAGCACCCCGGCGTCACGGCGAAGAAGGGTCTGTGGGAGGTCCACCACGACCCCTTACGACATCTCCCGCATCTGGGTCCGCAATCACCACGGTATGTAAGCGGCGGGGAGGGCAGCAGTGGGTGCGGCGCGGGCCAGCAGGTCGTGTATGAGAGCGACCACCTCGCCGGGCGTGAAGTTCATGGCGTTCTCGCCGACACTGATCTCGAAGGAGCATCGGCCGGGCTCGGGTGCCGAACGTACCCGGCCCCAGAGCTGGATGCCGTGCTCGGTGAGGATTGCGTGGCCGGCCTGCTCAATGGCCTGTCTGGGGGCGGGCAGGTGGATGTGAAACAGCGGGGTCTGCGGTGGGTCGGGATAGGCGCGGGCGGTGCCGTCTGCGTTGATCGCGGCCGCGATGGCGATGGCGTGCTCACGGTAGGCGGGCATCGCATCGGCCAGGGCGTCGAGGTGGACCAGCGCGGCCAGCGCGAGCGGCCAGGCGTCGCGGATGCCGCCGCCGAGCCGTTGCCGCCAGACCCGTGCCACCTCCACGGTGGCCGCGTCGGAGGCGAGTACCGCACCCCGCACGCCCTGCAGGCTCTTGTAGAGGGAGACGTAGACGGTGTCGAACAGGGCGGCGATCTGGTCGAAGGGCCGCTGGTAGTAGGTCTGGGCCTCCCACAACCGGGCGCCGTCCAGGTGCGCGGCGGCGCCGGTGGCGCGCACGAGCGCGACCTGCTCGCGCAGATCGTCCCATTCGGGCAGCCGGCCGCCGATGTCGCGCTGCGGCAGTTCCCAGACGGCCGCCGCCAGCGGTTCGCCGATCGCCGCCAGGTCCTCGGCCGTCAGCAGCTCGTGCAGGTCGCCGGTACGGCGCAACCGCAGGCCGTGGACGGCGTTGTAGCCCTGCTCCTCCCATACGTCCAGATGCGATCGTGGGTGGGCGGCGAACGTGCGACGCCCGCGCCGGTCGGCATGTACGCGCAACGCGGTCTGCTGGGCCATCGTGCCGCTGGGGAAGAACAGTGCGCTTTCCTTGCCGAGCAACTCGGCCAGCCGCCGCTCCAGCACCGCGACGGGGCCTTCAGGGCCGTCGGCCGGGGTGTCGTCATCCACCAGGGCCAGCATCTGCTCCAGTATCACGCGAGGCCCACGCCGGATCGGCGCGTGCAGGAACAGGGACCGCCGCACCGGCGGGCTGGTGTCGGGCATGAAGGTCTCCTTCGTTGTTGCGGTCATCAGGAAAGGCCGCAGGATGACGCCTCGACCGAGGTGGCGGCGATCGTCGTCGGTCGTTTCCGGTCTCGCGGACCTGTCATGGCACCGCCGTTCACCTGGTGCGTTCCCAGGTAAGCAGCGTGAAGGGGCCTTCTTCTCGCTCCCGGATGACCGGAGCGTCGTCCGTGAGGTGGAATCCCGCGGAGGCGGCAACGGCCTGGCTGCCTTCGTTTGCGCGCTCGATGCGAATAAGTATCCGGGTCATTTCCAAGTCGTGGAAGGCATGACGAGTCATCAGCTCAACAGCCCGCTTGGCCAGACCTTGCCGTCTGTACTGGCGGCCGATCCCGTACGCGATCTCTCCTTCACCCGGGTTTCCCGCGGAGCGGAGAAGGACCTCTCCTCGCGGCCGATCGTCCTCGACAGTGATAGCCAGGTTGATGCCGCGGTTCTCCGCCTTGGCCTGGCGGGCTTTGGCCAGATACGCCGTGGCAGCGGCCACGTCGAAGGGGGAGCGGAGCGGCGTCCAACGATCCATGTCCGGATCGTCGAAAAGCTCGGCCATGACCGGCAGGTCCTCGTCTGTCCATTCACGTAGCCGGAGGCCGAGCCCTCGCACCTCACTTGATCGCAACACCGGACGGCTGGTGTCGGGCATGAATGTCTCCTGTGGTTGTTGCGACAGGCTCGCAACGAATATAGATGAACCATACGGGGGTTGGGTACATCGCCAAGTCCGCTGGTCCGGGGGACTTTGGGAAGAACGGCTCGCGGTGACCTGAGTGGAGGCTTCAGCGGGACTCGGAGGCGGGGGCGGGGGATTCATCCGAGTTCCGCGTGCTGCCCGTGGTCGGTGACCTGGGCGTCGAACCAGGCGTCGAACCAGGCGTGCATCCCCTTGATGAGGGCGGGGTTCGAGGTGTAGGTGATCTGGGCCACGGCGGGAACATCCGCGTAGCGGAGGTCGATCCGGTCATGGCCCGCCTGGAGCTCCTGCAGGTTGGGTAATCGCCGCGGCCGCTTGAGCTGGTTGGCCCGGCGCATTGCCCGCTGAGTGCTGGCTGATTCGGAATTCGGCGAGGGGCGGGCACGGCGAACGGCTCAGCTGTTCGATCTTCCCCGACGGCTCGCCGATGCATGCGCTGAGGTCGTCGATGCGGGCCAGCATCATGGTGCACAGGAAGGCATGGTGGTCGTCGAAGTGGCCGGTCAGGGCCTCTTGGGGCATCCAGCTTGGTACGCATCTTGCCTCCGGCCGTCTCGGCGACCACATGTGGGCGTACCGTTTGACGGTTCGAGGCCAAGCCGGGGCGGCGGCCGCATCCCAGCAGCCCGACGCCCTGGTCGAGCAGGCGTGGACCTGCCGCCAGCGCTCGCGCGTGGTGGCGGCCCGCGCCCCTTCTTTTCGGCGGCGGGCCAGTCTTGCTCCCGCAACAGGGGTGCGCGGCTTCAAGAGACTCCATCACCATAGAACTCGGAGTTCCCTAAGGGAACCCACTTTGGTAGAGTGATCTCATGCAACGCACGAATTTCGGGCAGATGGCCTGCTCCATCGCGCGCACCCTCGACGTGATCGGGGAGCCGTGGTCTCCGCTCGTCCTGCGTGATGTGTGGGTGGGGATGAGCCGGTTCGAGCAGATCCAGGCCGACCTCGGGATCTCGCGCAAGGTGCTGACCGAGCGCCTCAACCACCTCGTCGACGAGGGCGTGGTCGAGCGCCGTCCCTACGACAAGCGGCCCCGCTACGAGTACGTCCTGACCCAGAAGGGCACCGAGTTGGTCGACCTGCTCATGGTCATGACCTCGTGGGGGGACAGGTGGCTCGCGGGCGAGGCCGGCCCGCCGGTGCTCTACCGCCATCACGCCTGCGGCGAGATCAGCAGCGTCGACCTGCGCTGCGCCCACTGCGGCGAGCCGATGCACGCCGGCGGCATCGATCAGTTGCCAGGTCCCGGCGCGGCCACCTGACGAAGCGGATCCAGAGCCCCCCGGGCGGCCTGCGCCGGCCGGGGTTTCACTCGTGACAAACCGCGGGCCTGCGAGGCACTGGCGCTACGGCTTTGGCGTGCGAGACGTACGTCAACAGGTCCTGCAAGGGGCCGGATCTCGCCAGGAGGTGCCGGGTCCAGCAGAGGACGTTAACATCCCTTGACGTAGGGCAGGCTCCGAGAGGCGGTGGACCACGTGGCTGAGGTGAGGGCCTGGTAATGCCCCCTCGTCCGGTGATCGCGCCGCCGTCCCCACCGTGGCCGACCCATCGGCTCACCTCGTCCCTGGAGATGTTCGACCGCCTCTCAGCAATCACCGAGGGGTTTCGGGGCAAGCGTTCAGTTCAGCGGCCGAGGGTGGACTATGGCGTCAAGTCCTCCACCGGCGTGCCCCTCACCCGCCAGGGAACTGACGCAGCCAAGAACATCGCCCGGTTGCAAGCGCGGCATCGTCACCGCCACTGGCGGCATCACCCTCGCTGCTGCCGTCATCGCCACGAGACTGGCCGGCAACGTTATCGGGAAACATCCCCGTGACCACACCAAAAATACCCACCCGACGCTATCCCGAACCTGGGTCGCGAACGCTGTCATAGAACGCGGAGCCGCTGGGGGCATCGACGTCGAAGGTCTCCAGAAAAGCCGAAACCCGCGGCCTCCGGGTCGTCAAACGCCGTTGGGGTCGTGGAACGCAGCCTGGACTGGCTGAGGCAATACCGCCGACGCGGATGCGCGGCCGGCGTCCAGGAGGGCCGCGTCGCCGGTGTGGGTGGGTTTGACCCGCGATGATGAGGCCCTTCCCACCAGCTCCCAAGCCATGATCGACCTCGCGTCGATCAATAACCTGACCAAAGCGCATAACGGACGAGGACGCCAATCAAAGCCCTCGAAGAGCAGATGGAGTGGTGCGGCGGTGTTCCTAAAGGTCGGGAGGGAGGAGCTGATCAAGTGCCTCACGTTGACGTCGAGGGAGGCGAAGAGGGAAATGCGATGGTGATCGTATTCCCCTCTTCGCGTCTCCGGTCAGCCCGCGATCGTGCCGCAGGTCATGTTGACCACCGTCCCGGTCATCGCGCTGGCCCGATCGGAGGCCACGAATGCGGCGACATCGGCGGTTTCGGCCAGTGTCGGCAGGCGCTTGAGCAGCGTCTTGTCGACGAGGGAGGCGAAGAAGTCCGCCTCCAGCTCGGGCGGCGCGTCGGCAAGCTTGTCCGGCCGGACGCACACCACCCGCACGCCGTGCGGGCCGAGTTCGCCCGCGAGGTGGCGCGTGAATACCTCGGTGGCGGCGCAAGCGACGCCGAACCCGCCCATGAGCGGTCCCGGCAGCGCGGCGGGCGACGCGGAGAGGGTCACGATCGTGCCCGCTCCTTGGCGGATCATGTGCCGAGCAGCCGCTCGCGAGGTCAGGAACTGTGATGTGACGCCGGTGATGATGGGCGTGGTGAAGTCCTCCGGGGACATCTCCACCAGCGGGATGCCCTGCACATCGCGCAGGCTGATTGCGTTGAGCACGACATCGACACCGCCTGCGCGTTCGGCCACCGAGTCGGCGTGGCGGTCCACCGAGTCCGCGTCGAGGGCGTCGACCTGGTCGACCTCGGCGCGTTTGCCGATGGTGGCGACATCGGCCGCTACGGCCTCGAGCTTGACGCGGGTCCGGCCGGCCAGGAAGAGCTGGGCCCCTTCTCGGGCGAAGGTGCGGGCGATCGCGCCACCGAGCGCACCGCCCGCACCGTGGATGATGACTCGCTTACCGTCCAAAAGCATGTGATCGGATCCTAATGAGTTCTGGAGTAAGCCATCCGGCAGACTCCGTGGTGATGGTGGCTGCCGGCACATGAGCACTCTCGGGTCCTGGACGTGAAGTCCTGACGAAAGACCGTGCCCCTTGCCGGTTGGCGGGAAGAGTTGATCCCTGATGGGATGTCGTGCCCGTCCGCATGCGGCGTGAACACTGCTTCACTAGGTCGCCGATGGTTCTCCCTTAGGCCGGTGACCAGTGGAAACGCGGAAATCGACCGGAGGATTTGTGCGGGTGTTCGTGGAGGATGACTGGCCCGAGCACCACCACGACGTGGAGCTGATGAACGCCACCGGCAGGCGGTTGGCCAAGGCCCGGTTGCCGCCGGCGTGGCGGACATGGCCCGGTTTCACGCAATGATCGTCGAATAGCCCGGGACGGCCGCCGGGGACGCCGGTGAGGAGGAGAGCGCCGGCCGGGCGCTGATCGGCGTCGAGACTGACCGGGGTCCGTGGGTGGCCGCGCTGGTGGCGGCCGGCTATCGGGAGTTGGCGGTCGACCCGCTGCGAGCCGCCGAATACCGCAAGCGGCACAGCGTGTCGGGCGCCACGAGCGACACCGCCGACGCGCACGTGCTGGCCGACATGGTGCGCACTGATGCCCAACCCACTGCGCCCGGTGGCCGGTGACAGCGAGCACGCCGAGGCGGCCAAGGCGGCCACTCGCGCGCACAAGATGCTGATCTGAGAGCAGACTCGGCAGAAACAGCGATTGCGGTACGCGTTGCGCGGCTGCTTTCCCGCCGCCCTGACCGCCTTCGACGACCTGGACGTCCCCGAGGCGTTCGGTCTGCTGGAGCGCCCTGCTGATCCGGCTGCGGCGGCGAAGCCGGCGATCAGCCAGATCGGCGGGGCGCTCACAAGGGTCGGCCGCCGCGGTGACCTGGCCGCCAAGGCCGCGCCGAGCCAGGCCGCGCTGCGCACCGAGCAGCTGGGCCGGTCCGCGGCCGTCGCCGTTGCTTACCCCGCCTCCATCCAGGCCCTGATCGCGGTGCCGGCCACCCTGAACCAGCAGGGCGCCACGCTGCACACGGAGGTCGAGGCGCCTTGTGGGCAGCCGGCCGCAGAGATGATCGCCTCCCAGCCCGGGCTGGGACCGATTCTCGGCACGCGGGGGCTCGCAGACTTGTGCGACGACCCTCAGCGGTACGCCGCGGCCAAGGCGCGTAAGAACCACGCCCGCACCAGCCCGATCACCCGCGCCCGGGGTACGACGAAGGCCGGCATGGCCCGGCACGTGCGCGGCAACCGGCCGATCGATGCCCTGATGGCCCAGGTGGCCACCGTGATCCGCCTCTCGCCCGGCGCCCGCGCCCCCTGTGCCCGGCCACGCGCCCGCGACTCCGGCCACAACGCCGCCCTGCGTCAGGTCGCCAACCGCCTCGTCGGCGCCCTGCACGGCTGCCTGAAGATCGGCACCGTCTGGGACGAGGCGACCGCCTGGTCGCATCGTGAGGAGTCGCCTGCTGCTTGACAACTGAAGCCCCTGGGATCTCTTTCGTGATTTCGGGGGTTCAGCCCGCGGATGCCGCAGGAGCGGGCAAGGGGAACAAGGCCAGGAAGTGGCGGACCATGGCGATGTCCCCGTCCACTCGCAACGCGCTCTCCCCGATCGCCTCGCCGAGGTCGCCCCCGCCCCAAAGGATCGCGCTGATGGTCGTGGAGTCCGCGACGATGGTCGCGTCCGCCGCGTCCGCGTCCCCGCGTTCGATGTGGAACCGGCTGTCCGACACCGAGGCGACGAACTCGTCAAAGTCGAACCGCAAGCCGATACGCCCGGTGAGACCGCGCGCCGCCGCGGGGCTGAACAAGGTCCGCAGTGCCAGCACGAGCGCGTTGACGCTCACCGGGGCGTCGTGCAGCATCAAGGGCGAGCGGCTGCCCCAGCGGCCGAGGGCGACGATCGCTGGTTCCAGCTCCAGGCCCCAATCGGTGAGTTCGTAGACCTTCGAGGCGGCCGGGGGTTTGAGGGTGCGCCTGCGCACCACCCCCGCGGCCTCGAGATCGCGTAGCCGCTGAGCGATGACATTCGGCGCCGCGCCCGGCAGGCCGTTGCGCAGGTCGGTGAACCGCTTGGGGCCGAGCAGCAATTCGCGGACGACGAGCAGCGCCCATCGATCTCCGACGAGATCCAGTGCGTGCGCCGCCGCACAGCCGTCCAGGTAGGAACGCTTCCCTGTCATAGGGCCATGTTATCCGTGGGGATCCCCTATTACATCTATCAAGTTGCATATCCGCAGCTTGTGGTTGTAATTTACTACCCCTGGAGATTCGGAGGCTCTGGGCCGTGAGAGGTAAGAAACCGTGCAAGCCGAATCGATCAACGCCCCACCTCAGCCGGATCCTCGGCGATGGAAGACCTTGGCCTTGCTGGGCACCGCGTTCTTCATGGTCATCCTGGACTCCACGATCGTCCTCACGGCGATCCCTTCCATGCAGGGGGACCTAGGTTTCACGGTGGCGGGAGTGCAGTGGGTGCTGACCGCCTACGCGCTGACCTTCGCCGGCCTCATGCTGTTCTTCGGCCGGATGGCCGATCTGCTCGGCAGGCGGCGTGTCTTCATGGTCGGACTCGCGCTGTTCATCCTGTCGTCGATCATGTGCGGAGCCGCCTGGTCGGCGGAGGTGCTCGTCGCGGCCCGGTCCGTCCAGGGGATGTCCGCAGCGATCATGGCTCCCACCGCGTTGTCCATCGTTATCGCCACGTTCTCCGACAGCGCCGAGCGTAACCGGGCGCTCGGGATCTGGGGTGGCCTGGGAGGGATCGGCGCCACCGCCGGCCTGCTGCTCGGCGGACTGATCACCGACACGCTGGGCTGGGAATGGATCTTCTTCCTGAACGTTCCGGTCGGCGTCGTCATCCTCGCGCTGTGTCCGGTGCTGCTACGGGAAAGCCGCGAGCGGGCGGCGGGCAGGAAGTTCGACTTCGTCGGCGCTATCACGATCACCGTGGCTCCGCTGCTGATGGCCTACGCTGTCATCCAGGCGCCGGAGTCCGGCTGGGGGAGCGCCACAACCATCGGCCTGCTCGCCGGCGCTCTCGCCGTCCTGGCGCTGTTCGTCTTGGTGGAAGCCCGCTCCGCCGCACCCCTGGTGCCATTGCGGATTTTCCGCAACCGCACCCTGGTGGGCGGCAACCTCCTCATGCTGGTAGTGGGGCTGGCCGTGGACGGTATGCTGTTCCCGCTCACGCTCTACGCACAGCAGGTTCTCCAGTACACCGCGCTGCAATTCGGTCTCATGAGCGCGGTCATGACCGTGATGTCGGTGGTCGGCGCGTTGGCCGGACAGGCGTTGGTCGCCCGGCTCGGCCTCCGGCCGACCGCCATCGGCGGCATGCTGCTGATCGGCGCGGGATGTCTGCTGCTGGTCCCGGTATCGGTGAACGGGTCCTTCACCAGTGACATGCTGTGGGGTCTGCTCGTCTTCGGTCCGGGCATGGGAGCCTCCTTCGTCGCCGCGCAGATCGCCGCGCTCACCGATGTTCCCGAGCAGGAATCCGGTCTCGCCGCAGGCCTGGTCGACACCCTGTTCCACATCGGCAGCGCACTCGGCATCGCCACGGTCACCTCGGTGGCGATCGCGGTCGCCCGTGTCACGGTGACCGAGACCGGTGTACCCGCCGGTTCGCTCGGCGCCCTCAACGACGGACTACGCGCCGCGTTCGGGGTGGCCGCAGTTTTCGCGGCGCTGGGCCTTGTCGCGGCACTGTTCATCCTGACCCGAAATCGAGCTGCGAAGGTCGCCGACGACACCGCAGCCGCCGAACCCGTTGCCATCGGGGCAGAACCCGCAGGAAAGGGAGAACACGCATGAAGGCCAATGTGATCAGGTACCAGACCCGAGGCCCTGAGGAAGCCGAGAACAACCAGCGCCTGATCGAGGGCGTGTTCGCCGAACTCGCCGAGCAGAAGCCCGAAGGACTGCGCTACGCGGCGTTCCGCCTCGCGGACGGCCTCAGCTTCATGCACGTCGTCGTCGCCGAGGAAGGCGACGACGCCCTGACCGGCCTGGCTTCGTTCAAGGAATTCCAGCGGGCGATCGGTGACCGCATCGTCGGCCCTCCCCAGCTCACCGAGACCACCGTGGTCGGCGCATACCGGATCCTGGCGGAGTGATCCTCGCCCGCCCTCGTGCCAGGCTGCCCGTCCAGCGCTCCCTACGCTGGACGGGCAGCCTCCGTCGTGCCCGGTACATGACCGAGATACGGGGGGACCCACCGTATTGATCGTGAAAAGCGTGACGCTGTCGGCAGGAGATGCCGTGGAGCGTTCCATGGGTGAACCGCCAACCCAACAGGCGACTTCGCGGAATCAGCTGTCGCGTGGTGGCGTGCACTGATGCTGTCAAAGGCACGCGGCGTAGTGGCTGGTGGAGGGGCGGGGCCATGGGATGTCAGGCCGGACGGCGCCTGCTTTCTTGTCGCTGCGGTCACGGCCGCAGCTGGTGCGTGGGCAGGATCGGTGCGGGTTGGGTGGACGTCCCAGCAGCGCTCGTGCCGAACCCGGCGCTGTCCGCTCGCCGATCACCGTCGCCGGCATGGCCTGCCACTGTCGCAACAACTCCCGGATCTGCCGTTTCGCCGTGTGCACGACCGACCCCTTACCGGGCCGCTGATACTTCGCCGGCTCCTCGGCCGCCAGCGCCCGCCGCACCGTATTCCTGGCGATACCCAGATATCGCGCAATCGCTTTGATCGGGCTCCCCTCGGCCCTATGCAGCCGACGGATCTCCGCCCAGGCCTCCCACTTGATCACCCTCCACTCCAGACGGGGGCGGACGTCGATGCGCGTGTGGCTACGGTACGAATACGTATGTCGGCGTACGGCTACCAGTGCCGAGTCATGTACAAGCAAACGTGCCGAGGTGAACGGCGTGTCCCTGGCGTGATCGCCTGGATGGTCTTGGAAGGTGCCCGTGTAGGCGATCGTCATGGGCGGGGGCGGATCGGATGGTTCTGGAGGCTGAGCGGTGGCTCGAGCTGCGCCGGTTCCGTGCGCTGCGGGAGGCGGGCGCGTCCATCTCGGAGATCTCCCGGGAGACCGGCCTGCACTGGCGGACGGTGAAGAAGTATCTGGAGGACGACGGTCCGGTGGCGCCTCCGATCGCGTCTCCGCGGCGGTCCCGGCGCGGGCAGGTGATGGATGCCTATGCCCATGTGGTCGATGAATGGCTGCGGGCCGAGCTGTTGCTGAAGGCGTCGGTGATTCACGAACGGCTGGTCGAGCAGTACGGATTCACCGGCCACTACCAGCGGGTCAAGATGTATCTGCAGGTCGCCCGCCCGAAGATCGCCGAGGAACTCGGTTACACGCCTAGCGAGCTGGCCCGGCTGCACCGCCGCTTCGAGGTCGTTCCCGGAGCCCAGGCACAAGTCGATTGGGGAGACGAGGGCGGCATCCTGGCCCACGTCGGGATTGCGAAGGTCTACTCCTTCCATATGGTGTTGTCCTATTCGCGTGATCCGTTCGTGTGCTTCACCACCAGTCAGGACCTGGCCACCTTCTGGGCCTGCCACCGCCGTGCGTTCGACCACTTCGGCGGGGTGCCCGGCTCGATCGTCTATGACCGGACCAAGACCGTGGTGCGCCGGCACGTCGCCCCGGGCAAAGCGGTCCCGCTGCACCCCGAAGCCGTCGCGTTCGCCGGCCACTACGACTTCGACCCGGACGTGCTGGCCGCCTACCGGCCCACCGGCAAGGGAAGGGTGGAACGGCAGGTGACCATCGTCCGCGACCACGTGCTGGCGGGCCGGTCGTTCTCCGGCCTCGCTGACCTGGACAACGCCTTCCTGGCCTGGGTACCGATCCGCCGCCGCACCACCCACCGCACCCACGGCGAGGTCATCGCGGTGCGGGCCCGCCGCGACCACGCCGCCCTGCGCCCGATCCCGTCCAAGCCGTATCTGGTGGCTGAGCGGCATCTGCGGCACGTGGGCAAGGACTGCCTGGTCGCCTTCGAAGCCAACCTGTACTCCGTGCCCGCCACGATGGTCTTCCACCGGCAACTGGTGGAGGTGCGAGCTTCGGCGGCCACCGTCAGCATCCACGCCACGGTCCCCGACGCAGGCGGGATCACGCTGCTGGCCGTGCACCCGCGCGCCGCCGGCCGTGGCAGGCGGATCGTCGACCCCAGCCATTGGAACGGGCTGCCGGACGGGCATACCCGCGCGACCACCACCAGCCACGAGACCTTCCCCGATCACCCGGACGACGAACTGGCCGTGGTGCGCCGCCGGCGCGTCCAGCCGGCCGGGACCTTGCGCTACCTGCTGGCTCGCGCTGAGGCCGCCGATGTCGAGGTCGGCCGACGGCCCTTGTCGATCTATGACCAGATCACCGGAACCGGCCCCTTCTCCTGACCATCCGCGCCGAGCGCCCGCCGTCACACGACCCGGCACCGGCCGGCGGCACGGGCCGGGCCCACGACCTCAAAGGACCTTCAACGTTGAGCGAGCTCGTCACTGCCCGGATCCGGGCCACCGCGGCCCGGCTGGAGCTGCCGCACCTGGCCGCCAACCTGGCCGGCCATCTGGCCCGGGCCGATGCCGCCCAGATGGGTTACCTGGAGTTCCTGGACCTGGTGCTGGAGGAGGAGCACGCGGTCAAGGAGGAACGGCGCATCCGGCACGCGCTGCGGATCTCCAAGATGCCGCACCACAAGACGCTGGACGACTACGACTTCTCCTACCAGCCCACCCTGGACCCCAGGAAGGTCAAGGACCTGGCCAGCCTCGCGTTCGCCGAAGCCAAGTCCAACGCCGCGCTGCTGGGGCCGCCCGGAGTCGGCAAAACCCACATCGCGGTCGCCTTGGCGGTGGCGGCCTGCAGGGCCGGCTACTCGATCTACTTCACCACTCTGGACGACATGGTCCGCCAGTTGAAGGCCGCCGACGCGATCGGCCGCCTGGCCTCCAAGATGCGCGCCTACGTGCGCCCCCACGTCCTGGTCCTGGACGAGGTGGGGTATCAGCCGCTGGCCCGCGACGAGGCCAACCTGGTCTTCCAGATGATCAGCAAGAGATATGAGAAAGGCTCGATTCTCCTGACCAGTAACAAGGCGTTCTCTGAATGGGGCCAGGTCTTCGGCGATGAAGTGCTGGCCACCGCGATCCTCGACCGACTCCTGCACCACTGCGAGGTCATCGCCATCAACGGGCCCAGCTACCGGCTCAAGAACCGCCTGTCAGCCATCGCCGACTCCGCCCTCGAAGCCGACGTCGCAGCAGCCGGATGACAACCTCCCAGCCCGGCCACGCTCCCACCGGCCACCTCGCGGATCACCTCGACCTGCCCACCACGATCGACGAGTTCCTCAGCAGCGGCGACGACGTCTGCCAACTCCTTGCCACCTACTGCTCCACAGGGCCCGGCGACAACGGCAGACTCGCTGCCTGCACCCTCATCGACCTGTTCAGCTTCACCGTCGCAGGTCTACGTCACCAACTCCAACCCAGCCCTGACCAGCACTGACACCTCGGCACGTTTAGCCGTACTTACCTCAGCCTTCCAAGGAGTACGCCGACAACGTAGATGGTTGAGGCGCTGGCGGAGATGATGCGAATGTCGTCTGGGATGCTCGTTTCCGGCTCGTGAGGGTTGTAGGTCACGCTCAATTGTGTGCGGCTGTGTCGGGCGCGTAACGCGTCCAGCATGGCATTGGGGCGTCCTCCGGGGTGATCACGCGTTGCAGCATCGGCCAATCGCCAGGTCTGGCCGCCGAAGGTTTGCCGCCATGTCCAGAGCACGATGTGATCGGCTGTCAGAGGCAGTGACCGGCCGCTGTTGCGGGTGTGGTCGTTGTTACCCCTCAGGGGGATGTCGATGCGTTCCTTGACGAGTCGTGCTGCTTCGGCGGCCGTGAGGGGATTGGTCGGGCCGGAGTGGGCCAGGCTGGTCTCACGGGCGCCGATGGCGAGGCCGGGTAGCTTGCTCTCCCACCCTTGTCGCCCAAGCGCCGACCACAGGTTGCCGATCACGGTAGCTGGCTGGATCTTGTAGCGGTCGGTGTACTGCTTGAGGGCGACTCCGGTCGAGATGTTGACCGCGTCGATGCGCCCGTTGAGGTGTACTTTTCGACCTTGGCGAGCGTAATGAGGGGATGGTCACGTCGCATGGCCGTCCGGCAGGCCTCATGGTCGCCGCAGCCCAACTCGGGGATGGCGAGGTCAACAGCGATGAGGCGCCTGGCGGGAAACACCCCGCGCAGGGCCCGCGACGTCTCGATGAGGAAGCGAACAATCTCGTCGTCGTCGGCGAAATCGCCTCGCAATCCCAGATCGAACGCGATCTTGACGCCGACGACTCCAGGCTGGCGCGCGTGCTGTGCGAGCCGTCGCACGGCCGCCTCGAACGTGTCGCACCCCCCGTTGTGGCGCTCGTGTGCGTTGCATGCCTGCCGTTCTTCGTTTTCCCCCCGCCATGCCTTGACGAGATCGCTTTCTAGCCAGGTGCGCAGGTTGTAGGCACGGGCTTTGGTCAGCGCCTGGCCCACCGGGTCGTCGGCGGTGACAGGGGGAGCACTGGTCGCAGATGCCGACGGTGTGGCGGTGCTGTCGGCTGAGGGGCTTGCCAGTCCCGTGCTTGAAACGCTGGGCGTAGGGTCGGGCGTGGTGGTGGGGTCTGGTGCGCCGGGCGGGGTCTCCATGCTGGTGGACGTGGCGGGAGGCTCCTGGCCGTGCGGGGTAGGGCTTGACGGGGCGACGGTGGTGGTCGATGAAGCGGTTTCGTTCTTGCAGGCGAAGTGCGGGTTCGTCGTGCAGATTCCGCCTGGGGGATCGGCGGCTGCGCCGCGGTGGTCGACGCAGTGGTACCTGCTGTCGCCACTGTTGCGGACGCACACCAGTGTTGTGGTCTGGGTGCAGCCTTCGATCGGCGTGATCGAGGCGAACTGTGACCTGCTCGGGTCAGAGCAGAAGAAGTAGACGGGGGGCTGGTCGTCGGTGCCGGTGCTCGTGCCGGTGCTCGTGGCGGAGATCGTGGGGAAGTCGGAGGGGTCGGCGGAACGACGGTCGCCACCGTTGCGGTTTGCCGCCAGCCGTGCCAGGCACCGCTGGTAGTTCTCGACACCGGCACCTTCCCGCAGGGTACACAGGGCAGCATCGTTCGGATGGGGGCTGGGGGAGGCTTCGGCCAGCCCGGTGGAGCTGGTGATGGCCGCAAGAGCCACAACCAAAATGATCCGGCCGCGTTGGCGGGAACGGAGGCGTTTCATCGTGGGCTACTTCTCCCTGGGAAGTCGTGATGGGGCGCTCAAGCGCGGAATCGGCTGAGCCGATGTTGCTTGGACGACGGCGTATGTCATGGCCGTGGCTGGGGCGGGATGCCGGGATAGCGAGTGCTGATGTGATCGCAGTTGCTCTCCTTGCCGCTGTCGCCGGCCTCGCGCACGAAGAGCCCCTGGTCCTGCACTGCCGTCCGCGTCACAGACAGCACCGGGATGCCGCTGACGTGGCTGGTTGCCTGGGTGTGCGCGCCGTTGCCGGCATTGCTGCCGCTCCAGGCGATGAGCTGTGTCTCCCTGATATGCCGGGGCGGTCCTCCCGGCCAGCCGGGTTCGGAAGGCGCGCCGACGTGGGCGGTATGTCGTCTGTGTCGGTCACATGTGTGCCGGCGTCGGCGATGGACCCCATCCCGGTGCCGGGGGAGATGTCGCCCTGACCCTGCCGGTGCGTGCTGCGCCAAGGGCGGGCATTGCCCGAGTCCGGCGTCTGTGGGTGACCTGGGACGGCGCCGACAGGCGGCGCGCGTGGCCGGCGTTGTCGCCGGTTCGAGGGGAAGAGGTCGCGCGTGGCGTCGGGGGAACGGGCTCGTCGTTCGGCGCGCAGTGGAGTCACGCCGCTCGTCGTGGCACGCCCGCTGGGTCGGCGAGTGGGGGCCTTGGTGGCGCGCAGTGTCGGTATGACCGTGGCCGGCGAGGGTCCAGCGGTGGCCGCGCCCGACGTCGGCGATGGTCCAGCCTCGGATGGGAAATCCCCGAGCGAGGACGAGGTCGGTTGCGGGGCGGCGGGGGTCGCCTGTTGAGGGCCATCGAAAGGATCAGTTGGGAGGATCAGGGTGGTGAGACCCACGAAGAAGAGCGCTGCCGGTACTTCGACGGGCGGCCGAAGGGTCCCTTTTGATCGCGAGACAGCCGGTAAATCCCCGGGCGATGGTTGCCGACGCGCTGGAGGAGCCGAGCGACGATGCCTGCCCCTGGCCGTGCGCTGCAGGGCGCTGCCCTGCGGCACGGGGACCTCGCCAGCGCGGCAGGCGAGTGCTCGGCGGGCGGGCGATGCACCAGGCACGTAGGGGTGACTGCCGGGTCTATGTCTCCACGACGACCCATTGGCGCGGCTCGACATGCTCCCACTCCGTCACGTCCGGAACTTTGCTAACTCCTTTGACCAAAAGTCATGATGGCACTTTGAGTCTCCCTCTGACAATTACTCTGACCCTCAGTCAAGAAGGCCGCTCCTCTGTGATGCCCCGCCATCCCACTCCTCGGGGCACCTGCCCGGTGCGGTGCCCAGCCACCGTCTGCCGGCGCTGGCATTCAGGTCCCCTGCGTGACCAGGGCAGGTGTCAGCCCTGACGAGCGGTCGTTCATCGGCTCCCGCCGATTCCCCACTTGGTCGCCACGCCCGGCCGGGGACGTGCGCACCACGGCTGAGTGCGCGGATGTGCATGATGCAGCGAACGGCCCGCGGGGCGCACCCGCGCACTGCTCCCCGTCACGCCGCGGTCCCGTCCGCCGCGCCTCCGCGGCGCCCGGTCCAGCGAGGAGCGCCGACCGCAGCGGAAGGGGCCAGCCTCGCCCAGACCGAACGGCCAGGGACGCTCGCCCTCAACCGCCAGGCGGTGGCGGCGCTACCGTCGGCCCGGCATCGCGAGGGCCGCTGTTCGCACCGGCGCTTGGCGGCGGGGGTGCGACGGTGGGGCCAACACCTACGTCCTTCTCCACCGGCCTGATCGCGCTTGTCGACGTGCTGGGCCTGGTCTGTGCCCGGGTCGTCGCCGAAAATGGCGAGGTTGGCGCAGGGGTGGCCGAGCGCTCGGCCGCGGAAGTGGGGCGGGGGCGGCGAGGAGGAGCGGTGGAACGGACCGGTGCGGTTCGCCCGGAGTCAGGGGGTGGGGAAGGACTGTCACGTGCCGGCGCCTGAGTCGCCGCGGTGGTCGCCGCGGAGATTCTGGGAACGGTACCGGCCGGGTGAGCGTCAGGCGAAGAGATCGACCAGATGGCCATACCGAGCGCGAGCATGCCGACGACGGCTGCCGAGACAAGCGCGAGAGGGATGGCGCGCCACCGCCGACCGGCGAGGTCCCAGGCGCCGCCATCATCGTTCTCGTCGCCATCGTCTTCCCAGAAGCGTTCGAATCGCTGCTGCTCTGAGTCGTTCTTCGGCGGAACCGGCTGCACG
>NZ_JBQQCB010000128.1:0-27972 GCF_052246675.1 Nonomuraea sp. KM90 | reverse complement strand
TTACGAAACTCTGCCCGCCAGCTCTGAAGCGATGATCTACATCGCCTCGATCGACAATCTCACCAAACGCATAACGGACGAGACCACCCCAACCTGGCGAGACACCTACTAGAACATAAGGCGCAATCTACTCAAATCAAACGCCCTCTGAGGTACCTGCGGACGCTGCGCAACGCTGACGGCATCGAGAACCACGAGTCTGCTCGGCCGCCACCACGGGATCGGGCGCGATCCACTTAGCGTCGATCTTGGCGGCGTGAAGTCGTAGAACGTGATCTTGGCGAGTTCGCGTTGTGAGTAGCCGCGCTGCTGGCGGAACAGGCGCAGGGCCGGCCTGAACGCGTACACCGCGGCGTCGTTGCCCTCTATCGACTTGTCTCCCCACCTGCGGTGCTTTGCTTCTTCCCCAACGCCGGCCCTCTGGCCAGCCCGCCATCGCCTGCGTGACGATGCTAGCGGCACCGGCGTTCGCGCGCCCCGCCTCAAAGCTAGGTTGGCCACTGCGGGACTCACTCACCGCGAAGACGACGAGTCCGCCTGACGCAAGATCGCATGCCGACCGCTCCTTGCATGTGACAGCGGTCGGCCATCACCTGGGCTTGATCGTGGTGGGCAACTGCGCGTGACCGCGGACAATAGGGCTGGCACTCCAGGATGCATGCGCGATATCCAGGTCGTAGTCCACTTTGACGGCCGCCACGAGCTCCTGCAGTACCACTGTGGCTTCCAGGCGCGCCAACAGGGCGCCGAGACAGAAATGTGGCCCAAGCCCGAACGCGAGCGTTTTCGCCAGAATCTTAGGATCGCGGCGCATGTCGAAACGGTCGCCGTCAGGAAAGGCCCGCTCATCTCTATTCGCTGCTGCGATCAACAGCAGCAGCCGCGTATCGGTTGGCACAACGGCACCATGCCACTCCGTGGGTCGTGTGACGCGCCTGGCGGTGTACTGGCTGGGTCCCTCGAATCGCAGTGCTTCTTCGGCCCAGGCGCTGATCCCGATGTCTCCCGACCACACTGCCGCACGCTGGTCAGGATGCTCCCAGGCGCATCGCCAAGCGGTGGTCAGTAGCCGGATGGTTGTCTCGTTGCCAGCGATGCCGAGCAACATGAGCGTGGCTGCGACTTCGCCATCGGACAGGTGCTTGCCCTCGCTGTTTGCCTGGAGCAATGCAGAAGCTAAGTCGTCCTTGGGCGAACGGCGGCGCTTGGTGATGAGCTGGATGTAGTACTGATACAGCTCGACGTTGGCCTGCTCCACCGCGGGCGTAAGCCTTCCGTGCAGGTCTTCGCGCGTCATGATTTGATGACTGAGTCTCAGTAGCAGCGATCGATCGGCCGCTGGCACTCCGATAAGTTCGGAAATGACATCCACCGGAATACGTGCTGCGAAATCGGCCACGAAGTCGCCAGTGCCGCGCTCCAGGAGCGTCGCCAGATACTCACGCGTCAGCTTGCGGATGCGCGGCTCGAGGCTGCTGACACGGCGGGAGGTGAAGGCGTGGGAGACAAGTCGTCGCCTTTCCGTATGCAATGGAGGGTCCATGGCGACGAACCCCATCGCCTCCGCGGCGTTTGGTCCGAACTGCTCCAGAGCGGGGCCATGGTCGGAGGAGCAGACGTCGGGCCTTCGCAACGCGTCGGCGACGTCCTGATGGCGCGATAACGCCCAGAAATTGAGGTCGGGATTGTGATAGAGCGGCTTCTCGTCGCGTAGCCATCGATAGGTTGGAAATGGGTCACGTCGGAGTTCCGGATCGTTGGGATTGTATGCCATGTCTCTCCGATCGCTTTCGTTTCAGATGGCGCTCAGGCTCTACGCATGTTGTGGCCCCGGCCGCGTACGCGAGTACGTGCTAAAGATGGCAAGCCTCGACGATGATGGCGCTACCCTCTCCTTGGGAAACGGATCCTGCCAATGCCACCGTACAAGCCGATATGCTCGGGAGGGACTTCCGGCTCGGCGTGATCCGGGCGCCAATGCATCACGTTGACCAGGCCGGGCGGTACAAGGTCACAACCTTCAAAGAAGGTGAGAATTTCGGTGAAGGTTCGCATATTTGGCTGATTTGATGAGTCTTTGTACTCCTGGGAGACGACTCTATTGAGCTCTGGCTTGAAACCGTCCATAGTGCCATGCGTTATCGCGATATAGCTGCCGGGTGACATGGCTGCCTTGAAGCGCTCGGTGTGCTCGTATGCACCGTCGGCGTCGGTGATGAAGTGTAAAATCCCGAGCATGAGCAGGCCAGTTGGTTCGTGCTGGCTGAGGAAGTCGGCCACGTGCGGGTGCTTCAGGATATCGTCGGGTTGACGAGCATCGCCCTCAACGATGCGGACACGATCCGAGCCTGCCATGAGGTTGTGCGCGTGCGCGATGACGCGCGGGTCGTTGTCGACGTAGACAACCTTGGCGCCCTCGGCAACTTCATGGACGTTGCTCTGCGTCGGTAAACCGGTGCCGATGTCCAGGAATTGGCGGACGCCTTGGTTCACGAGGTATCGGACCATGCGTCCGAGCACTTTGCGGTTCTGCTCGATGGTGGGCACGTAGTACGGTGTTCTCTCCCTGATTCTGGCCACGGCGGCAGCCTCTTCTTTAGTGTGATTGACCCCCTGCAGGGCACAGTCGTACATGCCGGCGGCGGTGATACGGTCGAACGACGGAAGTGTGGTCATGGAGATCCTTAGAGATCAACTGTATGTGTGAGCCACCTGCTCACGATTCGGCGATGTGTCGTCTGATATCGGCTAGTGTCTGCACGGTCTGATGGTCGGGGACGGCGCTCCAGTCAAGCCGAATATGGGCCATAAGATAGGCATCCGCTTCCTCAAGGCCAGCGATGATGTCGTCCTCGACGAGTCCATTGACGCATACGAGATTCGGCCTGCCGAACCGCTGCATAATGGTGAAGGATCCACCGCGAGGACAATACCGTTCCCCATCCAGGGGGATGATCCGCAGCGCCACGTTATCCCGCTTGGACAAGTCGATGAGGTGGGTGATCTGGCCCGTCTTGACGTCGCGGTCTCCTGGCATGTCGAGCAGCGCCGCTGCCCGGATGACCCACCACAAACGTGCCGACTGCTGTTGGAGGGGTCCGATCTGCCGCTCAAGCACCAGACGCGCGGCAAGGTCCATGTGCTCATCGGCCTGATCGGGGTAGTGTGCGGCTGCGCGAGCGGCTCGGGCATAATCCTCTGTCTGCAAGAGCGCGGGGATGCCTTCAGCTGCGTAGCCCTTGATGATTCCAGCGTTGGCCTCCGCCGCCATGATCGTGACCAGCCACAGGGGCAGGGGAGCGAAATAGCTCTCGAGCCACCAAGCGCCAGCATGTTCACCGCGGGCAACCTCAAAGATCAGCGTACGGTGCTCAGGAGCGGTCACTCCATACAGCGTGAGCAACTGCCCCAGCTCTGTCTCAGAGGAAAGTCGTTCACCCTCCTCGATGCCGAGAATGACCTGCTCGGATGCGCCAATGGCCGCTGCAGCCTCGGCCGCCGAGACCTTGGCTGCGGCCCTGAGATTGGCCAGTCGCTGACCGAGGGGGTTGCCGGGCAGCGCCGGGGTGAGCGCCTGCGCCACCTGAAGGGGCGAAAAGGGATGAGTGCTCACCGGGACGTGGGTGAGGGGCTCCGACCATGTTGGCGGTCGAGCAGCGGGTGCCTGCTGCTGCTTTCCCTTCTCGAGCCTGGCGAGTTCGTGGATCAGATGGGCGATGGATCGCTGAGACGAGGCGGGAAGCGTCTTGTAGCCGGCGATGACTTCGGTGGGACGCGGTGGTGCTGCTGAGTAAGCGGCATCGGTGCGGCCGCCGGACTCGTCCTCGTCCGCGCCACACAGCCAGTCCAGGGAAACATGCAATACTCGCGCGGCCGCGACGAGCAGGGAGACGTTGGGATTGTCGCGCACGCCACTGCACAAGCCACTGACATAACTGGTAGTAACTGGAAAGCCCTGCTCCGCGAGCTTGTATCGAAACAGGGCTTGCGAGAGGTTCCGATCCTTTAATGCTTGTCGGAAGCGTTCATCCATCGTTGCCACAGCGTCCGCCCTTCGCCTCTGGACCCTCAAGCGGATCGTCGAGTCATCTGCTAGTGAACACCGAAAGCTGACAGTTGACAAATGGCTGGGAGCGCGATCAAATCAGCGCATCGTCGAGAAATGGAGCGCCGCGACTGGCACGGACGTGGGCTGGACCGCAGAGCGCCTATGAGGAATCACGCCACGTGAAAGGCCATGGCCATGCAGGACAGGCGAAGGTGAGCTGACGAGGATGCGCGGGTGGGATGTGGCTGGTGACCGGGAGGTGAGTGAGCAGTGCGTCAGGCTCTGCTAACCGGCCGATGCGATCGTTTCATTCTCGCCGCTCACGGCCGGTGTCGCCGCATCTCGGCCGGCTGCAGCCGCCGCTATCTCCCGGAAAATGGCTTCCTGCGCAGTCGGCGACAGCGCGGCCAAGGCCTTCGCGGCCTCACGCAGGGCCTCGTTGCGGCCCAACTCCAGCATCAGTCGGGCGTGTTCACTCAGCTTGATACCCAGTTGGCGCTCGAGATCGGCCGGAGATTCTCCAAAGGCCATGGCGATGGGCACGATCGTCTTGTCCACCGAGACATTCTTCGCTCTGGTGGGATCGAGGAGATCGCTGATCGTGGTGCGCGACGGGCCGTGCCCGACCCGCTCCTGGATGAAAGCTTCGACGTCTCGTACCGGCATGCGTTGCCCAGGAGGACCGTCGACGCGGATAAGGCGATCGAGCCAGCGCGCGACTCGGGCATTCGGCCCTTTCAAGCTGCACCTCCCAGCTTTTCTATGCAACTTACAACGCAGATGATGATCGCACTAGTGGATCAGCCACGGTTGGCTCTGCGGGCCAGCACCCGGTCCACTCCCTTCCCGCCCGATCGGTCACGGCCGTGCTGCCGAAACAGCCGACGAGCAAGCCGGTCCTACGAAGGGAGATGTCGTGGGCGTGTTGCTCTACAGCCGTGAAGGGAATCTGCCCGAAGGACTCCCCGACATCATCGGTCGCGGCGAACTGTGCGTGCGGATCGCCCGAGCCCTGGGCGAGTCTCGGTGGGTCAGCGTGTGCGGTGGCGGGGGAGTCGGCAAGACCCGTCTAGCGATTCAAGTAGCGCGATGGTCGGCCGCAGATTATCCAGACGGTGTGTGGCTGGTGGACCTGTCGTCGTTGGTCGATCCCACCCTGCTGGTCAGCACGCTGACCTCGGCCCTGGATCTCGCCGACGTTTCCGCACGCGAGGAACGCGTCGTCTTGGCCGAAGCCCTGCGCGACAAGCGACTTCTTCTGATCCTGGACACCTGTGAGCACATGCTCGTACCCGTGCGCAACCTGGCCGCAGAACTACTGGACGTCGCACCCCGGGTACAGATCATCACCACCAGTCGTATCCCGCTGGAGCACCCATGGGAGAGGATCATTCAGGTTCCGCCCATGTCGACCCGCGCGTCTGCCAGCGCAGCCGGCCTGCCGGGCAGCGAGGCCGCGCAGTTGTTCGCGGCCCGAGCCCAACGGGCCGCTCCCGGCTTCGAGCTGGGCCCTGACACCCTCTCCCAGGTGACCACCCTGTGCCAACGCCTGGATGGAATCCCGTTGGCTCTGGAGCTTGCGGCCGGTCAACTCCGCCACTTGTCCCTTGAGCAGCTCATCGCGCGCGCGAACGTGCTTGACGGGATCGCCTCAGCGTATGACGTCGACCGCGAACGCCATCAGACCTTGCACGCCGCAATGGGCTGGAGCCACGAATTGCTGGAGCCGGCCGAAAGGCTGCTTTGGGCACGGCTCTCCGTCTTCGCCGGAAACTTCGATCTTGACGCAGTCCAGGCGGTCTGCGCCAGCTCAGAATTGCCGGCCTCGCGGATCGCGGATGCGCTTGACAGCCTGGTCCACAAGTCCATCGTCGTGCGGCAAGAAGGAGACAGATCGGTACGCTTCCGCCTGCTCGACACGCTGCGCGAGTACGGAGCGATGTGGCTCAGCGAACTGGATGAAAAGGCCCTCCTGCAGCGGCGGCACCGCGACTACTACCTTGGCCTCGCCCAACGCGGTGAAGGAGCCTGGTCAGGGTCGGAGCAAATTCCCTGGTTCGTGCGGATGCGCCAGGCACTCCCCAACTTGCGGGCTGCCCTCGACTGGAGCCTGCGCCAGACACAGGACACCGATCACGGCCTGCGCCTGGCCAGCAGCCTGTGGTTCCTGTGGGTGGCGTGCGGCTTTTCGGCCGAAGGCCGCCATTGGCTGCACCGTGCTCTGGATGCCTCACCCCAGCCCTCGAAGGCGCGCTGTCAGGCACTCTGGGTTGAAGCGTACCTGGCCAACGCGCAAGGAGACCTGTCCAGCGCCACGGCAGCGGCTCACCGATGCCGCACCGAGGCAGTGAAGGTGGGAGATCCCGAGGCATTGGCCGTCGCCACGAAGATGCTCGGCACCGCCGCCTTTCTCGGTGGCGACCTGGAGTCGGCCGCGACCTATCTTGGCCAGGCACTGGAGTATCTGAGCGCCGATCCGAAACATCTCAATCCCGGACTCCTGCCGGCGGTCGTAGAGCTGGGCCTGGTCGTCACCATGAAGGGCGAACCCCAGCGCGCCCTGCCCGTGCTCGCCGAGTGCGTGACACGCTGCCGCGCAGTCGGCGAAACCTGGCTACGTTCCTACGCGCACTACGTACAGGCTCTAGCACATCGGGCACTTGGCCATGTTCCGGAAACCATCGCTGCCCTCCAGACTGCACTACGGATGAAGCGACACTTCCGGGATGTTCTTGGCATCGTCTTGTGCTTGGAAGCATTATCCCAGGTGGTGGTCGATGCGGGCTGGTCACCGAGAATGGCGGCCGTCCTGCACGGAGCCGCGGATGTGAACTGGAGGGCCTATGGGCTGCCCATGATGGGTAGCCCGGCGTTCGCGGATGCGCATGCTCGTTGCGCCGAAGAGGTCACGCGTTTAATCGGCACGGCGGCATACCACGAAGCATGGGCGCAAGGGGCCCAGATGAGCCTTCGAGCCGCCGTCGACTATGCCGTGGGCGACACAGCTGACTCAGCCATCATCGGGGCGGACATGTTGGAAGCCGGTGCTCGCTGATCATCGGCAACGCCCGCTCACGAGCTCGTTATGTGATAACGCGAGCTACGCAGAGAATAGTCCAACGCCCCACTGATCCACGTCTTCAGCCCATGCACAAACGTGGACACCGCCGCATCCCCCTCCGTCTCCAGCAGATGGCCTATACGCACGACCTGGCCCACAGCCTCTTCCCGCATATGAACGACCTGATCGAGGGCCTGTGCTACGGATAAGCCCATATGTTCCATCAGGACGCTCACTAGGTTATTCATCCCGTTGGGGGAGGAAGCCTCTTTCGAATAGCTGATAATGTCATTGTCATAAACGACAGCGTCCACGGCCGCCCGCTCGATGTCACGCACCTGAGCATCAAGCCACCAAGCGGTAGGCAACGGCCGTTGTGCCGTGATATCGATCAGTGCGTACACCGTGTGCATGGCGCCTGTGATACGCCGCATGATGACATAGTCGGCAACGGTGGGAACCGTACGTCGCTCACGATTGGCGGCCTCCCATGACTGCGCATAAAGATACTCGACTGTTGCCGTCCGCCAGCGCACCAGCTGCTCACCAGTTGATACTTCGGAGATGCGAGCCCGGATATCGGCGAGGGCGCCCGCGAAGCCACGCAATTGCCCGCTCTCTCCTGCTAAGGCACGAAGGAAGGCCGGCGTGGTCCAGATGGCCTCGGCGGTATCCGTGGCGCCCTCATACACTGCGTCATCGATAGCGAACAGCCAGCCACACCAATCGCTGGCCAACTGGAGCAGTGACTCCTCGGCGAACGGATAGACGCGCGCGGCCAATTGCCCGTAGGCCGCACGCCTGAACCGGTCCATCTGTTCCCTGTTGAGCACGTCGAACAGGCCAATCCATGCTTCCGTTCCGGCCTGCACCGATACGGCGTGCGGACTGACATGAAGTGGAAAGGGGCAGCTGAGTCGTGGAACGGCGGATCTTCCGTGATCACTCGTGAATGACATTGACCTTCCCTGTCTCGATGTCCTGATCCCCCTGCGGGGGCAGACTTTTCTTCCGAATGCCTTGCTAGCACGAGCTAAGTCGCCAAACGATCACCTGTCAACTAGTTGACAGATGATCGTCCCTTCCGTCAAGGTGATAGAGAACTTCCCCTGGCATAACCGACCATGATCGTTAATCTCAAGGGGAGATTGCTATGCCACACCCCTCTCCGCCGCAATCGGATCCTCCAGCGCCAGGCGCACAAGGCGAACAGGACTGGATCCGCAGCGAGGACCTAGCCGTTCCGAAGTTCTGGATCACGGCACGCGACGAAGAGGCTCGACCAACGGAACGATCCGCATCATGGGACGTTTCCTACGGTCTGTATCGGGGGCCGGCGCGACACGGCCCGATCCCCGGCGTGCTTGGACTCCACCGGCTCATTCCGTACGGCGCCGAGGTCCACGGCTCCTGGGTTGCACAATGGGAGGCCCTCGACATGCCCGCCTTTGACATGTGCTCGGCCTGGAATCGCATTCTCACCGAACCTCCGGGCAGTGACATATACAGGCGACTCGCCAATGCCCTGCGGCTGCGCCACGGATCGCCCGATGTGGCGAGATGGCACGCCTGGCCGGTCGACGCGGTGCTTTCCGCCAGACTGCCGTACGCAGAAGCCGTGATGACGAGGAGGGACTTCGAAGACCTTCTCGGTGCGAAGGCCGAACCCACTGCTAGAGGGTTGCGTCAGGCCATCAAGGACGGTGGCCTCGAGCTCAAGTTGGTCACGCATCAGAGTGAAGTGGACAAGGTCGAGGGCATTACGAGGCTTCATATAGCCCGAAACGAAACTCTCGAAGCTCTCTGGGACATGGATATGGTGATCGATGCTTACCGAAGGGTTCTGCCATCGCACCTGGCCGCGAGGCAAGAGTCCGGGCTGCAGTTCTATCGGAAATGCCCAGTCTCACACTTCGCGTCCCATGGCAGTGAACTAAAGATGGTGGAGTGGGCCGTACTCGGGCTGATTCTGGGCCACGATCCTGGGCTGACGGCAGTTCTCATCCTCTCGACTTCGGGCTACCTTGATTCGCATTCGCTGAAGCATAGCTTCGTGTTTTGAAGCCTTGCTTGAGATACGAGTAATGAAGGAGGGTCAATGGAATTGGGCTTGCGCGGGAAGAACGCGATAGTAACAGGCGGCAGCAGCGGAATTGGCCTCGCCGTCGTACAGGAGTTACTCCGCGAAGGCGTAAACGTGATTGCTGCGTCCCGTTACGGCAGCCAGGAGTTGAATGCTCTAAACGAGCGGGACAGTCTGCCGGTTGAGTCTGTGCTGGTGGATCTCGCACGCCCGGGTGGCGCGACGGTGCTCGCAGCACGCGCACGGGAGGTGTTCGGCGATGACATTGACTATTGGGTTAATTGCGTGGGGAACGTATCCCTGGCCTGCTTGCAGGGCGACCTTGCGCATGTCGCAGATCATTGGAGGGAGGCATTCGAGATCAACCTGGGAAGTGCGGTTCGTGTAGCGGAAGCCATCATGCCAAGCTTGATTAACCGTAAAGGCGCGATCGTGCACGTCGCTGGACTTGCGCCCCATGCCGGCACCCCGACAAGCCCTGTCGACTACACCGCCGCCAAAACAGCGCTCATCAGCTTCAGCCAGAGTGTGGCCGCAATGTATGGGCCGCAAGGCGTGCGCAGCAACACGGTGTCGCCAGCACCGACCGCGACCCGCCTCTGGGATCGCGTCGCGAAGGCAAACATGATCAGCGTGGAGGCGATATTTGCCACCGTGCCCCCCAACGTCGGTATGACCACAGGACGCATGGTCCGTCCCTCAGAGGTCGCCGCACTGGTTCTCTTTCTCCTCAGCGACAGCGCGGCCTCCATGAATGGCACTGATTATCGGATCACCGCAGGCATGCGACTCTAGACGTCCCGATCTTGGGAAGACGCGCTGGCAGGAGCTTGAGGGTCGCGTCCGAGATGCGGTGTAAAAGTGAACGAGCGTAGGTTGCCGTGCTGAACCGTCCAAAGTTCGCACAACGCAAGGACCTACGCTCGTGGCACGCACACTACCGCCCGTTCAGGCCATCCGCGCCGAGATCGACGCCCTGTTCGCCTCCGACCGCGATCTGGTCGAGGTGATCGAGGACGTCGCCCGGCTCGGCGCCCGCCTGATCATCCAGACCGCCGTCGAGGCCGAGGTGGACGCCTTCCTCGGCCGCACCCGCTACCAGCGCGCAGCCGCCATCTCTGCCGACAGCAGCGAAGAGACGACGGTGCGGCCTGGTCACCGCAACGGGCACTGCCCGACCACCGTCAAGACCACCACCGGGCCGATCACCATTGCCCGGCCGAAGCTGCGCGGCACCAGCGAGAAGTTCGCCTCCCGCCTGTTCGGCGCCGGCGTCACCCGCACCCACGCGCTGGAAACGCTGGTCATCGCCTCGTTCGTACGCGGCCTGTCGGTGCGAGATGTCGAAGGCGCGCTGGCCGACGCGCTCGGTCCCGAGGCCGCCCTGTCCAAATCGACGGTCTCGACCATCTGCCAGGCCATCGTCGCCGAGTACGACGCCTGGTGCCGACGCGACCTGACCGGCGTCGAGCTGGACTACCTGTTCCTGGACGCCTCGCACTTCAAGATGCATGACGGGCAGCGGGCCGAACCGATCCTGGCCGCCTGGGGCATCACCACCGCCGGCAAGCCCATCTTCGTCGGCCTGGCCGCCGCCGGATCCGAGTCCACCGACGCCTGGCATGACTTCCTGACCGACCTGACCGCCCGCGGTCTGCGCCCGCCGCTGCTGATCGTCTCCGACGGCGCACCCGGCCTGATCAGCGCCGCCGAGCAGGTCTTCTCGCCCTCGCTGCGCCAAAGGTGTCTCGTTCATCGCGCCCGTAATGTGCTGGCCAAAGTCAGCGCCGGAGACCAGGCCGAGGTGAAGGCCGCCTACTGGCAGATCTTCGACCTCAGTGAGCTGGGTGAGGACGTCAAGCCCGGCCAGCAGCTCATCGACTGGGTGCAGCGGCGCATCGACGCCTTCGCCGAAGCCTGGGCCGCCCGCTATCCAGCAGCGGTCAAGTGCCTGCTCACCGACCGCCAGAGCCTGACTCCCTATCTGCGCTTCCCCCTCGAGCACCACAAGCGCGTGCGGCACTCCAACTTCATCGAGCGCACCTTCGGCGAGACCCGCCGCCGAGTCAAGGTCATCGGCCGCTTCCCCGGCGAGACGTCCTGCGTCTCCCTGGTCTGGGCCGTGCTCGACCGAGCCGCCCGCGGCTGGCGCGGCTTCACCCTGACCAGCACGGGCCTGCGCATCCTGCAAGACCTCCGCCGAGCCCTGCTGCACCCGCCCGCCCAGCTCCACCCGACCGACGACCCGGCCTTGGCACCCGCTACCGAAGCCGCCTAAGATCCACTCACGGCACCTACCTCGTTGAGCCTTTTACACCGCTCCGAGGACGCGACCGAGCTTGAGTGTCTGACCCGCAAATTCGACCTTCACGTGGGCAGGCGGCAGCGAACCCCGAGTGGTGGTGCGCGAGAGCGACTCGCGGTGGGTTGTGGGTCAGGCGGTCTCGGGCTCGATGAGGATGGCTTTGCCACTGCGGATGACGATCTTCTGGCCGGTCAGGGCCTGGAACTGGCTGGCCAGACTGCGGGCGCGACGGTCTTTTGTTGATGCGGGTGTCGTAGTGGTCGGCACCAGGTCACGGAAGTGGGCGTGTGAGTCGGACAGCAGCTGGTAGACGACGGTGAGCACCGAGTTGCCGGCGGCGACCAGGGCCATGGAATTGCCGCGACGGCGGGCGATGCGGCGATAGCGCTCGCCGAGGAAGGTATCGGTCTTGCTTACGGAGAAGACGATCCGGCCCAGGGTGCCAGCCAGCGGTTGCCCTTGCCGCGGCCCTTGCCCTTCTTGCGGCCTGCCGACTCATGGGTCTGCGGGCAGAACTTGGCCCAGGACACCAGGTGAGCGACAGTAGGGAAGCGGCTCATCTCCACGCCGATCTCGGCGATCAGCTCCTGGGCGGCCACCGGACCCACCCCGATGATCTCATCGGGCTGGGCCGCCTGCGCCGAGAAAGGGTTCATGGCCTGCTCGATCTCGGCGTCCAGCAGGGCGGCCTGCTCGGAAGGCCCGGTCGATGTTGATCAGTATGATGCGCAGCAGCACCGCGTGGTGATCGGTGAAGAAGCCGCGCAGCGCCTCCTCCAGGACGGGGATCCTGCGCATGCTGCCCCGGGCCATCCCGGCCAGCACCTTGGGATCGCGCTGACCGTCGATCAATGCGTGCAGCATCTGCCGGCCGGATACCCCGAAGATGTCCTGGCCGGTGTCGCGGTTGTGCCCAGATGGCGGCGGTCAGGGCAAGGATGCGGTGGGCAATTCGGGGCGCCGACGCGTTCTCGTTGAGCTGTCACTTGGTGAGCAGCAGCATGCTGTCTGGTCCGTTGTTGCCTTTCCCCGACGGTCGGTCCAGTAGCGGGTTAAGTCGGGATCGTCGGGGGAGGCGGGTCAATGGTCGCCATCGCCGTCCCAGACGATCTTCGTCCAGGCGAACTTGGGCAGGTAGGCTCCGTTGTCCTTGTCGCCGAAGACCCACTGGCTAGCGCGACCGTCCTCGGCCGCGACCGGCACGCGCTGTTCGACGGCGAGACCGTCATGCTCGACACGGCGTAATACCCGCTCGCCCTGGTCGACGGCACCTGCCAGCAGCGGCAAGGTCAACGGCGGTATCTTGGCCGCGCTGACCGCTGGCGGCATCCTCGACCCACCACCGCCCGGGTCCTCGAACTCATCGGTGCCCGGGTCGCGACGAAAGACGAAGCCAACACGCAACGGCTCCGGCCAGGCGTGTCCGCCCAGATCCTGAGCACGTAACCCCAGACGGGGAAGCCCAGCGATGGAGTTGCTGCGCCGTGTGGCGAAGGAGAGACGGATCCGGTTCTAATAGACGGACGACCGGCCGCTGAAGAACCTTTAACCTATGTCGCCAGGCCGCAATAGCGGCATTCGCCATCCGGTAGGCGGCAGGGCTTTCTCGGTTGGGACCGTCAAGAGCGCTCCAGCTTGGAGAGCGCGGTGAGCGCGAGTTTCCAGGGGTAGGTGTCGAGGCGGCTATCACCAGAGTTCGGCGGATGCGGCTCGAACCGGCCAGGCCCGAGTAGAACGCGCACGCCTTCAGCGCGAAGAGACGCAACACTGCGGAGAAAGGGTGCGCGGGAGGCGAGGGCACTGTTGACGAAGGGCAGAACCACGACCGGAATGCCCAGCCCTGGAGCTTCGGAAAGGATACCGAGGGCGTACGTGTCGGCGATGCCCTGGGCGAACTTATTGATAGTGTTGAAGGTGGCCGGAGCCACGATGATCGCGTCCGCGCGGGGCGACCTTGGCTCGCCCGGATTGCGGTATTGGCTGCGGACTGGTCGGCCGGTCTGCTGTTCGAGCTGGCGCGCATCGATGAAGTTCAACGCCGGTGGGGTGGCGATGATCTGAACGGTCCAGCCTTCGTCCTTGGCCATGGTGACGAGGCGGTCAACGTCTCCGGCCGGGCCAGCCGCGCACACCACGATGTAGAGAACCTGGCCAGACTGGGTCACGTGTTAACTCCCAGAGACGCGGCGTACTCGCGGGCTTCACGCCGCAAGCTGGGTGGTGCGGTCGCCTGGATGTCACGGACCAAGCGAAGTGGCGCGGGACGGCCCGAGATCTCCTCTGGCGCCAGGTCGCTGGCTGCCCGCAAGATGTGCAGGGCCTTCTCATGCTGGCCTCTTAGCAGGAATGCTCGGGAGGTGTCGAGGAGGAGGGTGGCCTTACGCTCGTTGACCGGTAGTTTGTCGATCTCGACTTGTCTAGCGTACTTGATTGCTGCGCCGACGTCGCCGAGACGGACTGCGATGTTCACGCGATGACACAGGATGTTGTTGGGACCGAAAGCGGTCCACATGTGGTTTCCGTCATATCCGAGCCGAGTGCCAGCATCCGTAGCCTCGTCCAGTAGTTCAGCGATTGTGTGCCGTTCTCCGCTGTGGGCGGCGGCAATGGCACCTCGTAGGAGGAGCGATCCGTAGACGGAGAGGTCGTCCACGGAGGGGTCGGTCAGTGCGGCGTCCATGCGCTGGGCCGCCCCGCGTGCTGTATCTGTCGCGGTGCGGTGGTGCCCGCCGTCCATGAGGGCGTGGGTGATGATACGAATGCTCGACCCAAGCATGAGCGGGCTCTGGCTGGCCTGCGCCGCTTGGATGCTCCGGTCCGCAGCGAGCCACGCGAGTCCCTTGTCATCCTGCTTGAGTAGCACTGAGGCGGCCACATGGTGCGTTTCTGCCGCGAGAGCGTGTGCCTGTAGCTGAGCGTCTCCATCGAGCACCGCGCAGGCTGTGCGCAGATCACGCACGAGTCTTGGAAGCCCGCTGATCACTTGGGAGTAGCGGCAGGCTTGATAGTTGCGCTTGGCCGTGCCGACCGCACACGCTAAGGACGGAAGGTCTACGGGGCCGTCAGTGGACTGGGAATGATCGACAAGGACGCCCGCGAGGGTCTCGATCGCGCCGCCCGCTCTGCCCCGATCGTCAGAAGCGCCCAGGACCGCATCGAACAACGAAGCCCCGGTAAGGCCCACGAATTCGCGGCGTCGCACTTCGCCTCCGTCCCCCTCCAATGCAACGAAATCAGCGGCATACGCGACATTTGTGATCTTAGCAACCAGGCCTACTAGAGCTACCAGTTCCCCGTCTGCTCCCACAGCCTTATCAAGTGCCTGCACGACAGGCAGGCTTGGGGCGCACCGACGTCCAAGCTCAAGATCTGAAACGTAGCTCTTGCCACAGGCGGATCGACGGGCCACTTCACGCACAGACAAACCAGCGTGTTGACGTAGACGTCGAAGCGCCTCGCCAAACGTTTCTATGCCCATGCGGTGCTCCCTGTCATGTCCGCTGAGTGTCCGGAGACTCAGCGGACACTCAGCGGACAGTCCACCCCTAGACCATGACTGGCGTGCTGACAACGCTACTACTACGGGCTGCATCTACCAGCGCCCTCACATGAAAGACGGCCCCGGCCCCCGGCGCGCGAACACCGGGGGGAGCTCCGGGGCCTTGATCAGGAATCGAGGTCCTGACCTATGCAAAAGCGTAAGGCCATCCAAGCCGGACGGCGCCACATCGGGCAATCCTCATGAGTGCCGCCGAGATGGCTTCCTCGCACGCGTCTGGCGAGGACCGTTACGACTTTTCCAGGCCATCGATCGCCCGTGTTTATGACGCCGCCACCGGCGGCAAGGACAACTTGCCGTCGGACCGGGGCGTGCTGGGCCTGTTGCAGGAGGATGCGCCCGAGCTCCCCGTGGCTGCCAGGGCGAACCTGGAGTTCGTCCGCCGCGCCACTGATGTGGTCGCGCAAGCAGGGATTCGCCAGTGGCTGGACCTCGGATGCGGGTTGCCGGCGCAGGGCTTCGAGACCACGTATGACATAGCAGCTCGCCACCACCAGGGCGCTCGCGTCGTCTACGTGGACAACGACCCGCACGTGGCAGTCCACGGGCGCGCTCTGCTCGACGTTCCCGGCGCAACCTGCGTGGTCCAGGGCGATGCGTGGGAGGTGGACGCGATCGTCGGCGACGAGGAGGCCGGCCTGCTCGACCACGGCCAGCCCATCGGGATCATCGCTACGGCGCTCGCGCACTTCAAGCCGGATTCGGAAGATCCTGGCGGCATCCTGCGCCGCTACATGGCCCACTTCCCCTCCGGCTACCTGATCTTCTCGCACGCTCGGAGTGATCTCCTGAGCCCGACGGAGCTGGAGCGGATGGTGACCAACTACAAGCGGACGGCGGATATCTACCCGCGGCCGATCGCTGCCATCCGGCAGATGTTCCTCCACGGCCTGGAGCTCCTTGAGCCGGGCCTGGTCGAGGCGTCCACATGGAGGCCCAACGACGCGATAAAGCTCGACGTCGGCAGGGCGCACTTCCTCGTGGCAGTCGCCCGATTCCGGAAGCCCGCATCGTGACCTCATCGCCCATGGAGACCTCCTTGCTTACGCCCCTCCGATGGGACGGTCTACCGCCCCTCGTACGAGACGCCATCACCGAGCAGGTCGGCCGCAAAGCCCTGGCGCAGTGCATTCCGGCGGCGCCGGGGGAATTCGCGGCCCGCATGTACGGCGATGACGAGGTATTCGTCAAGGCGATCGCGACGAGCAGCCCGCACGCGCACCTGCACAAGCGCGAGCGGTGGGCAGCCCGTCACATCCCCGCCCTCGCGCCCTCGGCGCCGGTACCACGCAAGGTGTGGGAGATGGACGTCGGCGGCAACGGCCACCCGCGCTGGCACATCACGGCGTGGGAGCTGATCAACGACCATGCCCGTCCCATCGACGTGACAGGCTGGACGGCCGACCTTCCGGCCGCGCTCGACGCGGTGGCGCAGCTCGGCAAGCTGCTCACGCCCTGCCCACACAGCGCCCCCTCGATCGTCCAGCGCCTGCACAGTCTGGTGGCAAAGGCCCGCATCATGCTGGAGCGTCCGCCGACCCAGCTCTACGGACGCAGTCTCTACGACACGGCCCTGAACGGGTTCGTGATCGACCGGTTGAACGGCGACACTCTGCTGCACGCCAACCTCAGCGCCCGCCACATGCTCATCAAGGACCAGGCCGTACAGGTCGTCGGCTGGTCACACGCATGTTCCGGCCAGGCGTGGGTGGACCCCGCGCTGCTCGCGCCCTACCTCGTCGCCGGCGGCCACACCCCCGAGCAGGTGCACACCCTGCTGTGGGCGATACCGGCCTGGCGGGACGCACCGACAGACCTGATGGCCGGCATGACGGCGCTGTGGACGCTCTACCACCTGCACCAGGGCCACTACACAGACGAGCCCGACGAGGTGTCCGTCCGCCTGGCCGACGCCGGCCAGGAGTGGCTGGCCTACCTGGTCGCCCAGACCTGACCAACGCCGAACCGTTTCCTGAGGAGGCACACCATGCAGGCCCGCGACGCCGACCGCTCTGCCGACACCGCAGCCTGGGAGAAAGACCTCGCGGACCTGCAAGCGTTCGCCCGCGCATGGTTCCTGGTCATGCACTCGCCCTACTGGCGGCGCTTCATCGCCATCTACACCGGCCACTGCGAGCAGGGCATCGTCCTCCACGCTGCCGACCCGGGCGCGATGAGAACACTCATGGACCGGGTCGCGCCGCCCCACTGGCGAGACGATCTCCTGCCTGAGGTATCCCCGGCTCGACCGTCGAAGGCCGACGTGCGGGAGCTGCTCGCCGCCCTCTCCCATACGGCGGTCGATGATGACGCAACGCGGGCGCGACACTCCCCGGCTGCGCAGGCCGGCGGGCATGCCATGTCGAGCGTGTGGCCGTCCGAGGCGGCCTACACGCGCCGGCGCAGACCCGAGCAGCCTCGTTCACACGGGCCCGCGTCGTCTCCTTCCCACCGCCCTCCACCGTGCAAGCAGTCGGCCGTGGACGGCGGGCGTCAACTCCGGCCGCTCTCTTCCCCGCCGAGCCTGGCCGCTTGTTGCCAGGACGCGGCCGAACCCGAGGGAGGCGGGCTCATGGTGCTGCGCTGAGCCCGCCTCCCTCACCTACTCCGTCAGGGCGCACAGCTCCCTGAACGTCCACACCCAAGGACACGAACCTCATGAACGCGCAAATCGCCCTCGGCATCATCGCCGCCATCGAAGCCCGCCGGCGGGCCGAACGCCAGGCCGCACAACCCCCCGCCGACCACGAGGAGACGCCCACCGAACCGGCCGCCGAACCATCGCAGGACGAGCTCGGAACCAGCGCCGCCTGACACACGCGAACCAGCCACAAGCCGCAGCCAACGCTCACACCCCGTGCACGGCTGCGGCGCGCAACCCCCGAGGACCGGCCCGGCCTCGGGGGCCGGCCGTGGGACGGCGAGCCCATCGCCGTCCCACGGTTGTCCTGCGCCCCCAACCCGAAGGATCAGCGTTGGACCCCTACATCGCACACCCGTTCTGGCTACTGCCGGACGACCCGCTCCAGTACCGGTGGGGCTGGGTCAGCAGGCTGGGCGCGTTCCTCCTGTCCGACACACCACCGAGCCCGTCGCCGCAGCACGACCCCAGCCGCGGCGCCGACCGTGAATCGGAGGCATCATGCACAACCTCATCGTGACCCCGTACCTGGCCGGCGGCTTCCCGATCCTGCATCCGGGCCGGCAGGGCGGCCTGCGGCTCAGGCGTGCCAGGTATGACGAGCACGCCAACCCCGACGAGCCGCCGGGCTGGCGGTACGTCCGCTCTGTGCGTTGTTGCCGCCCCCCGGCATGTGTGCACGCCAGCTGTGTCAGCTTTCGGCAGGGACCAGCGGCGCACTTCGCCCTCCCTGGGGCCATGATGGCGAATTTCGGCACCTTCCAGCGCAATGAGCTCTGCCCGGATCCGGGGCCTTGCATCTTCAGGCGCGCGCCTTCGTGCTGACGAGACAGAACGCCGGACGTCCAGCTCCATCTCGGCTGCTGGAGGGTGACAGCTCCAGCTCTGCCGGCAGCCTGGAGCCGGGGGTGCTCGCCCCGTTCGATCTGCTTGGCCACATGATTGGCGAACCCATGTAGATCAGCTCACTGTGGTCCCTCAGCTCCGGCAGCTCTGCGCCAAGGTCGTCCGTCACCACGCAGCAACTGCAGACCCCCTTGGGCCACCAGAAACCCCTATAGACCTTTATGGAGGCCTATAGAGGCATAGGAGATCGCATCAATGTGCCTGTGCGTCCTCCGATGGGATGGACGCACGGTGCCGTGCGCTTCGCGCTCTCACCGGGCGCAAAACGCACGAAGCCATGCCGCGGCACATTGGCTGTCACCTACATCTGGAGTCGAGATACGCCAGCATTTCGCACGGGGCAAGCTCCGAGCGTCACGAGAAACGAAATTGCTCACCTCGCCCACCGGAGCCACCGCATGCGCGCCCCATACCGCACATGGGCGGGTTTGACGTCGCTCATCCTCACTCAACCTGAAGGGCAACCCCCCGTTACCGGCGTAACGCGTTGGGTGAGCCAATACACACAGGCCCAAATAGTGGGCTCGTCGCACGCGGCAACTAACCAGTGCGACGAGCCCGGATCGGAATCGAGGTCCGACCCACGATGACCAAGGTAACCGCGAGCGCTTCGCTCGCCCACCACTGCAGGCCCATCAACCCCGTTGAGGGGGGCCGATGAGCGCATCGGAGCCCCCAAACACCCCGGTCGACTGGGACGGTATCGACCCCAACGTCCCCAACGTCGCGCGCATGTACGACTACATGCTGGGCGGCAAGGACAACTTCGCGGCCGATAGGGACCTCGTCGATCAAGTCCTGCGGGAATCGCCGTGGGTGCAGGCGGCGGCACGCCATAACCGACAATTCGGTGGCCGCGCCGTCGAGCACGTCATCCGCGAACTCGCCCTCACACAGTTCATCGATATCGGTTCCGGCCTGCCCACCCAGGACAACGTGCATCAGGTCGCCCAGCGGGCCTGCCCGCAGGCCTGTGTGGTGTACGTCGACATCGACACCGTCGTGGCCTGCCACGCACGAGCCCTGCTGGCCACGGATGAGGCCACCATCTTTGTCGTCGGCGACGTGCGCCAGATCGACAAGCTCCTGCATGAGCCCGAGATTCGCGAGCTGATCGCATGGGACAAGCCGGTCGTCATCGTCATGGTCGCGGTGCTGCACTTCGTCTCCGATGACCACGACCCGGCAGCCATCATCGACACCCTCTGGTCGATGCTCCCGAATGGGAGCGCGATCATCTTTACGCACGCGTGCACCGATGGCGTCTCTGCGGATGAAGTCGCCACGTTGACGCAGCGGTACAGACAGACGAACGCGCCCGTGTACGCCCGCTCCAAGCAGGAGATCCTCGGGCTGTTCGGTGACAAGTGGACGTGGCTGGACCCGGACCGGGGTTTCGACGACAAGCTCCCCGACGAGCCCCGACGCGTCAGCGACGGCCTTGTCCCCGTCCAGTTTTGGCGCCCCCACCCTGATGCGCTGATCGAGGAAACGGCGGGGAACTTCATCGGCGGCGTCGCCGTGCGGTACGAGCCGAACACGACCGCGGCATGAACGCGGCATGAACGCCACCGCCCTGAACAGCTCACATCCCGACGCCCCTCACCACCCGACGCATGCGACGGTCTGCCCGCCCGACCCCCTCAGCGTCCCGGCCGAGGCCTCGCTGGCCGCCGCGCGGGCTCTGCGTACGGCCCTGGCCGAGCACGGGATGGATGCGGCGATCACCTTCCGCGACGCTGACCCACGCCTGCACATCGAACGGTTCGGGAACCGGCGGAACGGTTCGGGTCATGAAGCGTTCGCCGCCGGGCTGCCGCCCGAGCGCACCTCGGCCTTAAGCCGGCCCGTTCGCACGCTCGTGCGCGGACTCAACCGGTACGACAACCGTCGGGTGCTGTGCGCGCCGCGCATCCCTGATCGGCTTGCCGAGGGACCTACCACCATCGAGGACCTGCACACTTGGTGCCGACAGGCCCGGCAGGCCCGACGCCCTCAGGACGGTCGCCTGGATCTGACGCTGCCTGATCTAGCCAGACTGCTCGGTATCAGGCAGTCCCAGGAGTGGGCGGACAAGACACCCGCCGCCTTCTACTGGCTGACATGTCTGGGGCACCTACTCACCTGTGGTCCTGAGTCGATGCCGGCAGCGGTATTGCTGTACGCGCTGCCGTTCTGGCGAAAGCCGCTGGCCACCATGGCCGACACCGTCCGCACCGGAGTGCCCGTGGCGGTGACCGGTGCCGTCGACGATCTCGGCGTCGACGCGCCCACCGGCAGGGGAAAGCGCGCCGCCGCCTTCCACGCCGGCCGCAGCGCCACCCTGGCCGCCACCCTGGCCGCCACCGTCGCGGACGCCATCGGCAGCAACCTTCGCCACACCATCTGCCATGTGGTCACCATCGGCGGGACGGCAGTGCTCCTCGCCGACCTTCTGCACCGCCTCCCGCTCGTCAGCGGCGTCCTCGTCGACGCGCGCGAACCGGACGCCGCCGCGCGCCAGCCAGCCAGCGCCGACGCCCTCGCCGGCCGCTGGGCGGTCACGGTAGGCCGCGGCGTGAACGCCGGCATTCCCATGCTGCAGTTCCGGGCGCTGTACCTGATCTGCGGCGTGATCAACACCATGCCCGAGCACGACGCGCAGCGCCTGCTCACTCAAGTCGCCACCGCCATGGACCTGTCGGGACCGCACAGCATCGTGTGGCTGGTCCAGTCGGTGGTTCCGGACGAGGCCGAACCTCATCCCGCCTTCGCTCACGACCTGCCCGCCATGACGCGCACCCGGCATGGCCGTGAACGCAGGGTGGGCGAGTACGCAGCTCTGCTGCGCGAGGCCGGTCTGCGCTTGGTCGGCATCATCGCCACCGGCGAGCAGACGATCATCACGGCCAGCACCCGCAGCCATCCGCTCACGCCCGACGGGCGAGATGCGCCCGCCGCCCGCGCCGTCGCCCTGCTGACGTCCACGACGTCCGCTATGTCGTCTCGTCCCTTCCAACGATCGGGATCGCCCGCATCATATGACCAGCATCACTGGGCCCGACGAGGGCACACAGCAGTTCCACAACCTGACCCGCGGGCATCACATCGGTGCGATCACCGCGGAGGGACGAGCGTCGGACGCGGTGCTCTACGCCTTCTGCGCTCTGGGCATCGCGGACCGGCTGAGCCAGTCACCCGCGATCACTCCCGAGGTCGCCTCCTGGTGCCGCGCCACCTGGCAAGCGCCCCACCTGCGGTGCGGCAACCTTGGCAGGCTGCTGCGCGCGGCCCACGCCCTGGGCTGGATCGCCCCGCTCCGAGATGGCGCCTGGAGCCTGACATCTGTCGGGCACAGCCTGCGCACCGCCGGTGAATCGGTGGTCGCCCGGGTGAGGGCGACATCGGACACCGCGGGGGGCGAGATCGCGCGTCGCATGGAGCACGCGATCGTGGGCGGGGCAGATCAGCCGGTGCGACACAGCGGCGAAACCCTGCGCGGCTGGCTCGATGAGCTGCCGCCGGACCTGGCCGAGGTGATGGTCGCACAGATGTCCGGCCGTAGCGCAGCGGCCGCCGCGCTACTCGCCGAGCGGCCCCTGGGGCACGTCATGAAGGTCTTTGATGTCGGCGGTGACGGAGTCATCCTGGCCGCGCTGCTGCAACGGCACCCGCGGCTGCACGGCTGGCTGCTGAATCAGCGTCTGCCGGCCGAGGCCGGCGAGCGGCTCCGCCGCGAGGACATGGCCGAGCGGTGCCAGGCCACCACCCTCGACGTTTTCCACGGGCGCCTGCCCTGCGGCTATCGGCCCCTGTACGTGCTCGACACCGTGCTGTGCCAGCTCGGCGACGACCTGGCTGAGCGCCTGTTGCAGCGCATCGCCGCGGGTATGGCCGGTGTCGGCAGCGCCGAACTGTGGCTGGTCGAACCGATCCTGCCCGAGCCGCCCACCGCGCACAGCAGCGTCGTCGACGATCTTGTTTGGATGGCGGTCACCGCCGCCGGGCGTGCCCGCACGCTCATTGAGCACGGCGAGCTTCTTCGGCGCGCTGGCTGGCCAGACGTCGAGCAGGTGCCGCTCGACGATGAGCAAGGCCTGATTGTCGCCCGGCTCCCGCGCCCCCGATGAGACCGCCTCCGGCCTACCGTGGCGGCCGGACACGGCACCCGCCCGCATCGTCCCAGCCTTGCCGCCCCCCAGGGGTGGGTCGGCTGGTGTACCTGCCTGCGAGCGGCGCCTGCGTCCCAACACGGCTGGCCAACCCAGGCAACTCACCCGGTCGCCGGCCGTCCGCGGTCGGACGTCGCGGCGCCGCACCTGCAAGCGGTACCGCGGCACAGGGCTCGCCAGGGGAGGGGCGCCCTAGCACGCCGATACCCAGCGCGGATACCGGATCACGACGGGCCTTTTTGCGCACGAGAGCACAGATAATGCACGGCTCGACCACGTCGAATCGTGAGCGAACGCCGCATGTGGTGGCGGCACCACCGGCCACGCATCGGATGGCACGACAAAAATGGTGAAAGGAGAACGACAAACGTGGCACGGCCGAAGGAATGGAGCGGGCTTGAGGCCACGCTCCTGCGCAGGGCGCTGGGAATGAGTTTGCGCAAGTTCGCCACCACGCTGGGAGTTGCGGAGGGCACCGTCTCCAAGTGGAAAAGGCTGGGCGCCGCCATCTGTCCCAACGCCGACAGCCAGGCGCGCCTGGACACGATGCTGGCCCGCGCTGGGGAAGAAGCCCAGCAGCATTTCTCGCGGCTGTTGACCGGCGCCGACCTCGCGCACGCCGAAGACCCAGCAGACGCCACGCACAGGCCGAGCGAACCAGGCCTGGCCTTCACCACGACACCAGATGCCTTGCTGGCCGCCTGCGCTGCATTGTGGGCTGCCGACTTGAATCATGACCACGAGCTGCTCCGTCAGGACGTGCCCGGCCCGCTGGTGAAGCTCGCGGCCCTGGAGTGGCTCGTCGCTGGGCCGCCCCAGTCGTGGCGCTCAACGCACGGGAGCCGTCACGTCACTGCAGATGACGTCGCAACGGTGCGCGCCATGGTGCGCCGCATGGAAACCCTCGATCACCGCTTCGGGGGCGGCTATGCCCGAAGGGATGCGCTGCGGTGTTTGGCCGGCGAGGTAGGAGCGATGTTGCGCGGGACATTCACCGATCCCGCGGTGGGGAAGGAGCTTTGCGCCGCCGCCGCCCAATTGATGTGCCGGACCGGTGCGATGGCCTACGACATCGGCTTGCACGGATGGGCTCGCCGATATTTTATCCAAGCTCTCAGCATGGCTCACGCGGCTGACGACCGCGCCCTGGGCGGCAACGTGCTCGCCCTCACCAGCCACCAAGCCACGTTTCTGGGCGAGTTTGAGCTGGCTGTCACCCTTGCACGCGCTGCCAAGGTCGGCGCGAACACGCACGCCACCGCGGCCGTGCACGCCATGTACTGCGTGAGGGAGGCCCGGGCGCTGGCACATCTGGGCGACCGGGACGGCTGTATCGCCGCGCTGCGGGAAGCCGAACGGTCGTTTGCCGGTCGCCGTCCCGCCCAGGAACCTGACTGGATCGGCTACTTCGACGTGGCCGAGCTGTATGCCGAGTTCGGTCACACCTTCGCCGCCTTGGGGCAGACACGCGACGCCATCGGCTACGCCAGCCGCGCTCTTGCGGAATCCAGCCCGGCGTTCCCTCGCTCGCAAACGTTCTGCCGTCTGACGCTCGCCGGCGCCTACGCGGCCGCCGAACGTGCTGAGGAACGGGATGTGCAGGTCGCGTGCGCCATCGCCGCCGAAGCCTTGGACATGGCAGCCACGCTCCAATCGGCACGAGTCCAGGTGGCTGTCCAACGATTCGACGACCTCCTGGCTCCGTATGCGCACATGCCCACAGTGAAGGCCTTCCGGGAACGAGCACGCGCGACCCTCGCCAACACCACCAACACCGCCCACGCCACCGATGCCGCCGGGGCCTCGCACGCTTCGGCTGTCGCACCTACCTGAGCCTCGAGTGGACCGGACGGACCGAGCCACGGCGAGCGGGCGGGCAGGGCGGGCCATGAGGGCCGGTCAGGAAGGGCGGTCAGGAGACGGCGGCGCCGGCGATGCGGAAGTGCTGGCGATCAGCCGGCGCGCCATGCCAGCTGGCGTCGCTCCCGAGTTGGCTTAAATTGGTGCGCACCTGGACGACGAGGGGCCGGGTGAGAGCTTGACGGAGGTCCCCGGTAGAGGGCCGGGGCGATGCCGGGGCGCGAGCGCGTGGGGTGGGCCCGCTCGGGCTGGGCCACTGATTACTGGAGTGCCTGATCACCGGCCGTTTCGCGGCATCAGGCAGGAAACCGACACGCTCGTCGCGCGCCTTCGCGCGGTGTTCAGATGGCGAAATGGAAGCGCACGGATGGAGGGCGGTGGGCGCACGCCGATGTGCTCGCGGGCCTTGGCATGGCTCTGGCGCACTTTCATCCGCATGCCCGCCCCAGCGTGGTGATCGCGCCGGAAGCCCGTGGCTTCATCATCGGACCGCTCACGGCCGTTGCGGCGGATGCCGGATTCATCGAGATGCGGAAAGGCCGTGAGGATGGTGACTACGGGGACGACGTCCTCGGCCAAGACCGGGTGATGGTTCGCAGCACTCCGCCCGACTTCGCTGACCGGGCCCTGGATTGGGTGGTGCAGCGGCGGTTCCTGCATCCCGGCCACCAGGTGCTGTTCGTGGACGACTGGGTGGAGACTCCAGCCACCGCCCGGATCGCGCGCCGGATCGTCGAGGACAGCGGCGCGAGCTGGATCGGCGCCGCGGTGATCGTCGACGCCACCGACGGCCACTCCCACCCTGATCTGCGCCTGCGCGCCCTCCTGCGTTCGAGGGAGCTGCCTGAGCTCGGAAGTGGCGGGAAATAGGCGAATAAATGGCAGGCCTTCCTATCACCGTGCCCCTCGCGGCTGCTGGAAAATGCCAGTGACCTGTCTCCAGATCGCGCATGGCGGAGCAGGCGATGAAGTCATGGTGATACCGCAGCGGTTGCTGTCCGAAGTCAATGGAGAGGTGGACGGTGGCCATGGCCCCGGATGAGGCCGTCATGAGCGAGAGAGCTCGGGCACTGCTTGAACGAGGCGTACGGCTCTCGGAACTGGACCGCCCGGCCGAAGCCCTGAACGCGGAGCAGGAAGCCGTCGCCCTCTACCGGCACCTGGCCACGACCGATCCCGACCGCTATCGCCCCGATCTCGCCAAGGCCCTGAACAATGTCGGCGTGACCCTGTCGGAGCTCGATCGTGCATCCGAAGCCCTCAGCGCCGAGCTGGAAGCGGTCACTGTCCGCCGTGGGCTGGCGGCGGCCGACCTTGACGAATACGGCCCCCACCTCGCCGAGTCCCTGACCAACCTCAGCGTGACCTTCACTGAGCTAGACCGGGCGGCCGAAGCTCTCAGCGCGGAGCAGGAAGCCATCACCCTCTATCGGCGAAGCGCCGCGACTGATCCCGGCACCCACCGGCCGAACCTTGCCGACGCCTTGGTCAGCGCAGGCGTGACCCTGTCGGCACTCGATCGTCCGGCCGACGCCTTGACCGTGGAACAAGAAGCCGTCGCCATCCGCAGGCAACTCGCCGCGGCTGATCCCGACCGCCACCTCCCCGACCTCGCTGACCTTCTGGGCAGCCTCGGCGTGACCTTCACCGATTTGGATCGCCCGGCGGACGCCCTGATCGTCGAGCAGGAGGCCGTCGCCCTCTACCGGAACCTGGCCACCGCCGACCCCGATCAGCACCTTCCCGACCTTGCCAAATCCCTCGCCAGCCTCGGGACGACCCTCTCGGCGCTCGACCGCTCGGCGGAGGCCTTGGCCGTCACGGAAGAAGCCGCCGCCATCCGCCGCCAACTCGCCGCGGCCGACCCCGACACCCAGCGCGCCGACCTCGCCGACATCCTGACGAACCTCGGTGTGAGACTCTCCGATCTTGAACGCCCGGCCGACGCCTTGGTCGCGGAGCGAGAAGCCGTCGCCCTCTACCGGGACCTGGCCACCACCGATCCCGGCCTTCACCGCCCCGATCTTGCCGATTCGCTGACCAACCTCGGTGTGACCTTGTCGACACTCGAACGCTGGGCCGAGGCCCTGACCGTCGAGGAGGAGGCCGTCACCCTCCTGTGGCAGCTGACCGCGGTAGACCCTCCGAGACACCTTCCCGACCTCGCCAAGGCCCTGGCCAGAGTTGGTGTGACCCTCGGGGTGCTTGATCGCCTGGCCGAGGCTCTGGACGCCGAGAAGGAAGCCGCGACCCTCTTCCGGCAACTGGCCGCCACCGACCCCGGCCGTTACCGTGGCGATCTCGCAAGAGCACTGGTCAACGTCGGCGTGCGGCTGACAGACCTCGACCGCCCCGCCGAAGCCTTGCGCGTGGAGGAGGAGGGCGTCGTCATACGCCGGGAACTGGCCGCAGCCGACCCTGACCAGTACGGCGCCGACCTCGCGGACGCACTGACCAACCTCGGCCTGACCTTGTCAATACTCGACCGCACCGCAGACGCCTTGGACGTGGAACGGGAGGCCGTCGCCGTCCGCCGGCAACTGGCCGCGACAGACCCCGACCATCAGGGCTTCCACCTCGCCGTATCCCTGGCGACCCTCGGCACGAGCCTCTCGGATCTGGGCCGTACCGCCGAAGCCTTGAGCGCCGGGCATGAGTCCGTCACCGTCTTCCGGCAACTGGCGACGACCGATCCCGAAAGTCACATCCCCAACCTCGCCGCAGCACTGATCAGCCTCGGAACGACCCTGTCAACAGCCGACCGCTGGGCCGAGGCCATGGCCGCCGAACAAGAAGCCGCCGATCTCTTGAGACAACTGGCTGCCACCGGCCACGACCGCCATCGTTCCAGCCTCGCCAAAGTCCTGACCCACCTCGGCGTGACCCTCTCGGAGCTCGGCAGGCCGGGCGACGCCCTGACCGCCGAGCGGGAGGCCGTCACGATCCGCAGGCAACTGGCCGCGGCCGACCCCGCTCGATACCGTCTCGACCTCGCCGAGGCACTGAACAACCTCTCCGTGAGCCTCTCGGAGCTGGGCCGTGAGAAGGAAGCGACGAAAGCGTGGGAGGAAGCTGAATTCATCCGCGAAGGCCGCTAGGAGCTGTTTCTCGGATCAGGAGCGGAGCCAGATGATCAAGGCGGCCAGGGTGACGGTGCCTAAGAAGATGTAGGCGCGCTTGTCGTAGCGGGTGGCCACGGCTCGGAAGTTCTTCAGCCGGTTGATCGCCCGTTCAAGCAGCTTTCTACAGTGCACCTATATAGCTGTTAGGGCCTGGAGCTGCGATGATTGGCATCGAAGGTCTGCTGGAGTTGGCGGCAGTCGTCCAGCGGCTCAAGGAGCAGAGCGCCCCGCGGGAA
>NZ_JBQQCB010000127.1:0-28168 GCF_052246675.1 Nonomuraea sp. KM90 | reverse complement strand
CTGCCTCCAACCTCGACCCCGCCCCTGCCTCCAACCTCGACCCCGCCTCCCCCGACCTCGACCCCGCTTCCCCCGACCTCGGCCCTGACCCCGACCGTCAGGAGACCGATCGTGCCCAGGTCGCCACCGAGGAGAGACGGCGGCGGCTCCCCCGAGTACGCCTGCCACCCTCACTCGCCGTCATCCTCCTCGGCGCGCTGTTCGGGGTCGCCGCGACGCTCACGCCCCCACCGCTGCCGGGCACGATAGAAGCCCAGCCACAGGCCGCACACGACCTCCCCTCCTTCCACGCCCTGACGTCCGCGGACCTGACCCGTCATGCGAAAACGAGCGAGCTCCTGGGCCGGTACACCCTGCGCCCGCTCACCCGCGGCACCCCGGTACGGCCCGTCGATCTCGGCCCGCGCCTCACCATGTCCCTGCGAGACCGCCGCGTGACCACCGTGACGGTCGGCCCCGGTGCGGACCGCGCGCACCGCGGCGGGCTGGTCGAGGTACGCATGGCGTCCGCATCCTTCCGCGACCTGCTCGTCCTGGATATCCTCGACAAGCAGACGATCATCGTGGCCGTCCCCACGACGGACCTCGACGCCTTCTCCGCCACCGTCACCACCGCTCCCGCCCGCCTCGTCCTGCCCACCGGCTGACGACCGGGAAAAGCGCGGTGAACGATCACCAGCGGACCGGGAGCTCCCGGAGACCGCCCCGGAGCGGACCTTCGACACGCCGCGACTCCCGCAGCGGGCACGGCCAGCTCCAGGGCCGGCAGCGTACGCAGCATCATCGGCCTCCTCGATCCGGATCCCGGTGCGGCAGCAGGACCCGGATGAACGCCGAAGTGCGAAGCCAGGCCGGCCGTGGTCGGCATCGACCGCAGCCACCAGGGCGCGCGCTCCGTCCCTCGTGAGCGCAGTCGTGTCAGAGTGGCCCTGGGACACTTTCGGGCTGCGGGTCCGTTTGAACCGGTTGGCCTCGATGATCTCACCATCGGCGAGGATACCTCCGCCGGCATCACCGGGCGAGCACGATCCCGCCGCCCGGCACGGGACCCGTTGACGTCCACAGGATTGCTAGCCGAGCGGGACAGGTGCGCTTCAGCGGCCGGATGGTCAAGGCCGTGCCAGGCAACCCACCCCACCACCGTTGATTACGGAGAGCAATTGACCGTTGCTTTGCGTGATGTTAGGTTGCTCGTGCCGTCGAGACGCCGCTCCCCACTGGCCGGAGGTGCCATGACTGTCGCCGTACCTGACATCCTGACCCGGAAATTCGACAAGCGATTCGCCCTGTTCGACGCCGACGGTGACGGCGTACTCACCAAGGACGACTTCGAGGCCGCCGCCGTGCGCTTCCTGGCGGCGTTCGGGGTTCCCGCCGGCTCCGCCAAGGGCCGCGACGTGCTGGCCGCGTACGCGAGCATGTGGAACGCCCTGATCCACAGCGCCGACAACGACAGCGACGGACAGCTGACCCGCGCCGAGTTTGTCGCCTACCTCGCCGGCGAGGAGTTCCGCACGAGCGGCTATGCCGTGACGGCCGGCCGCATCGCCGAATCCATCCTCGCCGTCTGCGACACCGACGGCGACGGCCGGATCTCCTATGAGGAGTTCGCCGCCATCCCCGGCATCACCGCGCTGCCCGATGACGAGCGCCGCGAGGTCTTCGGCCGGCTCGATACCGACGCCAGCGGCCATCTGGACGTCGGCGAGATCCACGCCGCGCAGCGCGATTTCTACAGCAGCACCGATCCGGACGCGCCCGGCAACCTGATCTTCGGCCGGCTCTGAGGAGACGTCGTGGACCACTCCTCGCAGCCTGACGGCCACTGCCGTGTCGTCCGCTCCGCCGTGATGTACGAGGGCAAACAACACCTTCAGTTCTTCGCCGGCATCGCCGCCGAAACCGTGGGGGCCCGCAACATCTGCATGCACCTGCAGACCATCCCGCCCGCCGGAAGTGGCCGGGCCCATAAACACGACCACCACGAGACGGCCATCTACGTCATCAAGGGCGCGGTGGGCGCCTGGTACGGCCAGGACCTGCAGCACTACCTCGAAGCCCGCCAGGGCGAGTTCATCTACATCCCGGCCAGTACCCCGCACATGCCGGTCAACCTCAGCGACAGCGAGCCGGCCGAGGTCGTGCTGGCCCGCACCGACCCGCGCGAGCAGGAGAGCACAGTGCTCCTGCCGGGCCTGGAACACCAGCGGCTTGTCCAGACTCCACCAGCTCGGGCCGACTAGCGCCGCTACGGGTTCGGATCAGTCCAGATCAGGTCCCACCGATGCGGAATGGTCTTTGATCGGGCCTCGCTTGCCCTTGGGCGGCCGAGGCCCGATCCCACGGACGGCGCCTGGGCCGTTCCCGGGCCGTCGCAGGGCCGTCGGCGGACCATGGGAGCCAACGTCGGCCAACGGCGTTCCCCCAGGTGAAGCCCGGCATGGAATGAACGGCGGGCTTCCCGTGCTGGGCAGGTAAAAGGCCGTTCATGGAAGAAGGCGTTTCGCATGTCAGCGCAGGCCACCGCGGCCCGGCTCATCGTGCAGGCCCTGGAAGCCGAGGGCGTCGAGTACGTCTTCGGCATCCCGGGCGAGGAGAACATCCACTTCGTCGACGCGCTCAAGGACTCCTCCATCCGCTACGTCCTCGTACGCCACGAGCAGGGCGCGTCGTTCATGGCCGAGATCTACGGGAGGCTCACCGGCAAGGCGGGGGTGGCCTCGGCAACGCTGGGCCCCGGTGCGATCAACCTGCAGCTCGGCGTGGCCGACGCCACCACCAACAGCACCCCGGTGGTCGCGATCACGGCGCAGGTCGGGCTCGACCGCATCTACAAGGAGTCGCACCAGGTGGTGGACCTGGTGTCGCTGTTCAGACCGATCACCAAGTGGTCGGAGCTCGCGCCGGCGCCCCAGGCGCTGCCCGAGATGATCCGCAAGGCGTTCAAGACCGCCCAGACCGAGCGGCCGGGCGCCGTCTACCTGGCCATCCCCGAGGACGTCGAGTCCGCGCCGCTCCCCGCGGGTCTGCGCCCGCTCCCCGTCAACGTCGTACGCCCCCAGGACCCCTCCCCCGCGCAGATCGCCCGCGCGGCCGACGTGCTGGCCACCGCGCGCAGGCCGATCGTGCTGGCCGGGCACGGCGCCACCCGCGCCCGAGCCTCACAGGCGCTGGTGCGCTTCTCCGAGCGGCTGGGGCTGCCGGTGGCGACCACGTACAACGGCAAGGGTGTCTTCCCCGACGACCACCGGCACGCGCTGGGCGCGGTGGGGTTCATGCGGCACGACTACGTGAACTTCGGCTTCGACGAGGCCGACGTGCTGATCAGCGTCGGGTACGAGCTGCAGGAGTTCGACCCGGTCAAGATCAACCCGACGCGGGACAAGAAGATCATCCATATTCACCAGTTCCCGGCCGAGGTGGACGATCACTACCCGGTGGCGGTCGGCGTGCAGGGGGACATCTCGCGGTCGTTGCACGCGCTCGGCGACGCCGTGCACCGGCGGTTCGAGATCAACGGCACCGGCGAGAAGATCCGCCGCATGATACGCGAGGAGCTGGAGCAGGGGCGGTCCGAGAACGGGTTCCCGCTGTCGCCGCGCCGCGTGGTGGCCGACCTGCGCGAGGCCATGGGGCGCGAGGACATCGTGCTGGCCGACACGGGGGCGGTGAAGATGTGGATGGCCCGCATGTACCCGACGTACGAGCCGAACACGATGCTGGTCTCCAACGGGCTGTCGTCGATGGGGTTCTCGGTGCCGGGCGCGCTGGCCGCCAAGCTGGCCTTCCCGCGGCGCCGGGTGGTGGCGGCGACGGGCGACGGGGCGTTCCTGATGAACTCGCAGGAGCTGGAGACCGCCGTGCGGGAGCGGATCCCGTTCGTGGTGCTGGTGTGGGTGGACGGCGCGTACGGGCTGATCGAGTGGAAAATGGACCTGGAGCTGGGGCGCGACTCCCACGTGGCGTTCGGCAATCCCGACTTCGTGAAGTACGCCGAGAGCTTCGGGGCGCGCGGCTACCGGGTCGACAGCGCGGAGGAGCTGCTGCCGACGCTGCGCGAGGCGCTGGCCGACGACGTGGTGTCGGTGATCGCGGTGCCGGTCGACTACTCCGCGAACCTCGGGCTGACCGACAAGCTGGGCGAGCTCACCGGGCCGTTCTGAGGTTGCGGCCGGGCAGGGGGCCGTCGCATGGCCGCGCGGGCCGGACCGTTCTAAGATCGTCCAGGTGAGCCTGCCTGCGATGACCGAGCCGGGGGCGCTGCCGGTCGAGCCGGCGCGCGACCCGTACCACGTCTATCTCGACTCCCTCACCAGCCCCGAGTCGCGCCGCACCATGCGCGGCTGCCTCGACCGGCTGGCCCGCCTGCTCACCGGCGACGAGAGCGCGACGGGCGCGGGCCAGCCGTGGCACCTGCTGCGTTACGAGCACACCGTACGCATCCGCACGATGCTCACCGACCAGGGCTGGTCGGCCGCGTACGTCAACAAGCACCTGGTGGCGCTGCGCCGGGTGCTCAAGGAGGCGTGGCGGCTGGGCCAGACGAGCGCGGAGGACCTCGCCCGCGCCTCCGACCTGGCCCCGGTACGCCAGAGCCGCCTGCCCACCGGGCACCACGTCCCACCCGAGGTGGTCGGGGCGGCCCTGGCGGCGTGCGACGACTCGCCCGCCGGGGTGCGCGACGCGGCGCTGATCGCCGTCCTCTACTCGACCGGCTGCCGCCGCGCCGAGCTCGGCGGCCTGGCGCTGGCCGACTACGACCCGGGGGCGCGCTCGCTGCGGGTGCGCGGCAAGCGGGACAAGGAGCGCATGGTCTACCTCACCACCGACGCGATCGGGCTCGTGGAGCGCTGGCTGGCGGTACGCGGGACCGCTCCGGGGGCGCTGTTCAGCCCGATCAGCAAGGCGGGGCGGCTGCGGGTGCGCGACGGGCGGCCGGTGGGGCTGACGGGGCAGGGCATCGCCGACATCCTGGCGCGGCGGCTCGGCGAGGCGGGCGCGTCCCGGCGTACGGCGCACGACTTCCGGCGTACGTTCATCGGCGAGCTCCTCGACGCGGGCGTGGACCTGGCGACGGCGCAGGCCCTGGTGGGGCACTCGTCCCCGGCCACCACGGCCCGGTACGACCGCCGGCCGGAGCGCACCCGTCGCGAGGCCGTCGACCGCCTCCGCCTCCCCACCGCCCGCCCCCTCGCCTGACCGGCCCCACCGAGCCGTAACGCCCCCGCGCCCACCTGGGGCTCCCCTGCCGCGTGGCCGGCATCCCGCCCTTGCCGCCAAGCGCGCCCAGCCCGCTACCCCCGGCCCGCCACCCCCGGCCCGGGCGCGGCCCGCTCGCGCCTGCGCCCCCGTCGCGGACGGCTTCCCGGGCGGCGCACCGACGAAGGACGACCTGCGGCCGCGCAGAGGCTGAGGCGGCGAGGCGGCGCCGACGCGAGGGCCGGGCTGCCGCACGACCACGCAGCCGCGGCTCCCCGGCGAGCGGGGAGCGGGGAGCGCGGGACCGGGACCGCGCCGTCGAGGAAACGCGGTGCCGGGGAACCGCGCGACCCCATACCACGGAGCCCACGGGCGAGGGGCTGGGAAAGGCCCCCGGGCAGGGAACGTGCCGTGCCCGGGCGGTGGGCGAGAGGGGTCAGCCGGCCAGGCGGGGCACGATGCCGGTGCTGTGGAGGCGTTCGCGGGCCGCGGCGATGGCCCCGTCCGTCGTGGCGAACACGCGCCCCTCCCCGTCCAGCCGGGCGATCACCCCGAGGGCCTCCAGCGGCTGGTGGTGCCCGTCGGGGATGCCCGAGACGTACACCATGATCCCCCGCCTCTCGAGCCGTTCGATGGCGTCGCCCAGCACCAGCGCCCCGCTGGCGTCGATGGTGGTGACCCGGCTCATCCGCAGCACCACCACCGACACGTCGGTCACCTCCGACATCTCCAGCAGGAACCGATGGGCGGCGGCGAAGAACAGCGGCCCGTCCAGCCGGTAGGTGACGATGTGCTCGGCGAGCAGCGCGTGCTCCTCCACCGTGTGCTGCGGCTGCAGGTCGTGGCGGAGCGGCTCCTGGTCGAAGCGTACGTTCCGCGCGATCGCCCGCAGCGCCAGCGCCCCCGCCACCACCAGCCCGAGGATGACGGCCAGCACGGTGTCGAGCGTCAGCGTGCCCACGGCGGTGAGCACGAGCACCGCGCCGTCGCTCCTGGTGGAGCGGAACATGGCCCGCACCGCGTCCTTCTCGACCATGCGCACCGACGTGGCCAGCAGCACCCCGGCCAGCGCGGCGAGCGGGATCTTGGCGACGAGCCCGGCCAGGAGGTAGACGATCCCGCCCAGGATGACCGCGTGGGACAGCGCCGCCAGCCGGGAGCCGGCGCCGGAGCGGACGTTGACGGCGGTGCGTACGATGGCGCCGGTGCCGGGCATGCCGCCGAACAGCGGCGTGACGAGGTTGGCGATGCCCTGACCGAACAGCTCCCGGTCGGGATCATGCCGGTGGCGGACGGCCCGCCTATCCCCTTGCGTGGTGTCGGCCATGTTGTCCGCCACGGCGGCCGACAGCAGCGACTCCAGCGCCGCCAGCGCGGCCACCGCGATGGCCGGGGCGACCAGGGCCGGCAACATGCGCGGATCCAGGAAGTCCAGCGACGGCGCCGGCAGCCCGGCGGGCAGGTGGCCGATCCTGGCCAGCGGCAGCTCGGCCAGCTCGGCGACGAGGGTGACGACGACCACGGCGACCAGCGAGAACGGCACGGTCGGCCGGAGACTGGCGCCCACCAGCAGCGCGGCGGCCACGATGAGGGTGACGGACATGGCCCACCAGTGGGGTCTGGCGAGGAAGTCCATGACGGCGTGCCAGGCCACCACGGCGACCTTGTCGCTGTCGTGGGGCGGCACGCCGAGGGCATGGGGTATCTGCTGCAGGCCGATCACGAACGCGATGCCGACGGTGAATCCGGCGACCACGGGCGCGGGGACGAGCGCCATGTAGCGGCCGGCGCGGGCCAGGGCGAGCCCCATGAGCAGCAGCCCGGCCAGCAGGCCGACCATCAGCACGCCGGCGGCGCCGTGGGTGCTCATGATGGGCATGAGCACGACGGTCATCGCGCCGCTGGTGCCCGACACCTGCAGCGCCGAGCCGCCGAACAGCGCGGCGAGCGATCCGGCGACCACGGCCGTGGCCAGGCCGGCGGCGGCCCCGAGGCCGGAGGAGATGCCGAACCCCAGCGCCAGCGGCAGCGCGACGATCGCCACCGTCAGCCCGGCCAGCAGGTCGTTGCGGGGGCGGTGGCGCATCGCCGCCCAGGCGGCGCGTTCGGGCAGTACTGAGCGTACGCGGCTCCAGACCGCATCGATCACGGTGTTCACGTTGTGTCACCGTTCGGTTCGTTTCTGTGATTGCATGCGGCCGTGAAAGGTCCTGTCACCATCACTCCCTCTACGTAAAGCCAACCCCGCATTGTCCCCAATTGCATAAATTTGCAATTGGTGAAGAGGTGTCAGGATATCAAGTACACCCCCTCCCACCTGCTTAAACTTCGGCGCCTCGGCGATATTCGCCAGGCGTGAAACCGTGCCATTGTTTGAATGCGAGGTGAAACCCGACGGTCGAGTGGAAACCGACGCGCAGCGCGATGGCGCTGTGCGGGAGCGAGGTCTCGGCCAGCAGCCGGGCGGCCTCCTGCATCCGGCGCGCGGTCAGGTGCCGCATCGGCGCCTCGCCGATGAGCGCGCGGAAGGCCGCCGCGAACGCCGACCGCGACATCCCCGCCTCGGCCGCCAGCCGCTCCACCGTCCAGGGCTCGGCGAACCTGGTCTGTACGGCCAGCAGCGCCGCCCCGACGGCCGGATGCCGCAGGGCACGCAGGACCGGCTCGTCGCGGGCCAGGTTCGCCAGGGCCGCGCGCAGGGCCAGCACGAAGGCCAGCTCGAACGCCCGCAACGCCACGATCTCCACCCCGGGCCCACCGTCACCCCACTCTCCCGCCGCACCGGCGCCCCGCTCTCCGGCCGCACCGGCGTCGCCGCCGGCCAGCCGTCCGAGCAGGTCGCCGAGCAGGGGTTCGCTCGCCACCGCCGCACGGTCGAGCACGAGCACCTGCGGCAGCGCCCGGTACAGGGGCGCCGCGGCGGCCGCGGAGTAGTGCAGCCCGCCGCAGAGCATGGTGGTCAGCGGCCCCGGCCCGTCGATCGACACCGTACGCGCCGAGCCCGGCTCCCGCCCCGGCAGCACGCTCTCCAGCGGCACCACCGCCCGCCCCGGCGCGTCGGCCAGCCGATGGGCCGCCCCGTGCGGGAACACGGCGAGCTCCCCCGCCCCCAGCCGCACCGGATCCGCGCCCGGCAGCTCGACCACGCAACACCCCTCCCGCACGTAGTGCAGCAGGGCACAGCTCTCCCGCTCCCCCGCCACACCCCACGGCGCCCGGGCCGTCCAGCGGCTGTGGAACACACCGCGCAGCCGCAACGGGGCCAGCAACTCGCTCAGCAGGTCACCGTCCATGGACGATCCTTAAACAGCCGGGGACTTCTCTTTATAGAGAGTATTGTCATGCTCTCAGCAGACTGGCTCCCATGAGATTCCTGGTGATCGGCGCCTCGGGCGCCCAGGGCGGTGCCGTCGCCCGCCGGCTGGCCGCGCAGGGGCACGAGGTCCGCGGCTTCTCCCGCAGCGGGAAGGTCCCCGACGGGGTGCGGCCCTTCCTGGGCGACCTGGGGGACGCGGAGCGGGTCAAGGAGGCGTTCGACGGGGTGACGCACGCCTCGGTGGTGCTGCCCATGGTCTACGACACGCCCACGGTCTCGGCGTACGTCCGCCACGTGGTCGACGGGGCGCGGGCGGCGGGGGTGCGGCGGCTGGCGTTCAACACGGGGAACCGGCTGCCCGCGGCGGCGACGGGGGTGACGGCGTTCGAGACGCGCCGGCGGGCGGCGGCGGCCCTGCTCGACAGCGGCGTGCCCGCGGTGGTGCTGCGCCCGCCGCTCTACGCCGACAACCTGCTGGCCCCCTGGGTGGCCGGGCCCGGGGTGCTGCGCTACCCGCTGCCGGCGGGCGTGGCGGTGCCCTGGCTGCCGCACGCCGATCTGGGCGCCGCGACGGCGGCGGCGCTCGTCCGGGACGGGCTGGAGGGCGCCACGCTGGACCTGGGCGGCCCGGACGCGGTGACGGGCCCGGAGCTGGCGGCCATGGTGCGGCCGGGCCTCCGGTACGAGGAGCAGGACGTGGCCGAGTTCGCCGCCGCCCTGGCGCTGGTGGCCGGACCGGGGACGGCCGCGGAGGTGGCCGCCACGTACCGGTGGATCCGCGACGCCGGCGACTTCTTCGACGCGCCGCGCGACGTCGAGGAGCGGCTCGGCATCCGCCTGACACCTCTGCGCGACTGGACCGCCGCCCAGCACTGGGGCCCGGCATGAGCGAGCCCGGTATGAACGAGCCCGGCATGAGCGAGCCGGGCACGAGCGAGCCGGGCACGAGCGAGCCGGGCACGAGCGAGCCGGGCACGAGCGAGCCGGGCACGAGCGGACACCCCATGGCGGATGCCGCGTATCGGGAGGTGGCGCGCCATCACCGGCTGATCGAGCGCTGGCTGACCGGCGCCGCCGACCGGACTGAGTTCGCCGCCTTCGCCGGCGCCCACGCGCCCGGCTTCACCCTGGCCGGGCCCGACGGGGCGGTACTGCGGCTGGACGAGGTGCTGGCCGCGGTCGAGGCGGCCTACGGCGACGCGCCCGGCCTGACGATCACCATCAGGGCCGCGCACGTGGTGGCCGCCTCGGGCGACCTGCTGGTCGTGACCTACGAGGAATGGCACCACACGGGCCCCGGGAGCCGCGGACGCCGGGCCACCGCCGCGCTCCGGACCGCGCCGAGCCGGCAATGGCTGCACCTCCACGAGACCTGGCTCCCCTGAGGCGTCACGCCGGGAAGGCGTCGGGCAGCAGGTCGAACGCGCGCTCCGCCGCCCGTACCGCCTCCGCCTCCACCTCGGCCAGCGGCCGCCCATCGGCCAGCAGCTGCCAGTTGCGCCGGGCCAGCACCCGCTGCGCGGCCAGCACCTGCCCGGCCACGAGCCGGGCCGTCAGGTCGTCCGCGGTCTCCGCGAGCGCCTCGGCCAGGGCCTCCTCGTCCAGCGACATGTACTGGTGGACCCGGGCCAGCAGGCTGGGGGTGGTGAACACCATCCGGTGGTAGGCCAGCACCTCCGGATGGTCGTTGAGCCCCGTGACGGGATCGCGCCGCGCCAGCCCGTCGAGGAAGTGGCGGCGCAGCGCCCGCAGCGGCCGCTCCCCCGGGGCCCGGCCGCGCACCACCCGGGCCGGCTCCCCCAGGTGGTCGGCGATCCGGTGCAGCACGAGGTCCTCCTTGGTCGGGAAGTACTTGAACAGCGTCGGCTTCGACACCCCCGCCGCCGCCGCGACCTCCGTCACCGGCACCTCGTCGAAGCCGCGCGCCAGGAAGAGCGTGATGGCCGCCGTCGAGATGGCCTCGTGCACACGCTGCCGCTGCAGCTCCCGCAGTCCCGTCATGAGCACACCCTATCAAAGTGTTAACCTGGTTAATCTCTTAACCGAGTTAACGCTTCAGGAGGTGTGATGGGAACGCTCGAGGACGAGAGGGAATACGTCGAACGTTGCCGGGCCGGCCTGCGCAGGATGCTGGAGGGCGCGCGGTACAACGTGATCGTCGGTGAGTCCGTGGCCGGCGACCGCTACAGCGCCGAACGGCTGGGCCGGCACCTCAAGAGCCTGGCCAAGGAGCTGAGCGAGGAGCCGGACGGGCCGCCGTTCTTCGGCCGGCTCGACTTCGGCCCGGGTTCGGCCGAGCACCACGGGCGCGCGTACCACATCGGCAGGCGGCACATCACCGGCGAGCACGGGGGCCCGCCCGTGGTGATCGACTGGCGCGCGCCCGTCGCGCGGGCCTTCTACCGGGCCGGCGCCCGCGACCCCCAGGGCGTCGACGTACGGCGCCGGTTCGGCTGGCAGGGCACCACGCTGACCGGGTTCGAGGACGAGCGGCTCGCGCGGGGCGAGGAGGTCGGGAGCAAGATCCTGGCCGCCGAGATCGAACGCCCCCGCGTCGGCCCCATGCGCGACATCGTCGCCACCATCCAGCCGGAGCAGGACGACCTCGTACGCGCCGAGCTGGACGCCTCGATCTGCGTCCAGGGCGCGCCCGGCACCGGCAAGACCGCCGTCGGCCTGCACCGGGCCGCCTACCTGCTGTACGCCCACCGCCGGCGCCTGGAACGCGGCGGCGTGCTGGTGCTGGGCCCCAACCGGGCCTTCCTCGGCTACATCTCGGCCGTGCTGCCCACGCTCGGGGAGGTGGACGTCGAGCAGACGACGCTGGAGCGGCTGCTGGGCCGCGTCCCCGTCACGGGGGCGGACGACGAGGCCACGGCCGTCGTCAAGCACGACGTGCGCATGGCCGAGGTGCTGCGCAAGGCCCTGTACGGGCGGATCCGCAAGCCGGTCGAGCCGGTCGAGGTGCCGGACGGGTCCTACCGGTGGCGGGTGTACGAGGACGAGCTGCGCCGCATCGTGGACGACACCCGGCGCGCGTCCCTCCCGTACGGCACCGGCCGCGAGCGGGTCCGGGCCCGCGTGGTCGAGGCGATCCGCCGCCACGCCGAGGCCCGCGGTCACACGGCTAACGCGGCCTGGCTCCGCAAGATCGGCCGCGGCGTCACCGCGTGGCTGGACACCGTCTGGCCGGCCGTCAAACCGGAGGAGGTCCTGTACGAGATCCTGCGCGGCCCGGCACGCGGCGAGGGCGGGCGGGACCCGGCGCAGGGCGTGCTGACCGATGCCGAGCGTGCCGCCCTCACCTGGGCCAGGCCGCCCCGCAGCGCCAAGAGCGCGAAGTGGTCGGCCGCCGACCTGGTGCTGCTCGACGAGATCGCCGCCCTCATCGAGCGCCCGCGCGGCTACGGGCACGTCATCGTGGACGAGGCCCAGGATCTGTCCCCCATGGAGTGCCGGGCCGTGGCCAGGCGCAGCGAGCACGGCTCGCTGACGGTGCTGGGCGATCTGGCGCAGGGCACCACGCCGTGGGCCGCGACGTCCTGGCCCGAGCGCATGGAGCTGCTCGGCAAGCCGGACGGCGAGGTCGTCGCGCTGACGACCGGCTTCCGGGTGCCGGCGGCCGTGGTGGAGCTGGCCAACACGCTGCTGGCGGCGCTCGGCACCGAGGTGCCGGCGACGCGCTCGTACCGGTCGGACGGGCGGCTGCGGGTGACCCGGGTGGCGGAGCTGGAGAAGGGCGTGGTGGCGGCGGTGCGCGAGGCGCTGGCGTTCGAGGGCTCGATCGGGGTGATCGCCGCGGACGCCGACGTGGAGGCGCTCACCTCCGCGCTGTGGGACGAGGGCCTGGACGTGGCCGGCCGGATCGGCGTGCTGCCCGCCTCGCTGTGCAAGGGCCTGGAGTACGACCACGTCGTCGTGGCCGAGCCCGCCGCCATCGCCGAGGCGGAGCGGCGCGGCCTCAACCGCCTGTACGTCGCCCTCACCCGCGCCGTCTCCCGCCTCGACGTCGTGCACGCCCGCCCGCTCCCGCCGCCGCTCTCCCGCCCGGCGGAAGCCTCCTGAAATGGGCAGATGTCCGAGAACGGATGGCTCGACAGGGCCTCTCGTTCGGGTGTGTGATGTGGTTCCCGTCTTGAGAGGAGCCCGCCCGTGACCTCTTCGCAGGACCCGCCGCAGGGCGACGACCAGCCCCACGACGCCGCCGACGGCACGGCCGCCTGGTCGCCCCGCCCGGCGCCGGCGCGGCGGCCCCGGGTGAGCGACCAGGTCCTGTCGATCATCGGGTTCGTCTGCGCCGCGGTGGCCGTGCTGTTCGTCCCGGTCCTGTTCGGCCTGGCGGGCGTCGCGCTGGGCATCGTCGGCCACACCCGCGGCGAGCCCCTCGGCCGGTGGGCCGCCATCGCCGCGGGCGCGGGCATGCTCCTCGGCACGGTGCTCAGCATCCTGCTGACCCCGGGATGAGCGGGGGTCAGGCGGTGGCCAGGGCCACCGTGGGCGACAGGCGGGCGGCGCGCATGGCCGGGTAGATGCCCGCGACCGTGCCGATGACGAGCGTCGCGGCGATCGCCCCGCCCAGCGCCCACGGGGGCACCACGGGCGGCCAGTCGCGCGACAGGGCGTACGCGGTCGTGGCCAGCGCGCCCAGCACGGCGCCCACCACCCCGCCCAGCGCCGACAGCAGCAGCGACTCCGACAGGAACTGCAGGCGCACCTGCCCCCGGGTGGCCCCCAGCGAGCGCCGCAGCCCGATCTCGCGGCGGCGTTCCAGCACCGAGATGACCATGGTGTTGGCCACCCCGACGCCGCCCACGAGCAGGGCCACGGCGCCCAGCCCGAGCAGCAGGTTGGTGAAGGCGCCCGCGGCGGCGGCCTTGGCCGCCAGCGCGTCCGACGGCCGGCTCACCGTGACCTCGTCGGGGTTCTCCGGATTGACCGTGCGTGGCAGCGCCTGCCGCACCTCCTCGACCGTCGCGTCCGAGGAGCGCTCGTAGACGGTCGTCGGAAAGCCGTCGAAGCCGAGCAGGTCCTGCGCCGCCGGGAAGCCGACCAGGGCCGAGCGCTCGATCTCCGGGGCGAGGGGCATCGGCCCGAGAATCCCGACGACGGTGAACCAGCGCCCGCCCATCCACACCTGCACGCCGGTCCTGGCCAGGCCGAGCCGCCGGGCCGCCGCCGAGCCGAGCACGACGGCGGGCTGCCGGGCGGTGGCCTCGTTCAGCCAGTGCCCTTGACCACCGCGCCCTCCAGCGTGGTCAGCAGGCCGGTGCTGGCGGCCTGGACGGAGATGCCGCCGGTGATCGAGTCGGGGATGTGGTTGTTGCGGCGTACGGTGGCCTCGACGACGCCGGTGGCGGCGGCCGTACGGACCGGGCGGATGCGCTGCACCATGGCCAGCGCGCCGGTCGGGAGCTTGGCCTCGTCGCCGAACATCGTCTGCCCCGGCGTGACGGTGAGCAGGTTGGTGCCGAGCCGGTCGAGCTCGCGCAGGAGCTGCTCGCGGGAGGACGAGGAGATCCCGATCACCGCGATCATCGTGGCGATGCCGATGGCGATGCCGAGCGCGGAGAGGATCACCCGGGTGGGGCGGGCGCGCAACCCGGCGGCGCCGACGCGCAGCACGTCACCGGGGCCGAGCCGCCCGGGCACGAGCCGCTCCTGACCCCCGCCGGCGCTGTCGGGGGCGCGCCGTTCAGGGGTGCCCCCGCGGGCCGTCATCGGTGGTCTCCTCTCAGCAGCGCCACGGGGCCGAGGTGCTCGTCCTGGTGGCCGTCGACGATCAGGCCGTCGCGCAGGCGTACCTGGCGGGGGCACCAGCCGGCGATCTCGGCGTCGTGCGTGATGACGGCGACCGTGGTGCCGGCCCGGTGCAGGTCCGCCAGCACGCGCAGCACGTCGGCGCCCGCGGCCGAGTCCAGGTTGCCGGTCGGCTCGTCGGCCAGCAGCAGCGGCGGGTCCCCGGCCACCGCGCGGGCCACCGCCACCCGCTGCTGCTCGCCGCCGGAAAGCTCATACGGCCGGTGCCGCAGCCGGTGGCCGAGCCCGACCCGTTCCAGCGCGGCGGCGGCCCGCTCGCGCCGGGCGCGGCGGCCGAGGCCGGTGTAGAGCAGGCCGTCGGCCACGTTGTCCAGCGCGCTGACCCCGGGCGACAGGTGGAACTGCTGGAAGACGAAGCCCATGTGGCGCGAGCGCAGCGCGGAGAGCCGCCGGTCGGACAGCCGGGCCACGTCGTGCCCGGCCACGCGTACGGTGCCGGTGCTCGGCCGGTCCAGCGTGCCGATCATGTGCAGCATCGTCGACTTGCCCGACCCGGACGGCCCCACGATGGCCAGCAGCTCGCCCCGCGCGACGGTCAGGTCCACGCCGCGAAGGGCGTGCACGTCCCCCGCGTACGTCTTGGTGACCGCCCGCAGCTCCACGATCGTCGGATCGCTCATTGGACGGGCACCCCGACCTTCATGCCCTCGGCCAGCCCCTGGCCCTCGATCTCGACCAGGCCGCCCCCGAACGCCCCCGTCTCCACCGCCACGATCCGGCTGGCCGCGCCCTCCACGACCTCGACGCCGAACCCGCCCTCGCGCAGCGCCAGCAGCGCCTCCACCGGCACCGCGAGCACGTCCTCGTGCCGCTCGCTCTGCATCTCGACCTCCACCGGCGCCTGGTCCAGCCGGGTCTTCGGCGGCTTGGCCAGCGTGATGTCCACGTCGATGGTGGTGCTGGTGTCCTGCTCCTGGCCGGAGGTCTCCGCCACCGTGCCCACGGAGGTGATCGTGCCCGAGGCCCGTTCCCCGCCGGGCAGCGTCACGGTGACCTTCGCGCCCTTGCGGGCCAGCGACTGGTCGCCGGTGTCCAGGTCCACGTGCACCAGGCGGCGGATGCCGCTGACGGTGAGCGCCTGCTGCCCGGGCGCGGTCCTGGCGCCGAGGGCCGCCTTGGCGTCGGTGACGCGTACGGCGGCGGGCTGGAAGACGACCTGGGCCGCGTCCACCCGCCCGCTCTCCTCCAGCCCCCTGTCCTCCTGCCACTCCTTGACGGCCTGCTCGGTGGCGTGGCTGAAGTGGTCGTCCACGGTCAGGTAGTCGCCGTGGCCGAGCGCCTTGAGGTTGCGTTCCAGCTGCTCCACGTCCGGGCCGTCGGACACCCCCTGCTCCAGGGTCCGGTAGAGCGGCAGCTTGCCGTACATCAGCACCAGCGGCTCGCGGTCCACCTTCAGCAGCGGCCGGCCGCGGCGGATCACCGCGCCCACCTCCGGCACCCACGTCACGGTGCCGGAGGCGCCCGAGGCGACCTGCCGCTCCCCCGCGTACGTGAGGGAGCCGTCCACGGTCTTGGTCTCCACCAGGTCCTGCCGGGTGACGTCGGCGGTGGCGGGGACCGGCGGTCTCGCCGGGGTGGCGGCGCCGGTGCCGCCGTCGTTGAGCACGGCCACCGCGGTCCACGTGGCGGCGACGGCCAGGACGGTGCCGCCGCTCAGCAGCAGGCCCTTCCTCACGGCGTCCCCTTCTTGGCGAAGCCGGGCGCCTGCTGCTCGCAGGCCTTCCGCGCGGCCTCGATCTTCTCCTTGGAACCGCCCTTCATCTGGATGCGCATCCCCTCGCCGGGCTTGGGGTCGGGCATGTCGATGCCCTGCTTGCGCATGCACTGCGCGAACTTCACCATCTGGTCGTAGTCGCGGGCGTCGGGGGCGCCCTGGTCGCGTACGACGGACTCCATGATGGGCCGGCACTCCTCGTGGGCCTTGTCCACCTTCTTCTGGTCCATCCCCTCGGGGATCTTGAGCTGGATCCGGCCCCCCTGCGGGTCGGGCATGTCGACCCCGTGCTCGCGCATGCACTGCGCGAACTTCAGCGCCGCCTCCTGCGGGTCCAGCGAGGCCGACGGGGTGGCCGAGGGCGTGGCGGCGGCGGGCGCGCCGCCCGCGCTGACCACCCCGTCGTCCGGCGCCGCGGTGCCCGCGCAGCCCGCCAGCGCCAACGCCAGTGCCCCGGCGGCCGGCAACAGCCGTACGTTCATGGCTTTCGCTCCTCCGCGCCCGGGTCCTTCGCCCGGCGCGCGGCCTCACTCCAGCCCACGGGGTGCTAAACCCGGATAAGCCCTGGAAGCGGGCTTACCCGCGGCTAACACGTGATCCGTCACGCTCGGAGCCCGAGGGAAGGGGAGCGGGGATGCGGGTGCTGGTCGTCGAGGACGAGGAACGGCTGGCGGACGCGGTCGCGCACGGGCTCAGGCTGCACGCGATCGCCGTGGACGTCGCGTACGACGGGCAGGAGGCCCTGGAGATGGCCGCGTACGTCGACTACGACGTCGTGGTGCTCGACCGGGACCTGCCGGAGGTGCACGGCGACGACGTGTGCCGGCGGCTGCGCGAGGGCGGCGGGGGCGGCCGGGTGCTCATGCTGACCGCGGCGGGCCAGATCCGCGACAAGATCGACGGCCTGGCGCTGGGGGCGGACGACTACCTGGTCAAGCCGTTCGCGTTCGCCGAGCTGGTGGCCCGGGTCAGGACGCTGGCCCGCCGGTCGGCGCGCTCGGCGGTCCCCCTGCTCGAACGCGACGGCATCGCCCTCGACCCGGCCCGCCGCACGGTCACCAGGGACGGGCGGGCCCTCTCGCTCAACCGCAAGGAGTTCGACGTGTTACGCGTGCTGCTCAGCGCCGGAGGGGAGCTGGTCACCTCCGGCGAGCTGCGCAGGCGCGTGTGGGACGAGTACGCCGACGGCGGCACGGGCGCGCTGCGGGTCACGATGACGTCGCTGCGCAAGAAGCTCGGCCTGCCCCAGCCCATCCAGAACGTGCCGGGCAGGGGGTACCGGCTTTGACCTCCCGGCTGGAGGGCGCGCGGCTGTGGTGGAGCAGCCGGAGGCTGCGGTTGCGGCTGACGCTGCTGTACGGCGGGCTGTTCTTCGTGGCGGGCTCGATCCTGCTCTGGCTCACCTATCTGATCACCGCGCGGGCGATGAACCAGCAGTTCACGGCCGGTCCCGTGAAGATCACCAGCAAGCTGCCGGGCGGCGCCCCCCAGCCCCCGCCGCAGGTGTTCCAGGGGGACATGGTCTTCCGGGCGGAGGTCCAGTACCGGGCCGACAGCGTGCTCAGCGAGATGGTGCGCTCGTCGATGCTGGTGATGATCCTGGTCGGGATCATCGCGCTGCTGCTCGGCTACGTGGTGGCCGACCAGGCGCTGCGGCCGCTGGACCGGGTGACCGAGACGGCGCAGCGGCTGTCGGAGAGCACGATGCACGAGCGGATCGGGCTGCGCGGCCCGCCCGACGAGGTCAGGCGGCTGGCCGACACCTTCGACGCGATGCTGGACCGGCTGAACCGGGTGTTCGACGCGCAGCGCCGCTTCATCGCCAACGCCTCGCACGAGCTGCGTACGCCGCTGGCCGTCAACCGTACGGTGCTGGAGGTGTCGCTGGAGGAGCCGGCCGCCTCGGAGGACCTGAAGGCGCTGGCCAGGGCGCTGCTGGGCACCAACGCCCGCTACGAGCGGCTCATCGAGGGCCTGCTGCTGCTCGCGCAGTCCGAGCAGGAGCTCGCCGCGCGCAAGACGGTGGACCTGGAGCAGGTCGTGCGCACCGTGCTGGAGCAGACCGACCTGCGCTCGCGCCGGCGGCCCGTCACGCTGCACCAGGACCTGCGATCGGTGCTGGTGGAGGGGGATCCGCTGTTCCTGGAGCGGTGCCTGTTCAACCTGCTGGAGAACGCGATCAAGTACAACGTGCGGGACGGCGAGGTCTGGCTCACCCTGAGGAGGGAGCACGGGGGCGCCTCGATCGTCGTGGAGAACACCGGGCCGCTGGTGCCGCCGTACGAGGTGGAGGACCTGTTCGTGCCGTTCAGCCGGATGCAGGGCGACCGGGTGCGCTCCTCCAAAGGGGCGGGCCTGGGCCTGTCCATCGTCCGGGCCATCGTGGCGGCGCACGGCGGCCGGGTGACGGCCTCGGCGCGGCCCGAGGGCGGGTTGCGGGTGGAGGTACGGCTCCCGCGCACGCCTCCGTGAGATCCTTGACATGTGCTTTCGCCCATCGACGAGCTGCGCGCGCAGATCACCGCCCGTCTGGCCGCCTTCGACCGCCGGCAGGTCCCGCCGGCCGGAGGGGTGCGCCGGGCCGCCGTCACCGTGTGCGTGCTGGAGGACGCCGAGCGGAGCCCGTACGTCGTCGTGATCAGGCGGGCCGCCCGCGGCCGCAACCCCGGGCAGTGGGCGCTGCCCGGGGGGCGGGCCGACGACGGGGAGCAGCCGGTGGAAGCGGCGCTGCGCGAGCTGGCCGAGGAGACCGGCATCACCGGGGTCGAGGTGGCCGGGCTGCTCGACGACTTCGTCACCGACTCGGGGTTCGTGATCACGCCGGTGGTGGCGTTCGGAGGTCACCAGGACCCGGTGCCCGATCCGCGCGAGGTGGCCTCGGTGCACGCGGTGCCGCTGGAGCGGTTCCTGGCGCCCGGGGTGCCGCGCTGGCGGGGCGATCTGCTGCAGATGCCGCTGGGGCCGTCCATCGTGATCCACGCTCCGACGGGGGCGATCCTCTGGCAGTTCGCGGAGGTGGCGCTTCGGGGGCGGGAGCAGCGGGTCTTCGACGTGGCGCAACCGCACTGGACCAGGACCTGAGCGCCGCCCGGCAGGTCACGCGTTCCCCGTACGGAGGCCACGATTGCCCCCGGACGGGGCCCAGGATTACCCCCAGGGCCGGACCGTGTGCTTAACTCAAGGTGCCGATGTGGTCTGTGTCCCCCGGGCCGCAAATTACCGCCTTCACGGAATACCGTTCGGCTGGAGCCGTGTTGTGCATCTCGCCGAGGAGGCGACCGCCACATCGGCCTAACAGCTTTTCCCAGGCGTCCCGCCACACCTGCGGGGCGCCTGCCTTATTGTGGGGTGGCCGCCCGCCCGATGATCAGGAGAGCTCGTTGCTGTACGAAGTGGTCAAGTTCGCCTCCGCGCCGCTCGCCCACGCGATGTGCCGGCCGCAGATCTCGGGTGCGGCGCACGTGCCGAGGACCGGCCCCGCGATCCTGGCCGCCAACCACCTCTCCGTGCTCGACTCGTTCCTGCTGCCGGCGCTGCTGCCCAGGCACGTGACGTTCACCGCCAAGAACGAGTATTTCTCGGGCAACCCGGTCTCCGGCTTCTTCATGCGCCTGGGCGGGAGCCTGCCGATCGACCGCGAGAGCGCCCACTCCGCGCAGGTCATGCTCGACGAGGCCGCCGCGCTGCTGGAGCGGGGCGAGCTGTTCGGCATCCACCCCGAGGGCACCCGCTCCCCCGACGGCCGCCTCTACCGCGGCAAGATCGGGGTGGCCTGGCTGGCGCTCAAGACCGGCGCGCCGGTGCTGCCCGTGGCGCTCAGCGGCACCGAGAAGGTGCTCCCCGTCGGGGCGAAGGTGCCCAGGCCCGCGAGCATCGGCATCGCCATCGGGGCGCCCATGCGGTTCGAGGGCGACCACACCAAGGCCCGCGACCGGCGGCAGGTGACCGACGAGATCATGGCGGCCATCCAGAAGTTGTCCGGCCAGGAATACGTTCCGACGTATGCCACGAGCTTCAAGGCCTCGAATGGTATGTCCTGATTCGACGCCGCTAGGCTCGGAGACCTGTCGTCGAAGAGCAGGGGGCTGATCAGTGGCGCGGGGCCGTACCATCGCGATCGTGTCCGGCGCCACCGTCCTCGCGGTGGGGGCCGCGGCCGGTGGCGCTTACTACGTGCTCCACACCAGGGGCACCCCGGCCGAGACCGCGCAGCGCTTCGCCGCGGCGTGGCAGGCCGGTGACAAGAGCGCCATGGCGGCCGAGCTGGCCACGCCGCAGCAGCTCGGCGCGTACGACCAGCAGCGCACCGCCCTCGCGGTCGAATCCGCCTCGATCAAGCTCGGCCAGGTCGCCGAGGGCGACGGCCGGGCCCGCGTCCCCTACACCGCCACGCTCGACCTGAAGAACATCGGCGAGTGGTCCTACCAGGGCCAGATCGACCTGGTGGTGGCCGACCGCATGTGGAAGGTGGACTGGAAGCCCGCCGCGCTGCACCCGTCGATGACCGCCGGGGCCACGTTCTCGCTCAAGACCCGCTGGCCCGACCGCGCCGAGATCACCGACGCCGACGGCGACCGCATCGACACCGGCACGGTCGGCGGCTCGGTGCAGCAGCTCGTCGGCTACCTGGACAAGGCGACCAAGAAGGACGTGGCCCGGCTGGGCTCCTCCTACAAGGTCGGGCAGGCGGTCGGGCGCGGCGGGCTGCAGGAGACGTTCCAGGAGCGCCTGGCGGGCACTCCGGCGACCGAGATCAAGCTCGGCGACAAGACGCTGGAGACCATCGAGGGCACCGAGGGCAAGCCCGTGCGGACCACGCTCGACCCGCGGGCGCAGGCGGCCGCCGTGACGGCGGTCAAGGAGATGAAGAAGCCGACCTCGCTGGTGGCCGTCAAATCCTCGACGGGCGAGATCCTGGCCGTGGTGAACAACGTGGGCGGGTTCAACCGGGCGCTGGACGGCCGCTACCCGCCCGGCTCGACCTTCAAGGCCGTCACCGCGATCGGGCTGCTGGCGGCCGGGATGTCGCCGCAGGACCAGGTCACCTGCCCCATGTACGCCACCGTCGGCGGGCTGAAGATCCGCAACTCCGACAAGGAGGAGTTCGGGTCGCTGTCGTTCCTCGACTCGTTCGCCCACTCGTGCAACACGACGTTCGCGCCGCTGGCCGAGGCGAAGCTGGGCGCCGACAAGCTGCTCGACACGGCCGAGGACGTGGGCTTCAACCAGCCGCTCAACATCGGCGTCCCGGCCACGAAGGCCAGCTTCCCCAAGGCCGAGTCGGACGCCGAGCTGGCGGCGGAGGCGTTCGGGCAGGCGCGGATCACGGCCAGCCCGCTGTCGATGGCCTCGGTGGCCGCCGCCATCGCCGACGGCACCTGGCGGCCGCCGACGCTGGTGCCCTCGATCAAGCAGAAGGCCGCCGAGCGCGAGCTGCCCGGTGGGGTGAAGAGCGGGCTGCACGCGATGATGTCGGCCGTGGTGACCAAGGGCACCGCCAAGGCGGCGGGGCTGCCGGCGGGCACCCACGGCAAGACCGGGACGGCCGAGTACGGCACCGGCGAGAAGCTCGAGTCGCACGCCTGGTTCATGGGCTTCAAGGACGATGTCGCGTTCGCCGTGGTCGTCGAGGGCGGGGGCGGCGGCGGGAAGGTCGCCGCCCCCGTGGCGGCCACGTTCCTCAAGAACCTGTGAGGAGCGTGGGAGGACCCGGCCTCAGGAGCCTGTGAGGAACCCGCGGATCTCCTCGGCCACCCGCTCCGGCCGGCCGCGCCGGACGGCGTTGGAGGTGGCGCTGTGGTCGAGGCCCGCCAGCTCCACATGGCGGGCGCGCGGCAGGACCCGCTCCAGCCCGGCGAGCGCGGCGCGCAGGTAGGCCGGGCTCCTGGTGCCGCCGAGCAGCAGCACCTCGGCCTCCACCGGCCGGTAGACCGTCAGGTCGCCGCCGGCCTCGGCCACCAGCTGGAGGTCCTGGCGCAGCGTCGGGGCCAGCTCCCTGAACGTCGGCTCGTCGCCCGCCACCCCCTTGTCCTCATTTCTCAGCATCAGGCCGGTGAGCAGCTCCAGCAGCGCTCGCGGCAGGACGTTGAAGATCGGCGGGCCGAGCCGGGCGGCCTTCATGCCGGTGACGAGCGCCGCCGGGATCCGGCCCGCGGCGAGCTCGCGGTCGAGGCGGGGCAGGTGGTCCCGCGCGCCGGAGCCGTTCAGCGGGGGTTCGAAGACGACGGCCTTGCGCAGCAGGCCGGGCCGGGCGAGGGCGGTGCGCAGCGTGATGATCGCGCCGGAGCTCACCCCGGCGGCGTACGCCGCGCCCGTGGCCCGCAGCAGCGCGCCGAGGTCCTCGACCTCGCGGTCGAGCCCGTACGCGGGGCCGGCGGGCCCGCTGCCGCCCCGCCCCCGGCGGTCGGGCAGGTAGCAGGTGAAGTCCCGGGACAGGGCCCGGGCCAGCTCGATCTGGCTGTGGCCGGTCTGCATGGCCCCGTGCAGGATCACCAGGCCGGGTCCCCGCCCGGCCTCGCGGTAGCTGATCGTGGTGCCGTCGTCCGACGTCACGGTGCCGGCGGTGGTCGTGGTCATGTCGTGCTCCCCATGGTTCGGTACGGGAAGCGGGCCCGGCTATCGTTGCCTGTGCCAGCTCGTGGCCGGGGCTCCGCTTCGGTTGCGAGGTCTCCCGGCGGCGGTGTTGCAGCACTGCCGCCGGGATCTTTCATTCGGCGGGGCGGCCCCGTTCGGCGAGGTCCGCCACGCCGGGCGGCAGGTGACCGGTCCGGTGATAGGCCCGCCAGCCCTCCAGCTCGGGGAAGGTGCCCCCGTCCAGCTCCGCCAGCAGCGAGCGCACCCAGGCGGCCTGGGCCTCCCGCATCGCCAGCGCGTATTCCGACTCGACGACGAACAGCCTGGGCAGCTCGGCCCGCTCCTCCTCCAGCGCCCGCCGCTCGGCCTCGATCCGCTCCCGCAGCAGCTCCAGGCGCCGCCGCAGCAGCGCGGCGACCTCGTCGGGGCCGAGGCCGCCCATCACCGACAGGCCCGCCCCGAACGCCGACGGCTCCGGCTGCGGGGTGGACAGCAGCTCACGCGTCCAGTCCTCCGCCTCCCGCCGCCCGGCGTCGGTGATGCGATAGACGGTCCGCTCGGGCCGGGCGCCCTGCCGACCGCTCTCCACCGCCTCCAGCAGGCCGTGCTTCTCCAGGTTCCGCACGACGGTGTAGAACGAGCCCCATTTGAGGGGCATGTCCTGGTCCTTGCCACGGGCGCGCAGGACGGAGGCCATCTCGTACGGGTGCATCGGCCGCTGGACGACCACGGTGAGCACCGCCAGTGCCAGCAGGTTCGCCACCGGGCGCCGCTTGCCCATTCCGGTCACCGCCTCGTCTACGAATATTCGTTGGCGAGTATACGTTCGCGAGTATCATGCCACAAGGTTGAGTCTCCAGTGGGTGGAAGGTGCAGGCTGCGAGTCGTGAGTGACGGGCTTTACACCATCGGCGAGCTGGCCCGCCGGGCCGGGCTGCCGGTGCGGACGATCCGGTTCTGGTCCGACAGCGGCGTGTTGCCGCCCACCGGCCGGTCGGCGGGCGGCTACCGCCTGTACGACGAGGCCGCCCTGACCCGGCTCGGCCTGGTGCGCATGCTGCGCGAGCTGGGCATCGGGCTGGAGGCCGTGCAGGAGATCCTGGCGCGGCAGGTCACGGTGGCCGAGGTGGCGCGGGTGCACCTGCGGGCCGTGGACGCCGAGATCCGGGCCCTGCGGGCGCGCCGGGCCGTACTGCGCCTGATCTCCGAACGTGGCACTACCGACGAGGAGACCGTGATGTTGCACAGACTCGCCCAGTTGTCGGCCGCCGAACGGCGGCAGATCGTGACGGAGTTCGTCTCGGGGACGTTCGCCGGGATCGAGCTCGACGACGACGCGGCGGCGATCGCTGACTGGATGCGCGAGCTGCCCGACTCCCCCTCCCCCGCGCAGCTCGACGCGTGGGTGGAGCTGGCCGGGCTGATCGCCGACGAGGACTTCCGGCGGCGGCTGCGCCGGATCGCGCTGGCCGGGCCCGGCCCGCTGCCCGAGTACGAGCTGCGGGCCCGCGTGCTGGCCGAGGCCGGTCCGGCTCTGGCGGGCGGGATCGATCCCGGGTCGGCGGCGGGCAAGGAGGTGCTGGACCGGGTGGCGGGCCCGGCCGTGGACCGGGCGGCCCTGCTGGAGTGGATGGAGACGGTGGCGGACGCGCGGGTGGAGCGGTACTGGGAGCTGCTGGCCGCGCTCAACGGGCACGGCGAGTCCGCGCCCGCCGTCCCCGCCTTCCGGTGGGTGATCGCCGCCCTGCGCGCACGCGGCATCGGCTGACGGCCACCGGCCGGCCACGCGGGCGGCCGGCCGCCACCCCTACGCGCCCCGGCCGGCCTCGGCGTCATAGTCGAGGCCGAGCCTGGGGGCGAGCTCGCGCAGGCAGTCCTCGAACATCGGCTCCAGGTCGGAGTAGGCGAAGTCGAGCTGGTTGAGCACCTCCATGCAGAGCAGGCCGTAGAGCCTGATCCAGCACGACAGGAAGACGTGGATCACCTCCACCGGCAGCGTCAGGCCGGCGGCCCGCGCGTACGTCTCCAGCTGCGCCCTGATCGACGGATCCAGCTCCTCCGGCGCGGGCACCGGGAACGGCCGCGCCTCCCACAGCTGCGCGATCTCCTCGACGAAGGCCCGCTCGAAGTCCTGCCCGGCCCGGTCGCGCGGCGAGTCGAGCCGCCGCTCGCCCCTGATCGGGCTGGCGAACACCCAGCCGAACTCCGCCCGGTGCGTGATGGCCCAGCGCCGCATCGCCCGGCACGCCGCCAGCAGCCGGCGGCCGGGCTCCTCCCGTGGGTACGCCTCGCGCGCCGCCCTGATCGTCTCCGTCAGCTCGCGGTAGAAGTCGACGGTCACCGCGGCGACCAGATCGTCATGACCGGCGAAATAGTGGTAGAGCGCCGGCCCGCTCATCCCCATCTCCCTGGCCACCGCGTTGATCGTGACGGCCGCCGGCCCCTGCTCGATCAGCAGCCTGCGCGCCGTGGCGCGGATCTCCGCCAGCGTCGCCTGCCGCACCCGCTCGCGCCTGCTGACGCCCTGCGTGGCCATCGCCCACCTTCCTCCGGGAACGCACGTTGACATCCTAATGCGTCTATGTTTCCTTAGGGCCTATAAACAAATCTATTCCCACTAAGGAGAAGGAATGGCGCGCAACCCGCTGGCGAGCGCCTTCGCCAAGTACGTGATGGAGGGCCGCGTCACCGACGCCGAGTTCGTCACGCCCACGATGCGGCGGATACGCCTGGCGACCGGTGCCCCCATCGCGTTCCCCTACCGGCCGGGCCAGCACATCAGGGTGCAGCTCAACGACCCGCTGTCGGTGTCGGGGATCCTGCGACCGGCCGACACGCTGCGCACGTACACGATCTGGGACCTGGACCCGGACCGGCGCGCGCTGGAGCTGCGGGCGCACCTGTACGACGGTGACGGCATCGGGCTGCGCTGGGCCCGGGAGGTCGCGCCGGGGGACGCGGTGACCTTCTGGTGGCCGCAGGGCGACTTCTTCACCCGCGACGACGCGCCCTTCCACCTGTTCGCCGGGGACGAGACGGCGAGCGCGGCGTTCGGGCCGATGATCCGCGCGCTCGGGCCGGGCGCGCGGGTGCACGGCGTGCTGGAGAGCGAGTCCGCCGAGCACGATCCGCCCATGCCCGGGCCGCACGAGATGCGCCGGGTCCACCGGCGGGGCGCGCCGGCCGCGTCGTCGAAGACGCTGGTCGAGGCGGTGGCCGGGCTGGAGCTGCCCGGGAACACGGGGGCGGCCTACGTGGCGGGCGAGGCGCGCACGTGCCAGATGATCCGCGACCATCTCGTACGCGAGCGGAACTGGCCGCGCAAGTCGATCAAGGTCAAGCCGTTCTGGGCCCCCGGCAAGCGCGGCCTGCACTAAACCGGTTGGTTCTCCGGGGTCCTGTCGGCACGCTGGGGGCGTGAACGAACTACTGGGACACGCGGCCGGAAGCCGGCTCCTGATCGTCAACTGCGACGACTTCGGGATGTACCGGGCGGTCAACGAGGCGGTCGTGCGCTCGATCGAGGAGGGGATCGCGGGTTCGTGCAGCCTCATGACGCCCTGCCCGGCCGCCGGGCACGCGATGGGCCTGCTGCGCGAGCGGCCGGAGATCTCCTTCGGCCTCCATCTGACGCTGGTCTGCGAAGCTCCCGGCCACCCGTGGGGGCCGCTGGCCGCCCGGGAGACGGTGCCCTCGCTGCTCGACCCGGACGGGCTGCTGTACACGTTCGACCGCATTCCCGACCTGCTCGCCGCGGCCCGCATCGAGGAGGTGGAGGTGGAGTTCCGGGCCCAGATCGCCGCCGCCACCGACGCCGGGCTGGCGCCCACCCACCTGGACTGGCACTGCCTGGCGGACGGCGGGCGCGCCGACATCTTCGACCTCACCGTTGACCTGGCCCGGGAGTACGGGCTGGCGGTGCGGGCCTGGCTCGACCCCGCGCGCGGGAAGCTACGGGCCCGGGGCCTGCCGGTGACCGAGCCCGGCTTCCTGGACAGCTTCGGGCTCGACCTGGACGGCAAGGCGGCCGCGTACGCGCGGCGGCTGCGCGAGGTGCCGCCCGGGCTGAGCGAGTGGGCCGTGCATCCGGCGCTGGGCGACGAGGAGGCGCGGGCGGTGGATCCGGACGGGTGGCGGGTGCGGCTGAGCGACTACGAGTTCCTCACCTCGCCGCGGGCGCGGGAGCTGTTGCGCGAGGAGGACATCGTGGTGATCGACTACAGAACCCTGCAGAGGGTCTGGACCGGCCCTCACACGTGAAGGCTCGCACCCGGAAGGCGAAAAGAGGGATCAGAAGGCGGCGACAGGGGTCAGAAGGCGGTGGCCAGGGCCATGGCCGCGGCGGCCTCGTGGCGGAGAACCATGATCAGGAGCGTGGCGACCAGCGTGGCGATGAGCAACCAGCTGATCAGAATGATGACCGTCGAGCGACGCGGCCGGCTCCGAGGACCCGGCGACTGCCCCGTCGACCTCGCCTCGCTGCGGCGAACCCGCTCGTTGAACGACTCCAGCCGTGCGACGAGTCGCGGATCGTCGTCGACGAGGTGCTGCTCGATCTGGGCCAGCATCCGCTCCTCGTCCTGCGACCAGGCCATAGGTGCACCTCCGGAACGCAAGCTCTGTGGCGTCTTTCTGCCCAACCCTGAAGATCATTAGCCCCCGGCTGACCCAGTAATTGCCACCTCTTTTCAGTTTGCGATCAAGCTCGAACTTTTGTTCTAATCATGGCATGCGCTGGGACAACCTGCGCCTGGCCGGGCCCGGCCGGGACGATCCGGCCGCGCCGCTCTTCGCTCGCGGCGCGGTGACCCGAACGTTCGACACACCCGAGTTCAAGGGGATGACCTTCTACGAGATCCGGGCCAGATCCATCATCAACCAGGTTCCCGGGGCCAGCCGGGTGCCGTTCGACTACACGATCAACCCGTATCGCGGCTGCAGCCATAGCTGTATTTACTGTTTTGCCCGAAAAACGCACGAATACCTAGATTTGGATGCCGGTGAAGACTTCGACTCCAAGATCGTGGTCAAGGTCAACGCCGCCGAGCTGGCCCGCAAGGAGCTGGCCGCGCCCCGCTGGGGCGGCCACCACGTCGCCATGGGCACCAACGTCGACTGCTACCAGCGCGCGGAGGGCCGCTACAAGCTGATGCGCGGCATCCTGGCCGCCCTGCGCGACGCCGCCAACCCGTTCTCGATCCTCACCAAGGGCACCCTGATCCTGCGCGACCTCGACCTGCTGACCGAGGCCGCCGACGTGACCGACGTCAGCGCCAACGTCTCGGTGGGGTTCGTCGACCCGGAGCTGTGGCGCGCCGTCGAGCCCGGCACCCCCAACCCGCGCCGCCGCCTGGAGACCTGCGCGACCCTCAACGACAACGGCATCGCCTGCGGCGTCCTGATGGCGCCCATCCTGCCCTACCTCTCCGACTCCCCCGCCCAGCTCGACCGCACGGTCAAGGAGATCGCCGAATCGGGCGCCACCCACGTCGCCCCCATCGTGCTCCACCTGCGCCCGGGTGCCCGGGAGTGGTGGCTGAGCTGGCTCT
>NZ_JBQQCB010000126.1:0-29023 GCF_052246675.1 Nonomuraea sp. KM90 | reverse complement strand
CCTCGGTGAGCGCTACCGCCGCATCGCCCGCCGACGCGGCAAGAAGAAAGCCGTCGTTGCGGTCGGCCGCTCCATTCTGACCATCGTCTGGCACCTGCTGTCCAACTCCGACGCCCGCTTCCACGACTTGGGCGCCGACTTCTACGACACCCGCATCAAACCTGACCGCAAGAAACGCACCCACGTCCGCCAGCTCGAAGCCCTCGGCTACCGCGTGACCCTCGAACCAGTCGTCTGACCGCCACGCCACTCAACAACCCTGACCCACCACCGCAAGCCAGGGTTCGCTGCCGCCTGCCCCGTCACTGTCCGATTTTCGGATTAGAGGCGCGCAGGTCGAGGTCCTCGACATGCAGGTCGCAGACTTCGGAGGCGCTGGCGCCGCAGATGTAGGCGGTCTGGAGCAGCGCCCGATCCAGCGGCAGCTTCTCGCGCGGCCGCGCGAGCAGATTGCAGTCAGGACCTTGGCCACGTCGGCCACGTCGGAGGCCTCAACGGTGCGGGGCAGGTTCTTGGGCACCTTGACGATGTCGATGCGGCCCATTGGGTTGACCTGCAGAAGGTCGTGGCGGATGGGGCTCGCCTGGTGAAGAAGGTGATGGCGGCGCGCTCTCGCCGCTGAGGCCGGAAGGTGGCGAATATTGACAATTATACCGCTGGTTAACAGGCGGTCACTGATGCACGCTTGATCAAGCTCGGCGTCTGCGAACGGCGTATGACCAGACGCGATGACCGTTTCGCCTGAAGGCGACCTACCTGCGCGGACCATGGTCAATGGAAGGGGAGCAGCGATTATGCTAAGCAATCATTCTGAGGAGCGGTGGGTTCTCGCCTTCGATGCCTCCTGCAGCACCTGCCAAGAGGTCTCTGTGGTCGTCAGCGGTGCCGCAGATGGTCGGCTCGAGATCCTGCCCCTGCAGCGTCCGGACGTGCAGAGATGGCGTGTCCATGCTTTCGGGGAGAACGCGCCATTCACGCCCACGCTGTTGAAAGTGCGCGGCTCGGGGGAACAGGAAGAGGATGTGCGCGGGTGGACAGCCCGGCGCATGGCGATCCCGCTCATCGGGCGCCTGGGCCCGCGCAGGACTCTTCGGGTGCTGACTGCGCTGGGGGGGCTGCGCGAGGAGGTCGATCAGCCATTGGGGTCCCGGCCGGGAGTGCTAGATCGCAAATCTTTCTTGCGCTTGGGCGCCGGTGCCGCAGTCGCCGGTGGGATGCTCTTTGCAGGGAAGGCTCCTGCCTTTGCCGAACAACGTCAAGCTGCTGCTGCTGCCTGGGTGGCGCGAGCCGGAAAGGATCTCCCGCGGACCTATGAGGAGTTCCGCAGATACGCGCTCGCCTATCGGAGGGAGATTTATCGGGCGCTGCCAATCAATGTACGCGGGAAGCTCTGGCGCGAGCACCTCAAGCACTATCGAGCGGCACATCCGGCGATGCCGGCCTCCCAAGAGCAGACGTTCGCACGCGTGGAGAGTCTCATCGCCGACGATTCGATATTCGACGTCGCGGCGGGGAAGCGGGAGGAGTATCGGCAGGCGCAGTTGCAGCTGCATGACGCGCTGGTGGAGAACTTTGGCGAGGATGAGGCGTACCAGATCGTCGCTGCACTCGGGCCATCTCAGCGTCCAAGCGGGACCCAGCTGCTTGCCAGCGCGTGTGACTGCAACCTTGACGACGATTGGTGCTCGGGGGCCACTGCTTTTTGCAGCGGCTTTCCGTGTGATCAGCCAGCTCCCAAGGGCTGCGGCTGGTTCTGGGAAGAGCCCTGCAACGGTCTCTGCTACACGCTCGGATAAATCAGTAGTGTGATATGTATGTCCTAGGGTCCATCCGCAGTGCCGATCGCGTTGACCGAGACCGAGCGTGCGCCGCTTCATGGGTTTGACGGCGGAGGCCGGTGCGGTGGCTTATCGGGCGAGGGTCGTCCTGGCCTGCTTTTCCCGTATTCCGGCTACCCCCATGAAGAGGTTGTCACTTCGGGGGCTCTGGCACGAATCCGGTGGTGACGGTGGGTCGCGTACGGCAGGGTGATCACGGTGTGACTCTTACCTTTTGAAGATCGTTTTTCCTCGTCTGGCAGGGGCGGTGCTGGTCGACCGGGTGGCGGTTGAGGACCAGGTCGTTGGGGTGGCGGCGCGGGTCCGTCCCGAGCCTGTGGCTGTCGGCCCCCCACTCGGGTCCGCGCAACCACCCCCAAAGTAGCTCTCTGTAATCACCGCTACGTTCTGTCAGCGGCTTCGGCTCTGAAGCGGCCATTAGCGCTCGCCTGGCCTCGCGGTGTGTCATCGTGGCGGGGACCGTTCCGTCTGCAACGTGACGACATTCGGGAGGCGCGCCGTGCGGCCTGCCTTTGACCTGACCGTCTCTCACGAGGCTCGCGCCTTCCTGTGGGAAGAGTCGCCGAACACTCAGTTCGTGCCGGCTGGGAACGCCGTGCATGATGTTCGCGCGGTCACGAACGTCTATGACTTGACCAGCTCACATCGCTTGCCCGGCAGCTATCGGCCCTCTGGCGATGAGGCTTTGGCGGCCCTGACCCTGCTGGCTGGTCTGCGCGACTGGCTGGCCGAGGTCGAGCCGGCGCTCATCGAGGCCGCGCGCGAGGCCGGCGTCACATGGGAACAGCTCGCCCCGGTGCTGCGAGTCGGCGACCGCCGTGCCGCGCAGCGCCAGCACGCCCGTCGCAGGAACGGCGCAGGAAGCAAATAGCGAAGCTCGTGCGCTTGGTCAACGTTTGAAGCTTTGGGGCGTCTGTTCATCAGGAGGCTCATGTGGAAGTTCTGAACGGCCTGGAGGAGGATCTGGTGCTGGAGTTGCTCCTCATCGCGGTCCTGCACGATGAAGCGGAGCGGCTGACAACCGATGACCGCGGTCCCAGGGTGGCCGTCGCAGGACGGCGTGCCGGCCCGCTCACCTGCCTACCCTGATCGGCATGACCCAGGAAGACGCCACCGTCCCCGCGCCCGTGGTCGGCTCGCTGCCATCAGCCTTCGCCGCCGGCGCGGCGGTTGGCGTACTCGGCGGGATGATCGGCCTGGGCGGCGCCGAGTTCCGGCTCCCGCTGCTGATCAGCCTGTTCGGGTTCGCCGCGCTGGCGGCGGTCATCATGAACAAGGCGATGAGCCTCATCGTCGTGCTCACCGCGCTGCCCGCCCGGCTGGCCGCCGTCCCCCTCGCCGAGCTGGCCGCGCACTGGACCGTCGCAGTCAACCTCCTGGCCGGCAGCCTGCTCGGGGCTTGGGCGGGCGCGTCCTGGGCGGTGCGGATGCGCACCGCCACCCTCTACAAGGTGCTCGCGGCCCTGATGGTGGTCATGGCCGCCGCCCTGGTGCTCACCCACACCACCAGCCTGGGCGCGCTGGTCCTGCCCGGCCCGGCACAGGCCCTCGCGGGAGTCGCGGCCGGGTTCGGCATCGGCGTGGTCGCCGCGATCATGGGCGTGGCCGGCGGCGAACTGCTGATCCCCACGATCGTGCTGCTCTACTCCGTCGACATCAAGACCGCCGGCAGCCTGTCTCTGGCGGTCTCGCTGCCCACCATGCTGGTCGCCTTCGCCCGCTACAGCCGCGACGGCAGCTTCGCCGTCCTGGGCGCCAACTTGTGCTTCGTCGCCGTCCTGGGCGCCGGTTCCATCACCGGCGCCCTACTTGGCGGCCTGCTGCTCGGCGCCATCCCGGACCTGGTCCTCATCCCCGTCCTGGCCATCATCTTGCTGATCTCCGCCGTCAAGATGGCCCGCCACGTCTGACCTCGACATGGCCAGGGCCCGTGCGGCGCGCGGGCCCTGGCTCGTCTTGTGGGTGCGGCTCTGCCGAAGATCGGTCACGTGGTGGTGGGCTGGAGGAGTTCGATCTCGATGGCCAGCACGCCGAGCGCTTCCTTCTCCGGGCCGTAGATGCGGCGGATGTTGGCCAGTTGCTGCTCGCGGGGGCTGTCGGGGTTGACGTTGGCCGCGCCTTCGGCATCCAGCATCTCCTCGAAGCTGGCATAGCGGGCCACCCGTTTGACCCGGGTGAGGGCGTCGTCGCGGCCACACACGAACCGGATGTGGTCGCCGGCGGCGAGGTTGCGCAGGTTGGGGTACTGCACACGGACCTCGATGGTCTTGCGGCCGGCGGCCACCAGGTCGAAGTATCGGCGGTAGAGGTTCATCTCGCGGGCGCGCACGCCCGTCGTGCTGCGTGGGCGGGCGGTCATGATGCGATCCAGTTCCTGGGTGGTGTAGCTGCGGTAGAAGTGCTTGGGGTCGGCCAGCATGCGGCCGACCAGCCAGACCATGGCGTCGACGAAGGAGTCGACATCGCCGGGCCAGGTGGTGATGTCGAGCATCCAGTCGCGGGCGCCGGGTGGCGGCGGCACCTTGCCGTCGCGGATCAGCGACTTGGACAGTTTGGCGCCGGTGTCGGTGAGGACCATCGGGGTGAAGATGCGCGGCGGCGGGGCCAGGCCGGGCAGCAGGGCGAAGGCCTCGTCCACGAGCTGGCAGCCGTAGGCCCAGTCGCCGCCCTTGACCATGACCGACAGGGTGACCGGGTCGCGCATGGCCATGCGTTCCCTTGACCAGGTTGCGGTACAGGGTGGCCAAGTCCAGGTACGCGCCGCCGTCGGCGGTGACGGCCACCTCGTAAGGGCCATGGTCGGTGCACACGGCGGCGAAGTCGGCGCCGCCCGAACCTGCCCTGATCAGCTTGGTGCGCTCGGCGCGTTTCTCGGCCCAGCCGCACTCGGAACACGGCAGGCGCAGGTGCACCTGGCCGTGCGAGGGGGCCAGCGGCCAGCGGATCTGGCCCAGGCGGCCGAGGGTGGCCAGGAACTCGTGCCGGAAGACGGGATCGTGCTGCTGGGTGGTGTAGGTCTCCACCTCGTAGTCCACGCCGGCGGCATCAGCCAGGGAGTCGAACAGGGCGCGGTAGTACTTGCCCATCAGCTCGCGCACGCCCTCCCGGCCCAGGGCGTGGTAGTAGGTCTGCTGGTAGGCGTGATGGGTCTCCGGATCGAGCCGGATGTCGTACGGGGCGTTGTCCAGCGCCCCGAACCGTACGACGGCGTCGACGTTGAAGGTGCGTTTGGTGGCCTTGGCCAGCAGGAACGCCGCCGTCTGCACCAGACTCGTGCCCAGGTGCGGGGCGCCGTTGATCTGCGTGCCGACGCAGAAGGCGACCCGGTCGGGGTTGGTGGCCTGCAGCCGCGGGCGGACCATGTCCACCGCGCGGAGCATCGCGTTGGCCAGGACGTTGTTCGGGCTGATGATCGCTGCGCCGGTGCTGCGGGCGGGGGTGCCGGTGTGGTCCATCACCGAGGGCCTTCCTGGTCAGACGGCGGGGACGGGGAGCTGGGCGAGCATGAAGTCGACGCGGCGGCCGGCGTCGTCGGCGGGAACGAAGATGGGCCGGTATCCGGCGTCGTAGTAGCCCTGGATGATGAGCTCGTGGACGCGGCGGATCTCGCGTTCCTTGGCCCACACGTCGTCGTCGGCGGAGTTGAAGTCGTCCAGGGCGTCCAGGATGAACACCGCGTCGTAGCGGTAGACGCGGGCAGCCTGCTCCAGTTCGGTGTAGGGGCCGAGGCCGAAGAAGGCGTCCCAGCCGTAGCCGTCGGGGATGCCCCGGTTGTAGAAGCGCAGCCCGTTCTTGTGGTCGCAATATTCGGTGATGAACGCCTCCAGCACGTCGCGGGAGTAGGCGCGCCGGTCGCCGACCTGCAGGTGGCGGCCAAGCCACTCGCGATGCTTGCGGTAGATCTCCCGGGCGGGCTCACCCTCGGTGTGGCCGATGCCGCGGGCGGCCAGCTCGGTGAAGACGGCCTCCTTGCCGGCCGAGGGTCCGCCGGTGATGACGTAGCGGCGCGGTGGGGTGTTCGGGTTGAGCAGTTGGTCGAGGCTCATCGCGGTGCGTCCTCCTGAGTCAGGTGGTGGTGGCCGGGGCTGTCCGGGTCGATGGGGCGGCCGGTCAGGGCGTGTTGCCAGGCGGCGGCCAGCGTGGGGCCGCCCGCGCTGGTGTCCAGGCGGGTGGTGAAGTCGGCCAGGCCGTGCTCGGGTTTGGTCAGTTCGGCCAGCAGCAGCTCGTGGGCGGGGCCGAGCGGCGGGGTCCAGCCCGCGCGGGCGGCGATCTGGTCGACTCCGAGCCTGGCCGCCGATGGGTCCGTTCCTGGGGCCGTGCCGGGGGCGGCGCCGATGCCGGTGTGCAGCAGCACCGCGCCGTAGGCGGCACGGTAATCGCGCACGGCGTGCAGTACCAGGGCGTGGCGCCACAGCGCCGTCTGGCACGCGCGGGCCAGGTCGGGCTCAGCGGCGTCCATACTCACCAGCCGGGCGACCTCCAGCAGCTCGGCGCGCAGCAGGTAGACCGCCCCCCACAGGGTGGCCAGCGCCTGCTGGTGCTCGGTTGCCTCCCAGGCGAACACGTCGGCCGGCAGCACCGGCCGCCCTGAGGCGGCCCGCAGGTCGGGCGCCGCGGTGAACAGCGCCGCCTCCTCGCCGGCCCGGCGCAGCTGCAGGGCCACCAAACCGGTCAGTTTGGGCTCGACGCGCTTTCGGAAGTGGTGCTCCTCGTACCCGGCGGCCGCGGCCGCCGCCGCCCGCCGGGCGGTCAAGGTCGCACCGGAAGTGGCGGGGTCGGCGCCGAACAGCAGCCGTGCGGCGGCGGCCAGGTCCCGGTGCTCCACCCGGTCCAGTTGCTCACGCAGCAGCGCGTCCAGTGCCCGGGCCCGGCTGACGGGGTCATCGCCGCGGGCGCGGGCCCGTACGGCGGGCAGGGCCAGCAGCCCGGGCCCGCACTGCTCGGTCCGGAGCGGAAGCCCGGCGCGCAGCAGCGCGCGCACCTCGGCCGCCAGCGTGTCGTCGATCGTGCCGGTGGAGGTCATGCCTCCAGTATCCCCGCGATGCCCACGAAATACCCAGCATCACGCCCATAAAATGCCCACACTCTTCAGTGGCGTGGAGCGAGGTGTTTCATAAGATAATGTTCGCCTGTGAAACAGCCGCCGGTGGCCGGGTCGTCCAGGGAGTTGTCTGTTTCATAGGTCGGTGGAAACCGCTGGACGGATGAAACGCTCCCCTGAAACGATCTAGGGTCGGCGGCCGCGCCGCAGCTACCGGGCGAGGCCGGCTGAACCGCCGCGCTCGCCGCGCACCGGGGCCTGTCAGGATCAACCTCGGACCTGGATCACCTGAAGAACATTTCGCTATAAAATGTTCCGGTGTCGTCAGGCTCCGACTTCCACCCGGCAGAGGAGATCGTGGGCGCCGAAGCCCGGTCGGCCGAGAGCCCACCTGGACCTTCCTGACCAATCACGCCCGCGTGCTGCTGATCCTCGCTGGCGATCCCCGCGCGCGGATCCGGGACATCGCCGCGACCATCGGCATCACCGAACGCGCCGTGCACGGGATCACCAACGATCTGGTGCAGGAGGGCTATGTGGTACGGGTACGCGAGGGCCGCCGCAACCGCTATGAGATCGTGCCCGGCGGTCGTTTGCGCCACCCAGCCAGAACACCGTTCCTGTGCAATGGCCATCGTTATCTAGGGTTGTCGGACCCTTCCAGCAGGTCAGAGGATGATGATCTCTTCTTTCACGTAGGCCAAGTTGGCCGAGCTCAGCTCTGATTTCGCTGGTGAGTAGTAGCAGCGTTTGTCAGCGCCAGGCCCTGATCTCCCCGGCCAGCCCTTTGAGGGACTCGAGCGGATGCTCGACTTCGATCCACGGCGGGGTGAGGTCGGTGGGCTCGAAGCGGGGGACCACGTGGAGGTGGAAGTGGAAGACGCTCTGCCAGGCCGTCTCACCGCTGGCGTGCCAGAGGTTCACTCCAGGAGCCCCGAGCGCGCCGGCGAGTCGCCGGGACACCTCGACCGCGGCTCGCATGACGTGTGCCGCAGTCTCGACTGGGATCTCCCCCATGTCGCGGTGGTGCGCTCGCGGGACGACCAGCGTGTGGCCCTTGGTGGCCTGAGCGAGGTTGAGGAAGGCGATGGCGTGCTCGTCCTCGTGGATGGTCTGCGAGGGCTCGGTGCCGGAGACGATGCGGCAGAAGACGCAACTCATGACCGGCATGATCACAGCACGCCTGGCCGGCATGCAGAGGGGGCTTGTCGGGTCCGGTGGTGCCAACGGCGCGAAGTGGACGCCGACCAGCAGGTGGCTCAGTGCGTGCCATCACGGGACCGCTCGGTCGTGGCGTTCTTCCACCACGGTGGTGGAGGACCAGGGCGGGTTTAGAGGTCTCCCCGGAACAGGGAAGGCGGCGGGTCGATGATGATCGTCTGGAAGGCCGACGCCTGCGGCTGCGAGTCGATATCGACGAGCGCCACCGGCTCAACCGTGGGCAGGTTGACTGCGGCAACGGTCTTTTTAACCCCGCCGCGTTTGTAGTCAACGACGACAATCTGCCGGTCGTTTTCGTCCTCTTCCATGGCCATGGTGCAAGCGTACGCGTGCGCGGGAGCCCGCGGGCACCTTTCGACCCGGCCGTGCTCACTGCGTCAGCGGCCAGGCCGGTGGCCTCCACTCGCTCCGCCACGGTGTCCAGGCGGTCGGGCTCGACCGCCCCGGTGCGTTGCCCGGGGTGTTTGGACGCGCGGTGCTGGTCGCTTTCGCGGCCGTGTGCCCACCAGCCGCTGCCGGTGAGGATGCGTCCGAGCTTCTTGATGTCGACGTGGATGAGTGAGCCCGGGGCGTCGTGCTCGTACCTCAGTACGGCGCGTAGCTGCTCGCCGCTCGGTGAATCGAGGTCGGTCACGCGTCTGATGCCGCGACGTACGAGGATGCGGTGAACGGTGACCGGCGCCAAGGTGATGCCGTGGTCGGCCTCCAGGGTCGCGGCGATCCGGGCAGCGCCGAACTTGGTGGACCGGCGGATCTCTGCCACCAGGTCGGCGAGGTCGGCCGGAGCGCGGTTGGGTGAACGTGCCGACGTGGACGAACGCTCCAGCAGTTCGGCAGGGCCTTCTGCCCGCCAACGGGGGTATCACTTGGCCAGGCAGCGACGCGAGACGCCCCCTTCGGCCGAAACGTGAGTGATCGGGCGGCCAGCGTCGATGCGCTCACATAGTCGGCGCCAGCCTGCTGGGGTGAGGGGCGCGTGGGGGTGTCCGGGCACCGCACTGGGGTTCAGTCTCTGATGAGAGCGCGGCGAGGTCGGCCGCCCAGGTGGTGAAGGAGCGCTGGGAGGCGCGGTGCCGGTTCCAAGTGCGGGCCGTGCACCCGTCCCACGCGGCGGTGAACACCGCGGCGGCCTGCTCTTGGGGTGAGCAAGAACAGCGGGGTGTCGTCGCCGAGGGCCTGGCGCAGGCGGCGCAGGGTGTCGGCGTCCAGGTTGCGGCGGGCCAGGAACCCCTGGGCGGCCCAGCCGAGCGTGACCGCAGGGAGCGAAACGATCTGGGCGGCCACGGGTCAGCGGAGATCGCCGGAATGGGCGGTGGCGGAAGCTTCCGCGGTGTAGGGGTCGACGCCGAACCGGCGGACGACATCCTGGTGGACCAGCATGCTGAGTTGGCCGCCCTTGATCCGCTTGGCGAACCACTTCAGCGCCTCGGCCCACGCGGCGGCGGCCGGGTCGGCGCTGCCGGCCAGCGCCGCGGCTACGGTCGAAGGCGACACATTCCCTGTCACGCGGTGGCGACCCACGCCTCCAGGTTCTCAGCGCCCCTGACCTGCCCAACATGCCGTACGGACCCCCAGATACTGTGCGTCAAGTAGCCGCCCACGCTACTTGAAGTACTTGCTGCACGACTGAGAGTCACCAAAGATAACCGTCGTAACGGCCGTACTTCGCCGCCACTGACCTACGGGAATCCCGTTAACGCCGGATTCCGTTCCAAATCTCTTACCGATCCAGAAGAGCCGGATCGGCCTCGAACTGGTGCTTATCGAAGTACTCCTTGGGCCACCAGTCCCGAACGCAACACAAACCGGCCACTCAACCGGTAACGGTCACGAACCCAACGGGCAAGATCCACAGCAATCACAACACGAGCATGGCAGACAGCCTGAATCAACCGCTCCACGGTTCACCGACGCGGCAGCCCGCGTTGCCAACTTGCCTGACGTGCCTGACAGACCTTCAAGCGGCTGACCAGCTTGTTTCGCTTGGCAACCCAAGATAACGGACGATCTTGCTGCGTCGATAGGGTTGCGCTTCACGTCGACGCTGGACGCATCGGTGAAGGCCGTTCACCGATATGCGATCCGTCGGCCGGTGACGATCAAGGCCCAATCTGCCACCCAGCATGATCAGCAGCTGGGGCGGAACGAAACGAGACCAGACCCGACGACTCGCCAAAGTCGCCCCGACCTAGCTGCCGTGTTGGCAACGGTGGGTGTGAAGGGCCGGTTGTTGCGCAGCAACGCGCTCACAGCACGTCGACCATGACCCCCGCTGGCCAGCGAGAGGTGTCGGTCAAGCGCGGTTGTCCTGGCACTCCAATACCCCGGCGGCCGTGCACTTACCGGAGCGCACTGGGAGTCCCCGACCGACCTGTCGACCCACCCGCTAAAGCTGACGTGATCAACGGCCCGTCCCGCCGCACAAGCGCGGCAACCTGACGGTGTCCGGAATAGGTCGGGCACTCTCCCTTGCACGTCGCGAAAAGCTTGCCGAGCGGGACCGTGTGCTCGTCATCGCGGTCCCCGACACGGCGGGCGCCGCCCCCGCTGGCCCCATCCGCTGCAGGATCGTGGCAAAGATGGTGGCGTTCACCTCGGCGCGGATGCTCGTGGCCAGGTCCTCCAGCGTCGTATACCCGAGCAGTTCCAGCCGAAGCCGGAGCAACCCCCTCGATCGCCACGTTGATCAGGTCCGCCGGGTTGTTCTTGGCCTGGGCCGCCTTCCGGATCGCCACCGCGGCGATCGCCCGGGCCCGCCCCGCGTCGTACTTCACGCCCTGACGCTGGCGCACCAGCTTGCGATGAGGGACGAGCCGCGGTCTGGCCAGACGTCGTCGGCCAACTCCAGGCAGCGCCGGACGTGGTCGATCACCACGTCGGGAATCTCGCCCGGAGACGGAAGCACGCCATCTCCTGGAAACACTTCAACGCCAGCACCAGCGCGAAGCACGACTCCGGGCTGCCGGTCCGCTTTCAGCCCAGTCCACCTCTTCCGGAGACGGCGTGAAGAACACATGCAGTACCCGCGCCGACGTCAGCCGCTTGAACTGCGGATAGGCGGTGCGCTCGATCCACGTCATCCCAAGGCCCGTCCCTCGCCTCGATCCCGGCGTTCAGACGCCGAAACCGTAGCGAAGATCAACTCCAACGGACGCCTTGTTCACCAAACCGCAATCAAACCCAAGCGGAGGGTGACATCAACCGAGGAACACGCCCTCTGACCAGCAGTTCAGCAGCCCACTATCCCTTTCTCCCGTACTTGGTCTGCCCCCGGAAGGCATTCGCTGGCCCGGCGGCCTGCCAGAGGGGAGCCGGTGGCCGTCATCGAGCACGGCGCTCACCGCGGCGAGGAACAGGGCGGGCGGGCGGCCCGCTCAGGTGAACTCCTCTCGCAGCCAGGTGTGCAGCAGGTCGCCGACATGCCCCTGCCAGCCGGCGGGGTCGAAATTGTCAGGATGGCGCCGTGGCGCGGAGTCGGGCGGGAGTGCGGAGTCATGCGCGGCTCTGTTCTGTCGGCGGTCATGATCCTGCTCTGCCCGGCTTGCTGGGCAGGATGCCGGGCTCTTTTGCGGGGGTCGGCAGCCGTTGCAGAAGCAGCGTCAGGTTGTGCTGCAGGTGCTCGGCATGCTGCTCGGCGGCGCGCAGTGCGGAGTGCGCGGCGTCTCGTTCGCGTTCGGCGGCTTCGATTCGGCTATTGCCGACCGTCACCAGCTCGCGGGCTGCGCTCTCCTCGCGACGAGCCTTGGCCACTTGCTGGGCGAGGTTGGTGTTGCGTTCCTCTGCGGCGCGCAGTTGCGCGCGCACCGTGGCGGTTTCGGTGCGGGCCTCTTCGGCGGCGGCCGCGGCCTCCTCGGCGCGGTCGCGCTGTCGCTGCAGCTCCTCGGTGCTGGCGCGGTGCCGCTCTTGCAAGGCGGCCAGCTCGCGTTCGGCCATGGCGGTCCGTTCCCGCTCGCGGGTCAGGGCCACGTCGTGCTCGGCGTGCAGCTGCCGGACCTCTTCGGCGTGCCGGTCAGCCGCCTCGGTGAGCTGCCGGTCGGCCTGGGCGGCGAGGGCGCGATCGGTGCGGGCCTGGTCCTCAGCGGCGTCCGCGCGCTGCTCGGCCGCGCGGGCGCGGTGCTCGGCGGTTTGCGCACGCTCTTCGGCGGTGCGCTGCGCGGCGCCGGCCTGCGCCGCGATGCCCTCGGCGGCGGCGGCCAGCTCGGCGGAGGCCTGCGCGCGCTGCTCGGCCGTGCGGGCGCGCTCGTCGGCGGCGGCGGCCCGCTGCTCGGCCTCCATCGCGGCCGCGCGCTCGTCCTCGAGTTGCTCCTCCAGATCGGCCGCGCGCTCCAACAGCGCGGACTCGATGCGTTGCAGCAGCGCGACCTCGGCGGCCAGCTGAGCGCTGACGGTCTTGGCCAGAGCGCTCAAGCCGGGGCGGTGCTCGGCCACCGTGGCGGCAAAGCTGCCCTGTAGCTGCTGGTGGCGCTGGTGGTGCGAGCGCTTGCGCGCGTTGCTGACGGCGTCCGTGCAGCGCCGGGAGCAGTGCTTCTTCTTGCGGCCGACGGGAGCGTGCTCCAGTGGCCGGGGCAGGCCGTCGGGGGTGGCCCACAGCTCGGCGCAGCCCGGATTGCCGCAGCGCTGCCGTTCACCGCCGGGCGCGGTCCCCGGCACCGCGGACTTGGCCTCGTTCTCGATCATGTGCCCAGCTTACCTCAAGATCAACTAATTCAACGTGTTAGCAACGCGAAATATTTAGCGTTACACGTATAACATATAAATGACTTCACAGATTGTTCCTTCTGTGAAATCCTGCGACTCAAGGGGAAGAGGGAGAGGTCGTGGGTGGCTCCGCGGCCCGGCCGCTTCAAGATCAACACGGGCGAGTATCGCCGCGGCGATGCTTCCTCACGCGCCACTCGATCTCGCGCCCGACGTGGCGGAGGTATCGTCACTCCGCAGGCGGCGGGGGAGATTCCCCCGCCAGCGCCTTCTCCACCGCGCCGCACGGCGTCCGGGGTTGAGGAACCTGCGGACAGCCGTTGGCGGTACCGGCGAGTAACTTAGCTGGACGCTTCGGCAGGGTCCTCGGTCGGGATGAGCACGGGCGGACGCGGCTGGCCAGGCAGTAGCCTGGTCAGCGCGGTTCGGATGGCGGCCCTGCTCACTCCATGCGCACGGGCGAGAGCCGCGATCGAAGTGCCGTGGTCGGCGAACGCCGAACGCACCTCTTCAAGCTGATCGCCGGCCAGCGCGGGCGGCCGGCCGCGGTAGCGGCCTTCGGCTTCGGCGGCGGCGATCCCATCGGCGGTCAGCTCGTTTTGCAGGTCGCGCTGGAACTGGCCCACCGCGGTGATCACGTTGATGAGCAGCGCGGTCGTGGCGTCGTTCGCCGCGAGGTCATGGAAGTTCGACAGCGGTCCGGACAGGACGCGCAGGGCGACGCCGCGGGCCTGGCACCAGTCGCGCACGGCGTGGATGTCGATCAGGTCGCGGCAGAGCCGGAACAGCTCCGAGACGGTCAGGACGTCGCCGGGGTGTGCGGCGGCGGCGACCTTGGCGAAGGCGGGCCGCTCCAGGGCGGGGATCTTGGAGGTGGTCGCCGGGTCCTCGAACAGCAGCACCCCTTCGGCCGGGCGGAACCCTTCGGCGACGCCTTCGGTCCGCACCAGCAGTCCGGCCTCGGTGAGGATGTGCCGCTGCCGCAGCAGGGACTGGGTGGCGGTGGACGAGCGGGAGTAGACGATCCGCACCGGCGGCTCCTCGGACGGGGGACGGGAGCCCCCTTCTACCTGTCGGGAAATCCTGTCGTCAATTCGAGCTCGAAAACACCCACTCTGGGCGGCGTTTTATGCCGCAAAGTCCGAATTCTGGGCAACATAGAGCCCGTCCGGCAAGGTGTCGGGAAATCTTCTAATCCCGACATCCGTTGGGGTGCACCTTTCATGGCCCTCGACAGGAAGGCCGTCCGTGCCGGCCTCCAGGCCTAGCCTGGGCCAGCAGACCCAGTGGCCCCGGTACTGGGGTACTGAAGGCGCCGTGGCGCCAGGAACGTGGTCTGGGCGAGAGATCGTTCCTACCGTTGATGAACTCAAGCATGGGCATCAGCAGGCTTAAGCACATGTCCACCGTCCACGATCGCTTGCACCGGATGTTCTTCCGACTCGTTTCGCTTCTTCCCGCCTCCGTTCAGGGTCGCTTCCTCCGCCGTTACTTCGAGTGGGTTCACCACGTTCCTGACCCGTGGCGCTATGACACAGAGCCATATGAGATCGACAAGTACGAGATGACGTTGCGGCACGCGCCCCGCCGTACCTACCGCAGGGTTCTGGACGTGGGATGCAGCGAAGGGGCATTCACTCGCCGGCTGGCGGGTGCATACCCGAAGGCGGAGTGCTGGGGGGTGGACATCTCGGATCGGGCGGTCAGACGGGCGGCGGCGAAGACGGGCGGGGCGGCGAGGTTCACGGCGCTGGATTTCCTCAACGAGGATCCCGGCGGGCTCTTCGACCTGGTCATCTGCGCCGAAACGTTGTACTACGCGGGTCGCGGCGAACGGCTGCGCGCCGTCTTCGGGCGGTTCGGCTCGTTCATGGAGCCGGGTGCGGTCCTGGTCCTGGTGCACGAATGGCCCGAGGCCCGCCGCCTCTACCGGCACCTCGACGAGAACCCGGGCTTTCGCAAGGTGAGCGAGCATCCGTTCGAGCACCCGGTGCGCCCGTACGCCGTCACCGTGTACGAACGGGTGGAGCCCCGCTCGGTTCCGGCGGCGCATGCCTCTCGTTCGCGTAGGCTGCCCTTCCGAGCGCTGCTGCCGGCCGTCGCGCTCGCCGTGGGAACAGCTGCCGCCGGCCGGCCGGTGGTGGACGAGCTGCCTCTTCCGCCCGTCTTCAGCGCCCCCGCGCTCCAGGACCGCTACGAACGCCACGCGTGGCCCGGCCGCCAGTTCCTGGCGTTGAGCCGCAAGGGCGACGGCCAGGCGATCGAGGTCGTGGGAGATCTCGCGGGCGCGGTGAGGGTCATTGTCTACGTGCCCGGCTCGGGGCAGAGCTTGGCCTCCTTCGACCACTCCCCGGAAAGTCCCGGGCGGGCGGCCCACGCGCTCTACGACGAGGCCTCCACGTTGGGGCCGGGGACCGCGGTGATTGGCTGGCTGGGGTACGACACGCCGGACCTGGTCAACCCGGAGATCGCCACCATCTGGCCGGCCGACCGGGGGGCCGAGCGGCTGAGGTCCTTGGTCTCCGCGCTGCCACCGGACGTACGGATCAGCCTGGTCTGCCACAGCTATGGCTCGGTGGTCTGCGGTCGCGCCGTCGCGGGATTACCGGTCCACGACCTCATCGTCACCGGCAGTCCCGGGCTGGGCGTCAGGAAGGTGTCGGACCTGCGTTCGCGGGCACGGGTCTGGGCGGCGCTCGGCAGCAACGACGATGTGTTCCGCCCCGGCGTGCTCATCGGGCCGTTCGGGTTTGGCACCGATCCGGTGAGTACCGAGTTCGGCGCGCGGGTCATCGATGGCGGCGATGCCCGGCATCACACGTACCTCACGCCAGGCAGCCCGACCTTGGCGCGGATCGCCCACATCGCGGTGACGGGGACTGCGCGTGCAGCGTGAGCAGCGAATCGACGTGCTGCTCGCCACGTCGGTCACGGTCGGCGTTCTCGGGCAATGGCTCGTCACCTCCTACGCCGTTATGGACGACCTGCACGTGGCGAGCCCGCTCATGGCCCTGCCGGAGTGGACGCCCGCCACCTGGCTGCTGCAGACCCTGCCCGTGTTCTTCTTCGCGAGCGGATACGCGCAGAGCGAGTCCTCGAGTGCGCCGCGCCTGAGAACGATGCCGACCTTCCTGCTCGCCTGGACCGCGGGCACGGCCGTTCTGTCGGTCAACGGGTTCTCCCTCGCCACCATCGGGGAGATCCTCGGCCCTGCAATGCAGCCGCTGTGGTTCCTGGTGCCGTACCTGCTGCTGACCGCGATCGCCCCATGGCTGCGCCGGGCGGTGCTGCGCTACGGCTGGACGACGGTCCTCGTTCCCGCGGTCTGCGTGGCCCTCGTTGATTTCGTCCGCTTCATCTGGCCCTCGTCGGGATGGCTGGGCTACGTCAACGCGGTCTCGGCCTGGGCGGTGCCGTTCCTCCTGGGCCTGGCGTGGAGGCAGGGCCGCATCAACGGGGTATGGCTGCTCGGCGGGGGCGGGATGCTCGCGGCGGCACTGATCGCCCTCGGCGATTACTCCATCAGCATGGTGGACGTGCCCGGCGCGCCGATGTCGAATGTCGCACCGCCGACTGCGGCCCTTCACGCCTTTGGCTGCGCGCAGTGCGGGCTCGCCGCGTTGGCCGGCGACCGGCTCGGCCGCCGCGCCACGGGCTCCAGGATCACGGCCGTGATCAGCGACGCCGCGTTCCCGCTCTACCTCTGGCACCAGACGGCGCTCGCCCTCATCTCGCTGGCCACGGTCCGGCTTGGCCCGATCTCCGGGCTCACCAGCCAGCCGACCGGCGCGGCCTGGCTGACGCTGCGGCTGGCCTGGATGCCCGTCTGCGCGACGGTACTGATCGGGCTGCTGGTGCTGGCCCGCCCGCCGAAGCCCCGACGGCGATTGCCTCGCGGTCGCCGCCTGTGATGCCCTGGAGGAATGATCAGCACGATCTGGAGGAACCGCTCCTGGGTGCCAGACACCGCGCCGGCCGTGCTGGTGCTGGCGGCGGAGCTTCTTGGCTTCCCCTACACGGGGTTGGACGTCAGGGTGGTGTTGATCGCGGTGGGGGCGGCGGGATTGATGGTGGTGCGGCGGCGGTATCCGATCGTCGTGGCCGGGCTCGTCGGCGTGCTCTACCTGGTGGGCGCGCAGCCGTCCTCCTACGATGCGCCGGTCAGTGCCATGCTCATCGCTCTTTACACCGTGGGCAGACATACCCCGGCGCCTGCCTCGATCGTCACGGCGGCGCTGGCCGTGGTCGGCGGCTGGGTGGTCCACAACCTGTCTGGGGTGCTCGCGGGCGGCTCGCCCGCGATGATCCTGCCCCTCGCGCTGACCCCGGCGTTGCCGGTGGCGGCCGGGCACATCGTGCGCCTGCAAGCGGAGTTGTCCCACCGGCGTGAGCAGCAGATCGCCGAGAACGCGGTACGCGCCGAACGCCGCCGCATCGCCCGCGAGCTGCACGACGTGATCGCCCACCACGTCAGCGTGGTCGGCCTCTACATGGGCGTGGCCAGGCGGACGATACCGACCGACCCGGAACGTGCCCAGCTCGCCCTGCTCACCGGTGAGGGCACCGCCCGCCAGGCGATGACGGAGATGCGTCGCCTGCTGGACGTGCTGCGTACCGACGGCGAGCTGATCGAGAACCAGGCGGGCGTCGGGGTGGTGCGACTGCCGGCGCTGATCGAGGAGTCGGGCAATGCGACGCTGGAGGTCTCGGGCGAGGCTGTCGAGTTGCCGACGACCGTGGACCACGCGATCTACCGCATCGTTCAGGAGGCGCTCACCAACACGCGCAAGCACGCGGCGGGTGCCCGGACACGGGTACGGCTGGCGTACCTGCCCGACCTGGTGGAGGTGGAGATCAACGACGACGGGCGGTCGCGTTCCGGCGCCGTCAGACCGGGGCTCGGGCTGACGGGGATGGCCGAGCGGGTGTCGCTGTGCGGCGGTGAGATACACGCCGGACCCTCCCGTGAGGGAGGCTTCACCGTACGCGCCCGCATCCCGCTGCCGGAGGAGAAGTGATCAAGGTACTGCTCGTGGACGACCACGCGGTGGTCCGCGTGGGGCTGCGCCTGCTGCTCGACACCGCGCCCGGCCTGACCACGGTGGGCGAGGCGGCCGACGGGCTCGACGCGGTACGCCTCAGCCACGACCTGCGTCCCGACGTCGTGCTGATGGACCTTCACCTGCCCGGCATGGACGGGGTGGCCGCCACCGAGCGGATCATCTCTGAGCTGCCGGAGGTCAGGGTGCTGGCGTTGAGCACGTTCGACCTGGAGGAGCACGTGGTCGCGGCGCTGCGGGCCGGGGCGTCCGGGTTCCTGCCCAAGGACGTGTCGCCGGAGGAGCTGATCGAGGGCATACGGATCGTGCACCGGGGTGAGGCGACGGTGGCGCCCCGGCTGCTGCTCGGCCTGATCGGCACGTTTGTGCGCCCGGCCCGCCCGCGTGCGGTGGTAGCCCCCGCGGAGTTGTCTCTGCTGAGCGAGCGCGAGCTGCGGGTGCTGGAGCTCATCGCCCGCGGTCTGTCCAACGCGCAGATCGCGGAGGAAGTGGGACTGTCGGTGTCGACGGTGAAGAACCGCGTGAGCGAAATGTTCGCCAAGCTGGGAGTACGAGACCGGGTCCAAGCAGTGATCGTCGCCTACGAGGCCGGGCTGGTCACGCCAGGCGACGGGCGTCCGTAGGGGCTGTGCGAATGCCCCGCCAAAGGCACGATAGAACGCGAAGTGGTGCACCTCGGCCACCGGCGCCGCAACGCCAGGGGTCTACACGCCCTCCTCTTCCACTGCGCCCTCGCCGTCGGGCAAGTCGGGGATCTCACCGAGGCGGCGAAGGCCTTCGGCCGGGGCAGAGGAGGCGATGGCATAGCGGCCCAGGACGTTGACGTGGGCGTGGCCGAGCGGGCTGAGCCGGGCGGCATCCTCATCCTTGACCGGCACGCCCTGCGCCCGCAGCAGGTCGACGGCAGCCGACAGATACTTCGAATTCCACAGCGCGACCGCATTGACGACCAGACCCAACGCAGCTAGTTGATCTTCTTGGCCCTCCCGATAGGCCTTGCGGATCTGCCCGCTTGCGCCGTGGCAGATCTTGCGAGCCAGCCGGTGCCGCGACTCCTGCACGGTGAGCTGCTTGTTCAGCTTGCGCCGGTAGGTGTCGTCGATCGGGTCCAGGACCGACAGCAGGTGCAGGGTCTTGTCAATGCGCCCGTACTCGGCGAACGCCTGCCCCAGCGGGGTCGGGCGCCCGCCTCGGGCGAACATGCGCAGCAGGTCGTAGGCGCGCACCTGGTTCGTCACCAGCGATCCGGCCACCCGGGTCATGTCCGACCACTGCGTAGCGATCTTCTGCCGGTTGATCTTGTTGCGAGCGATCGCCTCCAACGGCCCGTAGGTCGGCGTGCTCCCGTCGGGCAGGTCGGCGCGCCAAAACCTTTGGTCGCCCAGGTCGGCGAAGCGCGGCGCGAACCGGTAGCCGAGCATGGAGAAGATCCCGAACACCATGTCGCTATCAGAGGCCTGGTCGGTGGTGACGACCTCGGGCTGTGGGCCAGCGTCGATGTTGATCAGGCAGTCCAGGATGTAGAGCGAGTCGCGCGGCGTGCCCGGCACCACCACCTGCCCGATCCCCATCACTTGATCATTTACTGCGTTCAGGAGTGTGAGGCCGCGTTTGTAGCCGAAGTACCTCGGCGAGGGAGCGGCGTTGATCGTCTGCACAGGGACGACGAAGCGCAGCCCATCGACCGAGGCCAGCAGTCCGCCCCCCCCACAGCTTCACGAGCGGCACGCCGCGCTGGGCCTTGATGAGGATCGCGTTGGCGGCGGCATGGGTCTCGGCGCGCACGTAGTTCTGGTCAACGTGCGACAGGCGGCCGCGGGTGAGCGCCTCGTCCCCGTCCTAGATCACCGGGGTGAGGCCGACGTTGCAGGCCTCGCTGATCAGCAGCGCCGCCAGCGATCTCGGCAGGTCGTGCATGCGCGTGGAAATGTCGGCCAGATGCGTGTAGGCGTCCAGAAAGCCGGTCCAGGAGTGCACCTCCAGCAGCAGCTCGGGCAGGTCGATGCGGGGCAGCATCGCCTGGCAGGCCGCGCGCAGCCACTTCAACGACGGCGACTCACCGAGCGCGCCGAGCTTTTCCACCGACAACCGGGCGTGCCCATCGGCCGGGGTGACCACTCGCACCAGGGCGTCGTCACCGGCTTCTTCCAGGCGGCCGACCATCTGCTTCCACGCCGCATCCAGCGCCAGCAGCTTGGCGTCCAGGTGCGCCTCGACCGGGTCGGTCAGCGACAGCGAGGCGAGCACGTCCTCGCTGATCGCCTCCCACGCCGCCCCGTCCAGCAGGTGGGCGCGCGGGTCAGCCCACCGCAGCGACGGGGCGGCGAAGACGTCCCGCACCTGCAGCGCGCGAAACAGGGCCTCCAGGACGCACACCACATAGGCGTCACGATCCACCGCGCCCGCCGGCAGGTCAGGGTTGGCGAAGACGGGCCGTTTCCACGCCGCACTCACCAGCGAGGCGTCGATCTCCTTCGGCAGCAGGGGCTTGCGGGAGACGTGCCGGCGCGCCAGCTCCGGCAACCTGCGCACCGCGGCCAGCACCTTGCGGCCGCCCGCCGCGGCCCCCAACGCCCGTGACTCGCCCAGCAGCTTCAAGAACGGCCGGACGGTGTTGTACTTGTCCACCAGCGCGGCGCGCAGCGCCGCCTCCGCGGCCCCATCGTCTTCCGGCACGAGCTCTTCGACCGATTCCAGCGCGGCCAGCACCTGCTCCTTGCTCGCCCCGGCCTCCGCGACGACCGCCGTCCACAACGCCGCCACATCCAGATCGGCACCCCCTCGGCGACCAGGTCCAGCTGCTCCACCAGCACCCGGCCCGCCCGCGACAGCAGCTTGGATGCCTTCTCCAGCTTCGGCAGCATCGCCAGCCGCTCGCCCGTCGACTTGCGCCGTGCCGGCGAGATCAACCGGGTGGCCATCAGCAGCGCGAACAGATCCAGCGCGTCGTCGATCGCCTCGGCCTCCAACGACCGGGTCACCCCCAACATCGTGGCCGTCTTGCGTGGCTCGGACAGCCTGGCCAGCAACGGCGCCTTAGTGCCCGCCCCGTACTTGGCCAGCGTCTTCATCCGCCGCACCGGCACCTTGTCGACCCGCACCCGCACCAGCCGGAACGCCGCGATGTCGTCCACCCGCTTGAGCGCCTTGGCCATCTCCGTGCCCGACTGCCGCTTGGGCGCCTGCCGAAGCCGCTCCAACTCCGAGATCCGCGCCCCCCCTCGGGAACCACCAGCAGCCCCGACAACGCCCGCGGCAACCCCGCATCGGCGCGCTCCACCTGACGCGTCACCGTCGCATACAGGCGCTCATCAGCCCGCTCCCGCACGGAGCCAACCAGCCGCTCCAGCACCGTCACCCCGGGCAGCAGCACCCGATGCCGACGCAGCCACGCCACCGACTGATCGAACAACGCCGTTGGCCCCTCGGCGTGTGTCCACGCGCGGCCGTGCAGGAACGTCAAGAACCGCTTCGACAGCACCCGGCCCTCCCACGGCTCCCGATCGTCGAAGTCGTGAAAGCCGTAGGTGTCCCGGATCATCCATGCGTGCTCATAGACCGTCTTCGGCCGCTCGCCGTACCGTTTCACCTGCGAGGGGTCCCCAATGCCCAACTGTTCGGCCAGGTAGTCCACCACCGGCCACGGCACCTGCAGGGGGTCCTCCAAGAACAAGCCCTTGTACCGGACTGTCCCGATCTGGACCGCTACGCCAAGGCGATGTGAATCCTGGCGTGAGCGCGCGATCACTTCCCGGTCGAAGGCGTCCAGGAAGAAGAACTTCTCCATGTCCGGCAGCGACGGCATCTCGCCGAACCTCGCGTACGCCGTCCTCTGCTCATCAGACAGAAACTCTGCAGGCATGACCGACGACCGTAGGCATACCTCCTAGCGCCCGGTAACAACCGGAAACACGCCACAAGTCCAGATCTTGAACGGAAATGATCAACCACAGGACGACCTGCCGGAGCGTCCAGCTAAGTTACTCGCGGGTACAGCCAACGGCTGTCCGCCGGTTCCTCAACCCCGGCGTCGGCGGAAGGCCTTCAGGCGATCGAGCGGCGGCGCACAGCCCACCTGTCACCTGCCCGTCACGCTTTGCCCGCGGCCCAAGGCCCGACAAGCCCTTTCTGGGCCTCCGCTCGGGTCCGTGCCACCAGTCGCAAAGTAGCTCTGAGTAATCATCGCTACTCTTTGTGGTTGCGCCGCTGCTTGGCTCAGTGTCGAATAACGAGGGTTTGTCGACACACACAGCCCGCCGGACGTGAACCCGAAGGGTAATCAGCGTCGAGAACTACCGGAGTTCCGCAGTTCCTGGTGGTGCTGGTGACACGGTTATGGGCAACAGGCCAGGTAAGCGGCGTTCGCGGTGGTGGCACAAGGAAGTCCGATCCGTGTCACTAGGAACACCGCTCGACACCTTGATCCTTAACGTCGTCCGAGGCCAGGGTGGTGCGTGTCACCAGTGGCGACACGAACTGCGGAACCCGGGAACTAGTGTCGAAAATCAATGTCGGTGAACGGTCGTCCGCTACATTCCGACACATGCTCTTCGGCTATGCGCGCGTCTCGACCGGTGATCAGAATCCCGACCACCAGATCGACGCACTGCTTCGGGCTGGGGTTGAGCGGGATAACGTCTACCTCGATCGTGCCAGCGGCGCGAAGGCCTCCCGCCCGCAGTTCGACATCGTGTTGCGAATGCTCCGGTTGGGCGACACGCTGAAGGTCACTCGGCTGGACCGGCTGTCGCGCTCGGTGTTGCACCTGGTGGCCTTGGCGCCGAGCTGCGCTGTTCAATCACATGCAGACCGACCCCACGCTCGGGGCATTGACACCGACACGATGGAGGGCCGGGCGATGTTCGGGATGCTGAGCGTCCTGGCTGAGCTTCAGCGTGAGCTGATCGTGGCCAACACCAAGGACGGCCTGGCCGCGGCCAGCGCCCGTGGTCGTGTCGGTGGGCGCCGCCCCCGGCTCACCTCCGAGCAGGCGGCGCTCGCCCAGCAGCTGTATGTCGCCCGGACCAAGACCGTCCAGCAGATCGCCGACCTGTTCGGAGTTCCGCGCAGCATGGTTTACGGGCACTTGACCAAAGACAGCGTCAGCGTTCGGCCGATGCGCGCCCGGGTCGCCAACCCCGACAGCGGTATGGCATCCGAACGGCAGGGCGAGTAGGGCGAACTGCCCACGGCGAGCTGTCACATTCCGAAAGGTGCCGGACATTTACCTGGTGTCCGGCACCTTTCGGCAAGGAGACTCTGTGACACACCGAGATCGCTTCGAAGCGGTCTATGACGCCTACTACCCGGCGATACACCAGTACGCCGCCCGCCGTACCGGCTCGCCCGACGACACCGCCGACGTCATCTCCGAGACATTCCTCACCGTCTGGCGGCGCATCGGCGATGTGCCCGAGGGTGGGGAGGCGTTGCTGTGGTTGTACGGGGTGGCCCGCCGCGTGCTGGCAAACCAGCAGCGCGGCGCTTCTCGCAGGGCTGTGCTCGCTGAGCGGCTGCGTGCGGAGCTGGCTGCTGATCGGCCGGTCAGACCGGTCGATCTGGAGCATGTTCGCACCGCCTTCGACGAGTTGCCCGAACGTGATCGCGAAGTCTTGGCGCTGGCCTGCTGGGAGGGTCTGACCAGTGAGCGGATCGCCAAAGTGGTGGGATGTACGGCTATTGCCGCCCGGACCCGGCTGCATCGTGCGCGCAAGCGGCTGGCGGCGGCGCTGGAGCGGCGGGCGTCCTTGACGATCGCGATGGAGGAAGCATGAGCGACATCGACAACCTGATAAGGGCGATCGACCCGACCCCGCACGCGCCGTATCAGGGGCCCGGCGCGCGCGAACTGCGTGCGGCGATCATGGCGACCCAGGCGCGCCCGCGCCGGACGGCCCGGCGTCGCCTACCGTGGCGGGCCGGCGCCGTCGGGCTTGTCGCGGCCGCGGGCGTTACGGCGGTCTTCCTCGGCCAGGTCGCCCCCACTGCAACGCCCCCTCCTGCGGCCACACCCGGCGTCACCTCCCTGCCGGGTACCTCGATCCTGCTGGCCGCCGCCGCCAAGGCCGAAGCCGCCCCCGAAGGGGCCTACTGGCACCTCAAGGAGTTGTACGCAGGGAGGCGGCCTGGGCCGTATGGCAAGAACGGCGTCACCTACTACCTGGAAACCTCCAGTCTCTCGGAGAAGTGGGTGGCCAAGGACGGCCGCACCTGGCGCGGCCATAGGCAGCTGGCCGCACGCCCTCTGGACCTGGAGGCGTGGCGCCGGGACGGCTCGCCGTCCGAATGGCCGATCGGGCCGGACGGCGGCGTCTACTCCACCTCGCCCGGCGAGAGCATGTTCTTCCAGAACAAGGGGAAGCAAAGGCTCTACTGGAGTGCCATGCCCATGACCTTGAAGGAGATCGCGGCGCTACCCGCCGACCCTGAAGCGCTGAAGAAACGCGCCCTTGAGGCGATCCGCAGAGACAACGGCGTTGACCCGGTGGAGGAGGGACTGCCGCGCGCCTTGGCCACGCTCCTGTACGAACTGCCCGCCTCCCCGCAGGTGCGCGGCGCCGCCTACCAGGCGATGGCGACACTGCCCGAGGTCCAGGTCGAAGGCCGGTCCACCGACCTGCGGGGGCGGTCAGGTGTCGCCGTGACCTTCCCGGTCCAGCAGGGCCAACCCGCCCGGACCAGGCTGATCATCGATCCCGACACATCCAAGGTGCTGGCCGTTGATTCCATCGGTCTGCCGGATGGGGACGGCAGTGTCAACGTGGTGCTGGAGTCCGGCTGGAGCGACACCAAGCCATCCCCTCCATCGGCTGAGTGACAGCCACCGTGCGGGCCGGCCAGATGTGGGCACCCGGCCGGCCAGCACGGATACACCCGCTGCGCGGTGCGGGGCGGAGGGCTAAGCGGCGGTGAGGTCGAGCTGGGTGTCCGTGTCAACCGGAACCGGCCATAGGTTGACGTGGGGCCCAGGACAAGGGGCTGAGTCCCCAGCGGGCTTCGGGAGGTGAGCCAGTCGGCCATTCGCGGTCGCGCAGGACGGCTTGGAGGAGACTAGGTATTGACGAGGGAGGGCTGGAGCAGGTGCAGGGCTGGCCTGGATGGCGTGTTCGCGGTCGGCGCCGGTCAGGACGCCGTCCTTGCCGTAGAAGATCTCGTCGTTGGCGGCCGTTCCAGTTCTCCACGACCCGCAGGCCGCTGTTGACCTCTCGGCGGAGCTGTTCGTCGGCGAGGTAGTCACAGGCGGAGATCGTGTGGACGACGCGGCCGAGTTCCTTCATGGCAGGTAGATCGGCTGCGCAGTGTCGGTCAGTCGGCCCGCTCGGGATCGAGTCCTGGCAGGGGCCCAAGGTCGAGCTGTTTGCTCATGTCGAGCTCGAACCTGCCGTACAGGTTCAGATGGGACCAGAACAGGGCCGACAGGGCGCGCCGGTCGGCGTCGGTGAGCTTCTTTTGCCACTTCGGCTCGGCGAGGACGATCTGCGCCATCCTGGTGTTCAGGTAGACGATGGCGGCCTGGACCAGGTGAAGGGCCAGGGCGGACACCTCGACGTGTTCGCGGTCGTCGCCGGTCAGCTCGCCGGCCTTGCCGTAGAAGATGTCCTTGTTGGCCGAGTTCCAGTTCTCCACGACGTTGAGGCCCTCGTGGATTTCGCGGCGCAGTTCCTCCTCAGCCAGGTAGTCGCAGATGAAGACGGTGCGGATCACCCGGCCGAATTCCTCGATGGCCCGGTAGTGGGGTTTCTTGGCTTCGCTGTAGTCCTGGGGAAATTTCCAACGGATTTGCCTGACCTGCGACGATGCACGGCTCTGTGACTGTGGTGTCGATTCGCTTACGGTGAAGGCGTGAGCGACGACAAGCCGGAGTCCGGGTACGCGCGGGCGCTGACACGGCCACTGTGGACGTGCGGGATCGGGACGCGGAGGTCATCCGGACGGTGCTGCGCACAGCGGAACGGCGGGAGTTCAGCGAACGCCATGACGGGTCCGTCGTCGAGGGCGGTGGACTATGGGGCGCCGTTCCTGGTCGCCTGCACCGACGAGGCCGAGGGTTCCGCGCCGCAGCTCACGCGGGTCGATCTAGTGAAGGCCGGGTATCGAGTCAAGTCCGGCCCCGACGGGGATCAGGTGCTGCTGGTGCGGTACGGCTCGTGACCCGGTGGTCTGCCGGGTGGTGGGGGAGTCAGTGGGGACGGCGGCGCTGGACGGGTCTGCTTCCACGGTGATGCGGGCGGAGGTCCCTTCACCGAGTCGCACGTAGTGGCCGAGGCTGGCCAGGTGCTGGTGGCGGCTCTTGGTTTGCGGTTCGGGCGCGCTGCGCCCGGCCTGGGCGAGGTGCTGGAGCGCCGAGTGCCGCAACTGGTGCAGGGTCCGGCCTTGCCGTGTGGGTCGAGTGTGGCGGAGGCGGTCTTGAACAAGTACTCGGCGCGCGGGTAGGACAGCCGGCCGCGCCGAGTGGTGGGGTCGATGTCGCCGTCCGCCGGCACTCTGGGGCCGCAGGTGGGAGCGCGGCGGTCGGCCAGGAACACCGGCCCGCTCGTGCGGCCGGCCAGCAGCCGGGGTAGCAGCCGGGCAGTGGGGGTGGCCCAGTGCACGTACTCGATCGCGCCGCCCTTGGAGGTGACGCGGGCACGGCGGAACTCGGGGTCGAGGTCTTCGATGTTCAGGGTGAGGATCTTCTCGGCGCGGGCGGCCGTCTCATACAGCAGCCTCCAGAGCACCCGTTCTCGCAGGGCGTGCGAAGCGTCGGTGAACAGCGTTTCCAGCCGGTTGCGCGGGATGGAGCGGTCGCCGCGGCGGGCACTCTTGCGGCGCTCCAGCCGCCTGGCCGGGTTGGTGGCGAGGATCTCCTGGCGCTAGGCCCAGGTGGTGAAGGAAGTGAGCGCGGACAGGTGCTGGTTCCATGTCGCGGCTGTGGCCGCCGTCCAGCGTTCCATCGCCGCGGCGTAGTGCTCGGGCTGGAGGGCGACGGCGGGGAACTGGGCGCCGGTGATGGCGAGCAGCCGCGTGAGGGTCTCGGCGTAGCCGGCGCGGGTCGTGGCCGCGGTGGTGGAGCCGAGGAAGCGGTCGACCACGGTCGTCGAGCCGACCGGGGCCGGGTCGGACTGGACGGGGAACGCGAAAACGGACAAGCCCAAGCACCTCCTACGTCGATGTGACACATAACGTTACCGAGTCGCACCCGGCCTGGCGGATGCCGAGCTGGGCGGACACGATCAGCAACCGGTCTATGTGACAGATTTCATATTCTGTGTCACATCTGGTCGATGGTGGCGGCGAGCGTGATCTGCTGGCCGGGGGTTTTCGCACGCCACCGGTCACGTACCCGCGCCGGTCGATTCAATCGTTCCTGCTTGGCCTGAAATTCTGCCGTCGGCCGCGGACACGTAGGAAGTGAAAGCCCGTAGCGTTCGGAAGGTCTGACGAGGATGACGCGTGAGTGAACAAGACGATCGGTCCCGGTTTGAGGCGGTGTACCGGCGAACCTATGAGCAGATCCTCGGATACGCCGTGCGGCGGTGTTCCTCTCCCGAGGACGCCGCCGACGTTGTGGCCGAGACCTATGTGATCGCCTGGCGGCGGATGATCGAGCTCCCCGACGGGGAGGCTGGCAAGCTCTGGCTGTACGGCGTGGCCCGCCGGGTCCTGGCCAACCACCGCCGGAGCGAGCGGCGCAGGCTCACCCGGCACACCGAACTCACCGACGAGATCGAACGCCTCTACACCGCACTCTCCGACCCCGGTGAGCAGCACGGCGTGGATGAGGCCATGGACATGCTCGCCGACGGCGATCGTGAACTGCTGGCCCTGACCCTCTGGGAGGGGCTCGACCCCGGCGAGATCGCCACAGTGCTGGACTGCTCCCGCAACGCCGCCCGTATCCGCCTGCACCGGGCCCGCAAGCGCTTCGCCAAGGCCCTGGAGAAGACCCGCCCATCGGCCGCCCGTTTCGCATCACGGCCGCTCATCGAGAAGGAGTCAGGGTGAACAACGACCAGATCTTCAAGGAAGGCGCGAGGGCGTCAGATGAGGACCTGGCTGGCCGGGTGTCCACCGCGGGGGCGGACGCGCTGCTGGCGGAGATCATCTTGCTGGAGCACATTCCGGCACGGCGGCTCATGCCCTCTCCTGGCCGCGCTTTGCTCGGCCTGGCCGCGGCCGCCGTCCTGGCGGGAGCCATTGTCGTCGGGCCGTCCCTGTTCAGAACGTCCGAGCAGGTATACGCCAGTCAGGCCGTGACGATCGACCGTGTCGGTGACGAGTATGTCTTCTACTTCACCGAGGGGGAGCCCGAGCGCGCCGAACTGGAGGACGCCTTCCGCAAGATTGGTCTGGACAACCTCACGGTGAAGCTGATCCCCGTCTCGCCGCACGACGTAGGCAACCACCTCGGAGTCAAGAAAACCGACCCTGACGCAAGAGCGAAGCTCACTGACACATGTCCTGAGCGGATCGCAAACTGCGTAGCGGCGTTCAGCATTACCGCGGACATCGAGGGACCCGCCGAGGTCACGCTAACCCGCCCGGCGAACCCCGGCGAGAAGTACGGCAACCCCGCCGACGCAAGCTCGCCGGGTGAGGCGCTGGCAGGGGTGAAGCTGCAGGGACGCTCGGTGGCCGAGGTGGCACGCGTTGTGCGCGAGCACGATCTGAAGGTGGCCTACAGCCTCGGCTGGCCGCACCGCAACGGCGACAACAAGGTCGTACGCTTCGAGTATGACGTGCCCGCTTCCCGCATCGATCCGAGTTGGATGGTGACGAGCGCCGAAACCTATAACGACGGCGTGATCGTCCTGCATGTCACACCGGGTCCGGCCGCGACCCCACCACCCGGGTTCTGATCCGATCTGGGTTACGCGATAGGCACGTACGGACACGACATCCTCACGGAGCGAGACCGAGTCCGAGCAGGTGGGCAGTCATTGTCCACCTGCCCCTCAGCCCGTACCAGTCCAGGCGATGGGGTGAGGGCCGGCCACCACCCGCCACGCCCTTGCCAGTCAGCAGAGGCACCACCGTGGCCATGTCTTAGCTTGACTCTGTCGGGAATGTTGAAACATCCGGCATGTCCCGAAGGGCGACTGATCAGTAACTGTGAGGCTTCTGGGGTCGGCGAAGTCGATCATTCCCCCGAGGTGGTCAGGTGTCGCTATCGGTTCGTCCCCGGT